>URRN01000007.1 GCA_900550185.1 uncultured Collinsella sp.
GTCCCGGCAGTCACCTTTTCGTAGGCTCGGTGCGGGCACAGGTGGCACTTCAGGCTGCAGCCTTCGGTGTAACGCATGGTGCATTTCGGCGAGTAGCCGGACTTTTGCGCGTCGGTCCTGGAGGCCCAGCGGGTTGCGTAGACATCGGATCTGCCTGCAAATAGACCTGCGAACAGCTCGACCTTCTCTCGTGAAGTGAGATCCGTTTCCGCAACAATCTTCGGCGTCTTGACCAATTGTTTTCCGGTGCTGCCGCATGGGGCTTGTGTTTTGGCTTCAGCGTCCGTCCACGGCTCATCAGGAATCTCGAGGCCTGACGTGGCGGTTGCGGGCGGGGTTTCGACTGCTTTGAGCGGTTCGACGGCTTTGGGCAAACTGCTTTGGCTGCGCAGCGCCGAGATTTCCGCCTTGAGTTCGAGCACGACTTTCTGAAGGTCAGTGACGACCCGTGTCAAAAGGGCAAGTTGAGCCTTCACGTCTTCCATGACGCATCTCCGGGAGCTTCAGGATTTTTCGAGTATATCCGAAGGCTCTCGACAATCCTTGAGCCGTCTGAAGAGGAGGGGAGCCTTCCTGATGCACGAACTCCGCTTTTCTTTTGCCTTTAGGCAAAGGTTTCGCTTTTTCCGAGCTTGAAATCAGACTTGAAGCCTCCATATAGTCCTCAGAGAGAGGTGCGGGGCGCCCGAAAGGGTGCCGCACAGGCACTTCTCCGAATGCACACCGCCATGGTCGACGGCAGAAGACAATGAAGGAAAACAAAATGCTGCTTCCGTCTGTTTTTGGTGAAGACCTTTTCGATGAAACGTTCCCGTTCGCCGGCATGACCGATCGTCACGGTCATGACAAGCTCTTCGGCAACCGCGCCGGCCGTCTGATGAAGACCGACGTGCGCGAAGGCGAAAAGAGCTGGGAGCTTGATGTTGAGCTTCCGGGCTTCCGCAAGGAGAACATCAGCGCCACGCTCAAGGACGGCTATCTGACGATCAGCGCTGAAAAGGCCGTTGAGGAGACGCAGGAGGCCGAAAAGAAGGGCCAGTGCGTTCGCCGCGAACGCTGGTCCGGCGCTCTGAGCCGCGCGTTCTACGTGGGCGAGGGCGTGACTGAAGAAGACGTCAAGGCGAAGTACGAAAACGGCGTCCTGAGCATCTCGATCCCGAAGAAGGAGGCGATCGAAGCCAAGGCCAAGAAGATGATCGCCATCGAATGAGGTCATTCCTCTGGTTTTCGTCGATGCATTGACGCATGAATGAGACGCGGGCGTCTTCCTGATCGGAAGGCGCCCGCTTTCAGTCATGCGGATTGTGCTTATCGGATGATGAGCAGTGGCACGGAGCTGTTGGCCGCGATCTTCTGGGCGGTGGAGCCCATGAGCGCGGAGCGCAGGTTGCCGTAGCCGTGCGAGCCCATGAGGAGCAGGTCGAGCGGCGTATTTTCGGCGTAGTCGGCGATCACTTCGCCGGGGTTGCCGTCAAGGCGCACGGGGCGCGGCTTGATGCCTTCGGCCTCGAACTTGGGCATGAGGGCGGCCATCACTGCGTCGAAGTGCTGGCCGCGAAGCTTGACCATGTCGGCGGCGGCCGTCGGACTCGACATCATGCTTGCCATCGAGGAGAGGCCGATCGTATGGGTGGAGCGGCCCGCGTTGAGAAGCTCGTAGCGGGTTTCGGAGCCGAAGAGCGCGCGGTTCTTGAGCACGAAGTCCACGGCGCGCTCGCCGTATTCGGAGCCGTCGCAGGCGATGCCGATGCGAAGAAGCGAGGTCCCTTCGGGGAGCTTGTCGCGCAGCATCAGGATCGGACGGTGGGTGTGGGCGAGAACGGCGTTCGAGACGGAGCCGAAGAGGAAGCTGCTCACGGCGGAATGCCCGCGGATGCCCATGATGATGAGGTCGGCGTCGACGAGGTCGGCTTCCTTCACGATCTCCTCGGCGGGAGAGCCGACGGCGTAGTGCATCTCGATGTTGAGCTTCGTGTCGCCGAGCAGGGCGCGCACGGACGCGAAGAGGCTTTCGGCCTCCTCGGCGTAGTAGTCCTTGAGGCCCTGCTCGGCGGACGTGGCAGCAACGCCCTTGCCGGAGACGATGGCGTCATAGGCAAGCTGCTCGCGGTCCCAGCGGTTGTCGCGGTCCATGGCCCAATAGCGGCCCGAAACGGTGGCAACGCGAGCGTCGCAACCGGTCTCCTCGGAGATCTTAGCCAGGAAGGCGCAGAACTCACTCATGTAACCGGCACCGGACTGCGGGTCGACGTCGCGGCCGTCCATAAAGGCGTGTACACGAACGGTCTTGACGCCATGCTGGGCAGCCATCTTGACCAGAGCCTCAACGTGGTTCATATGAGAATGAACACCGCCAGGGCTCATAAGGCCCATGAGGTGGAGGGTCTTGCCGTCAGCCTTGACGTCGTCCATAGCCTTGACAAAAACCTCGTTCTTGGCGATGGAGCCGTCCTTGATGGCGTTGTTGATGCGCGAAAGCTCCTGGAACACGATGCGGCCGGCACCGATGTTGAGGTGACCCACCTCGGAGTTACCCATCTGGCCATCGGGAAGACCCACGTCCTCGCCCGAAGCGCCGAGCGTGGTGTGGGGGTACTTCTCGTACAGACTATCAAGGAAGGGAGTCTTGGCAGCGGCGACGGCGTTCTCGCCATCAGCCGGAGCAAGGCCGCAGCCATCCATGATGATCAGGAGTGCAGGAAGATGACGCTGTGCCATATGTCCTACTCGCCTGCCTTGACGACCATAGAGGCGAAGTCGGCAGCCTTGAGCGAAGCGCCGCCCACGAGGGCTCCGTCAACGTCGGGCTTGGCGACGAGCTCGGCAATGTTGCCGGGCTTAGCGGAACCACCGTACAGGACGCGGATACCGTCGGCGAGCTCCTCGCCAAACATCTCCTTGAGGGTCTCACGGATAGCGCCGCAGACCTCCTGAGCATCCTCGGCGGTAGCGGTCTTGCCGGTGCCGATGGCCCAGATGGGCTCGTAGGCGACGACGACCTGCTTGGGGCAGGTGATCTCAAGGCCAGCAAGGCCAGCCTTGACCTGGTTCACGACGTGCTCGACATAGGTGCCAGCCTCGCGGACCTCAAGGGACTCGCCGCAGCAGAAGACGGGAACAAGACCGGCGGCAACGAGAGCCTTAGCCTTCTTGTTCTGGTCCTCGTCGGTCTCGTGGAAGTAGTCGCGACGCTCGGAGTGACCGATGATGCAGTAGGTGCAGCCAGCGGACTTGAGCATGTCGCAAGAGGACTCACCGGTGAAGGCACCCTTGGCCTCCCAGTACACGTTCTGTGCACCGAGGGCGATGGGGGCAGCCTGAATGCGGTCATGAACCGTGGTGATGTCAATGGTCGGAGGGCAGACGAGCACCTCGACGCCAGCCGGAACCTCGGGCAGAGCCTGAGCCAGCTCGTCGGCGAGCTTGGCGGCCTCGGCGACGTCGTTGTTCATCTTCCAGTTACCAGCGATAAGAAGGGTGCGATTAGGCATCGAGAAGCGCCTCCACTCCGGGCAGGGCCTTACCCTCGACGAGCTCCATGGAAGCGCCACCACCGGTGGAGATCCAGCTCATCTTGTCGGCCAGGTTGAACTTGTTGACAGCCGCGACAGAGTCACCACCGCCGATGATCGAGGTGCAGTCGGCCTCGGCGACGGCCTCGGCGATAGCCTGGGTGCCGTGAGCGAAGTTGTCGAACTCGAAGACGCCCATGGGGCCGTTCCAGAACACGGTCTTGGCGCCCTTGACGGCCTCGGCGTAGAGCTCCTCGGTCTTGGGGCCGATGTCCATGCCCTCACGATCGTCGGGGATAGCGTCGGAAGCGACAACCTCGGGGACAGCGTCCTCGCCAAAGTGATCGGCAACGCGGTTGTCGATGGGGAGCAGGATCTTGACACCCTTCTCCTCGGCCTTCTTGAGCATCTCGCCGGCGCGCTCGACCCAGTCCTCTTCCTTGAGGGACTGACCGACGGTCAGGCCCTGAGCCAGGAAGAAGGTGTAGGCCATGCCGCCACCGATGATCAGGGTGTCAGCGGAGTCGATGAGGTGATCGAGAACGCCGATCTTGGAGGAAACCTTGGAACCGCCGACGATAGCGACGAAGGGGCGCTCGGGCTCGGCGAAGATGCCGGTCAGCGTGTCGACCTCCTTCTCGAGCAGGAAGCCGGCGACGGCAGGCAGGTAAGCGGCGGGGCCCACGACGGAACCCTGGGCGCGGTGAGCGGTGCCGAAGGCATCGAGAACGAAGACGTCACCATAGGAAGCGAGCTTCTTGGCGATCTCGGGATCGTTCTTCTTCTCACGCTTGTCGAAACGGACGTTCTCGAGAACGAGGACCTTGCCCGGCTCGACGGCGGCGACAGCCTCAGCAGCCTTCTCGCCGTAGGTGTCGGCGACAAAGGCAACATCGAGACCAGAGAGCTCAGCGAGCTTCTTGGCGACAGGCTCAAGGGAGAGCTCAGGCTGGAAGCCGGTGCCCTCGGGACGGCCGAGGTGGCTCATGAGGATGACGCGAGCGTTGTGCTCAACGAGGTAGTTGATGGTGGGCAGGGCAGCCTTGATGCGGGTGGTGTCGCCAACGACGCCATCCTTGATAGGCACGTTGAAGTCAACGCGGACGAGAACGCGCTTGCCGTCGACATCGATGTCGCGGACGGTCTTCTTGGTAAAGGCCATGTTTGCTTCTACCTTTCGTACGTGTCTGCCTCCCATTACGGCAGACGATTTCCTATAAAAAGGGCGCGACCCTAGGGTGTAAGCCCTATAAGGCCGCGCCCTTCTTTAGACGCTCAACGAGCTATTCGCTAAAAGCTAAATTAAGCAACGAACTTCTCGAAGTACTTGATGGTGCGGACCATCTGAGAGGTGTAGGAGTTCTCGTTGTCGTACCAAGAGGTGACCTGAACGAGGGTCTGGCCGTTGCCGAGATCAGAGCACATGGTCTGAGTGGCGTCGAAGATGGAGCCGTGGGTCTCGCCGATGATGTCGGTGGAGACGATGTCGTCCTCGTTGTAACCGAAGGTCTCGGAGATGGTGGCAGCGTAGGCCTTCATAGCGGCGTTGACCTCGTCGACGGTGACCTTCTTGTCAACGACAGCGTAGAGGTTGGTGATGGAGCCGGTCGGCGTCGGGACGCGCTGGGCGGCACCGATGAGCTTGCCGTTGAGCTCGGGGAGAACCAGGCCGATGGCCTTGGCAGCGCCCGTGGTGTTCGGGACGATGTTCTCGGAGCAGGCGCGGGAGCGACGGAAGTTGCCCTTGCGCTGCGGGCCGTCGAGCGGCATCTGGTCGCCAGTCCAGGCGTGAATGGTGGTCATGATGCCGGACACGATGGGAGCGAAGTCGTTCAGACCCTTGGCCATCGGGGCGAGGCAGTTGGTGGTGCAGGAAGCAGCGGAGATGATGTTGTCCTCAGCGGTCAGCGTCTCATGGTTGACGTTGTACACGATGGTGGGCAGATCGCTGCCGGCCGGAGCGGAGATGACGACCTTCTTGGCGCCAGCGTTGATGTGGGCCTGAGCCTTAGCCTTGCTGGTGTAGAAGCCGGTGCACTCGAGAACGACGTCGACGTCGAGGTCGCCCCAAGGCAGGTTGTTGGCGTCGGCCTCCTTGTAGATCTTGATCTCCTTGCCGTCAACGGTGATGGAATCCTCGCCAGCAACGACCTCGTGATCGCGAGCGTAGTTGCCCTGCGTGGAGTCGTACTTCAGCAGGTAAGCGAGCATATCGGGAGAGGTGAGGTCGTTGATAGCGACGATCTCGGAGCCCTCATGACCGAACATCTGACGGAAAGCCAGACGACCGATGCGACCGAAGCCGTTAATAGCAACCTTTACTGCCATTGTGTCTCCTTTCGTAAGGCCCCCGCAAGCTACAGCGCCCGCCGTTGAGGCCCACAAACTAACCACTCGCCTAATATACCTTTTTTTTGACTTGAATTTCACGAGAATGCTCGAAATTGAAAATCAAATTTACGTTAAAACGTTTTAAAGAATAAAATAGCAGCTAAATCCGTATATAAGTCGATACTTTAAACTACCTGTTTGCTTCAATGAGCTTTTCAAGTCTCAAAACTCGATGGTAGAGGGCCGACTTCGACAAGGGAGGGTCAGCCATCTCCCCCAAATCGCGCAGTGACAGATCGGGGTAGCGCTCGCGCAGGTCGCAAAAGACCGCCAAGGCGTCCGGAAGCGTGTCGCGCAAACCCCGCTGTTCGAGCTCACCGATCAACGCAAGCTGATGCTGGGCAGCGCCCGCACTTCTGGTCTGATTGGCCAGCTCGGCATTCACGCGACGGTTTACGTCGTTCTTAACCAATTTGACCGCGCGCGCCTCCTCAATCTCGGCAACGCTGCGCTTGGCTCCGACCAGCTTTAGGAGCCGCTCGATCTCCTCGGCGCTCTTAATGTACACGGCATAGGACCCGCGCCGTGCGTTGACGCGCGCATGGACCCCAATCTGCCCCAACAGGTCGCAGAGCCCCTTGGCATATTGCTCGCCCTGCACCGCGATCTCCAAATGAAAGTCTCCGCGGGGATCGGCCACGAAACCGCCGGCGATGAGCGCGCCGCGGATGTAGGCAAGTCTGCAGCAGGGACGGGCAACGATGTGCCGGGGAACACCGGCGACGAGCCCTCCCCTGCGGTCTAGAATGCCCAGCAGCACCAGAGCCTTGTCCAGGTCGGGTTGATCGGGCAGGGTAATGAGATAGTTACGGACCTTATGCAAGACCGATTTACGAACGGTGAATTCCGTTTTGAGCTTAAGGATACGATGCGTCAGCGTAATCATCGTGCGCGCGACGGCACCCGTCTCGGTCGCGACCGTCAAACGATACCGCCCGGAGCCGGCCAGCGAAAGCGTACCGCTCACACGCGTCAGGGCGGCAAGCGTCGACAAATCGCAGTATTCACATTCGGGTTCGCAGCGCGCGAGCTCGTCACGCACCTCGGCGGTAAACGACATGCAGGCCTATGCTTTCGTGTTCGCGCGCGACAAGTCGCGATGGGAAATGCTCACGTGATACTGGGCGCCTTCCAAATAACGCGCCGTGGCCTCGGCGATGGCAACGCTGCGGTGTTGACCGCCCGTGCAACCGATGGCGATAGAAAGCTGCGGCTTGCCCTCCGCGATATAGCCGGGCATGACCGTATCGAGCAGCTGCGTCCAGGCCTTCCAGAACTCCTGGGTCTTGGGATGGTCCAGAACAAAGTCGGAGACTTTCTTATCGAGACCGGTCATGGTGCGCATCTCGGGATCGTAGAACGGATTGGGCAGGAAGCGAACGTCGATCATAATGTCCGCCTCGACGGGCATACCGTGCTTAAAGCCAAACGAGAACACGTGAACGTCCATGAGCTGCTGGTCGGACAACTCGGAGAACGCCATGCGCAATTTATTGCGCAGGGCAGAGGTGCGCAGACGGCTCGTGTCGATGATCATATCGGCTCGATCGCGCACACCCTGCAGCTGCAGACGCTCCCGCTGAATCGCATCGGCCGTAGTCTCCCCCGGCTTGGCAATGGGATGGCGGCGGCGGTTTTCGCTATAACGACGGATCAGCACCTCGTCAGAGGCCTCCAGGAACACGATGTCGCAGCTCATCTCGCGCTCTTCGAGCGCGGCGACCGCATCGAGCAACTCGTCAAACAGTCCCTGGCTACGCAAATCGCAGGTGACGGCGAGATGCCTGCCCACGCCCGTATTGATGCCAACGAGCTCGGCAAGCTGGGCAATCAGACGCGGAGGCAGGTTATCAATGCAAAAATAGCCCATGTCCTCGAACACGTGCATGGCCTGTGTGCGGCCCGATCCGGACATTCCGGTGATGATGACGATATCGGGGATGCGCTCCGAGCGCTCCGCCGCATCCATGGCATCTCCCTTTTGCATGTGCTGCCTCCCGAAAACAAGCGCGGGACCCAGCAACCCGGATCCCGCGCGGTCAATTGCCTATATTGAGTATACCGCCCCGAGCGGATACGAGGCCTGTCTTACGCCTCAAGCGCAGCCTTGAACCAACTCGTAATACTCGTGGGGTGCGTGATGGCGGTGCCGACGACAACGGCCCAGGCGCCAGCATCGATCGCGGCGCGAGCCTCCTCGGGCGTGTGCACGCGACCCTCGCAGATGATGGGAAGACCGGGGAATTCCTCGGTCGCCTGACGCAGGAGCGGCAGGTCGGGACCATCGGCCATGGTGCAGTCGATGGCGGCGACGCCGTGAGAAAGCGTGGTGGATACCAGGTCAAAGCCCATATCAACCGCACGGCGAATGTCCTCGATGGTGGCACAGTCGGCCATCAGGAGCACGCCCTCCTCGTGCAGCGGACGGAAGGTGTCCTCGACGGTCTTGCCATCGGGACGCGGGCGATCAGTGGCGTCAATTGCCACGATGTCGGCACCGGCGGCAACGCAGGCGCGAGCATGGCGCAGCGTCGGCGTGATGTAGACGCCCTCGTGTCCATCCTTCCACAAGCCGATGACGGGGACCTCGCAGCGGCCCTTAATGGCGGCGATGTCGGCAAGACCCTGGCAGCGAATAGCGGCGGCGCCGCCAAGCTCGCAGGCGCGAGACATCTGAGCCATGGTTTCGGGCGTACGAAGCGGCTCGCCCATATAGGCCTGAACGCTCACGACGAGCTTTCCCTTCAGGGATTGAATCAAAGGATCAACGGTCATGTGCGACTCAACCTTTCTCAAAACAGCCTTCTGAGACACCGCACCTTGACGTTCAAACCGTCGCTCGCGTACCGAAGTACGCTTCGCTCCTCTTTCACGTCAATCTGCGGCACCTCAGAAGGCGCACTTGGTAGTTATGTTTACTTCAACGACGCAAGAAGGTGTTCGGCGGCACCGATAAGCGGCGCGTCGCCCTCCAGAGAACCGATGAGGATCGGCGTGTCCTGAAGCGGGTCGAGCGCCTGGCTGGCATAGCCCTCGTGCACCGAGTCCTTCCACGTCTGCGAGCGCCAATCGGGACCCTGGTGAATCACACCGCCCGAAAGCACGATGACCTCCGGGTCAAGGATATTGGCGAGCGAGCCCAAGCTGGCGCCCAGCGCAAAGCCAGCGTCATGGATGACCTCGGTTGCCTTTGCGTCGCCCGCGCGGCACAGGTCGTTCACATCGCGACCGACCGAAGGACGGCTGGGGTCGACGCGGCCAAAGCGCTCATCGTACATACGACCAATGGAAGTGCCCGAAGCGACAGACTCAAGATGGCCGGAACGCCCGCAGGCGCAGGGAATGCCGGCGGCAGCCGAGCACTCGATGTGGCCCATATGGCCGGCAGCACCATGGAAGCCCTGCATCACGCGGCCGTTCTCGACATATGCGCCGCCGATGCCCGTGCCGATGCCCAGACACAAGACGGAGAACTTGCCCTTACCGACGCCCCAGTGGGCCTCGCCCAGAGCATGAGCCTGCACGTCGCCCACAACGGCAACGGGAAGACCAAGGTCCTCGCGCAGACGCGGCCCCAACTGAACACCGGACCAGCCGGGCATAATCTCGTTGGCATACGCGATGGCGCCCGTCTTGGGATCGACGACGCCGGCGGCACCGATACCGACACCGAGGACCTCGACATCGGGATTCGCCTCAAGAGCGGCCTTGATGGACGCCTCGATACGCTGGAAGACAGCCTCGCCGCCCTCCTGGGCCTCGGTAGGAACCTCGGCCTCAAATACGGGATGGGGCACGCTGCCGTCAGCCGGATACTCCATAATGGCAGTCGCAATCTTGGTGCCGCCGATATCGACGGAGCAAACGTACTTGTTCTCCATGTCGCTCTCCTTAGGAGATAAAAACAACTACAGGAAATGCGCCGTCAGGCTAGCCGTCACAGCGCAGTAAAGGTTATCCAGGTGCCCGAGATCGCCGAGAAACCGTGTGGCCATTGACCTAATGGGTCATGGCCACACGGTTGAACGGCGAGGTCGGGTGCCTGGGAAAGCTTTAAAGGAGGCCGTTGTCCTGGAGGACCTTCTTAATCGCCTCGACGTTCTCGCCGGTCATGGCCTTCACCGGGCGCGGCATGGTCGGGCTGTCGAAGATGCCCATGAGATTCATAGCGGTCTTGAAGGCACCAACGCCGCCGGCATAGCCCTGAACGCCCGAGGTGACATCCCAGATGTGGGAGATCTCGTTGAGGCGATCCTGCTCGGCCTTGACGGTAGCCCAGTCGCCGGCCTGAGCGGCCTTCCACTGACGCACGTAGCCCTCGGGCTCAACGTTGGCGAGACCCGGGACGGAACCGTCAGCGCCGCCGAGATAGGCGCCGTCGACAACAACCTCGTGACCGGTGAGGATGCTCATCGGATGGCCGTTCTTCTCGTTCTCCTGAACGAGATAGCGGAACGAGATGTCATCGCCCGAGGAATCCTTGACGCCGGCCAGGACGCCCTCGGCGCCGAGCTTGGCAAGGAGCTTCCAGGGGAGCTTGGTGTGGACGCACACGGGGATGTCGTAGGCAAAGATGGGCAGGTCGAGTTCCTCGTGCAGGATGCGGAAGTGCTCCTCGACCTCGGTCATACCCTGCAGGGCATAGAACGGGCAGGTGGCGACGAGGGCATCGGCGCCCAGCTCCTGGGCGACCTTGCCGTGCTCAATCATGCGCTCGGTCTCGGTATCGATGATGCCGACCAGAACAGGCACGCGGTGATCGACGATGCGCACGGCCTCGGCGATGATCTGACGACGACGCTCGTCGGTGGAGAAGACGACCTCGCCCGAGGAGCCCAGGAAGAACAGGCCATCGACGCCGGCATCGATCATGCGGTTGATGCTGCGCTCAAAGGAGGCAACATCGAGCTGGTGATCTTCGGTATCGGGAACAACGACGGGAGGGATAACGCCGGTGAATTTCTGAGTTGCCACAAGAATCTCCTTAGTTGTCTGGCGGGCGGCCCTATGCCACCCACTCTTGTTGGCAGTGTCCAGGCCGTCTAGGCCAAAGAACACGAGTAGAACGTTTGGTTAAAAAAGTCGACGACTTCATTTTCGAACGCATTGATGCGCTCGTGAGCGTATTTTGCATAGATGATATGCCTCCGGTCACACTCAAGACCGTTGAATACGGCAAACTGATCCTTGGGATCGCTCACGGTATCCATAAGCGATGTGCCCATGAGCACCGATTCGCGCACCCGAGACGACAGCGCCTCGAGGCCGCCAGGAAGCGGATTGGCAACCGCCGTGCAGGCGAGGCCCCGCTCGTCCAGAGCAGAAACCGCCAGCGCGACTCCGCCGCCAAGGCCCTCGCCCCATGCAAAGATGCGGTCGGGGTCCATGCCATCAAGATTGCGCGCCACCTTCGCCAGCGCGCAACCCCAACGGACGCGCTCGACAAAAGCGGGCGAAGAAATCCCCCGCCGCAGGTCGTCCGCACCAGCAACATCGTCATCCAGCGCGAGGACGGCATACCCCATGGCGGCAAATCTCGTCATGTGATGCCAGCCGCGCACAGGCCGATCGATGTCGTGGAACATCAGGCACAGCGGCACGCGCTCAGATACTCGGGCACGACCGACAGGCTCGATCAAACGAGCGTGAATCGCATCGTCACCGAGCTCAAAGGAGACCTCCGAGTAACGGGCGCAGGGGTTAACAAAGTCAATCGCCGTAATGGCCAGGCCTTGAATCTCAAGATTCGAAGCGCATGTCTCTAAATCAGAAACATCTGCCTGGACATCACCGCGCCAGTCCCGATATTCTGCGAGCCTTGACGAAACCGTTCCAGGAATTCCCACGAGTCCGGGGACAATCAGCTCGTCAACATTGCTCTCGCACTTAGACATGAGCCTCCCCTCCCTTGCAGAAAAACGGAATGATCAGATCGTCAAAATCCTGAATCTCCTCGTGGCCAAAGCCTTCAAAGAACTCATGACGCTTTTCGCAGGTCAGGTTGTTATAGACCGCAAACTGCGTCGCTGGCGGACAGACGATATCGGCTGTGCCGGTGCCAAACAACACGGGGCATTTGACCATAGGGGCAAAGTTCTTGGAATCGAAGTACGCCAGCTTGGCATAGGCTTCGTCAATACGAGTCGAGTCCTCGTCAAACCAGCGAGACCAATAGCGCAGGCCCTCGTAGGCAATGTCGTCGGCATCCAAATCCCAGACTAGGCGGAAATCTGACAGGAAGGGATAGAGGATGGCGGCACGATTGATAAGCTCGCTGTTAAGCGCACAGGTCGCAATGCCCAAACCGCCGCCCTGCGACGCGCCGTTCACAAACACACGCGCAAGATCGATGCCCTCGAGCTCGCGAACGATGCGGCACAGGATGCGAATATCTTGGTGCAAGCGGACATAGTAGAGGTTGGCCGGATCGCCGTCGATACCGGCGACGATATGACCGGCAACCGTTGTGCCCTCAAATCCACCAATGTCCTCGGAGGGACCTCCTTGGCCGGGGCAGTCGAGGGCGATGAGTGCCATGCCCATGCCCGCAAACGACGCCTGCTCAAACCAGCTGCGGCTTGCACCCGGATACCCATGGAACTGAAGTACCAATGGCACGGGCTCGTCCGAGACGGGTTTAAGGTACTTGGCATGCAGGCGCGCGCCACACATGCCGGTATACCAGAGGTCGAAAAGCTGGCAGGTCGCGGCATCGGCGACCGCTGCCGTCTCGATCGCATAGTCAAGCCCGACGGCGTCGGCCTCGGCCATGCGATCCTTCCAAAAGAGATCGAAATCTGATGGACGGGGCATGGCGCCTCGATATTCATCAAATTGATGTTGTAGCTCCTGAGCACTTGGCATGGCTCGTGAACCCAACCTTTCGAAATCGCAACGGAGGTGCGCCCGGCAAGGGAACCGGGCGCACGGGAGGGAAAGCGAGGCTACTCGCCGAGCTTGGGATGCAGCAGCGACGGCGCAGCGCCGAGCAGCATCTTGGTGTAGGGGTCCTGGGGGTGCTGGAAGACCTGCTTGGCCTCGCCCTGCTCGACGATCTTACCGCCATTCATAACGATGATGTCGTCAGAGATATAGCGGACCGTCTGGATGTCATGGCTGATGAACACCATGGCCAGGCCGAGCTCCTTCTTAAGGTCGGTCAGCAGGTTCAGAATCTGCGCGCGGACCGAAACGTCCAGAGCCGAGGTGGGCTCGTCGGCGATGATGGCATCGGGGTTCAGCGACAGGGCACGGGCAATTGCGACGCGCTGACGCTGGCCGCCCGAAAGCTGGCCGGGAAGAACCTCGGCGGCGGAGCTGGGCAGACCGGTGAGCTCCAAGAGCTCCTTGACGCGCTTCTCCTGCTCGGCCTCGGTACCCAGGTTGTGGACGCGCATGGGGTCGAGCAGCTGCTCGCGAACGACCATGCGGGGGTTGAGCGCCGTGGCCGGGTTCTGGAACACGACCGAGATGACGCGACCCATGTGGCGACGGTCCTCGGCGGTACGTTTGGTAACGTCCTTGCCCTTAAAGTAGACCTTGCCGCTCGTGGGGGCCTGCAGGCCGCACATGACGTTAGCGGTGGTGGACTTACCGCAACCGGACTCGCCGACGATGCCGATCGTCTGACCGGGCATGAGCTTAATCGTTACACCCTGGACGGCGTGAACCAGGTTGGGGTGCAGAATCGAGCCGGTACGGGTCCTAAAGGTGACGTGGACGTCATCAAGGAAGATGATCGGCTCGACGCCGTTGACTGCGGTCTCGCTCATCTACATCACCTCCGCGTGAGGGGTCAAACCATTTGCCTTGAGCACCTCGTCGGGGAGCTCGGAATAGAAGTGCTCGGTGCCGGGCACGCGCTTGAAGACCGGACGGGTGTCCAGGCCAATACGCGGATGGCTCGAGCGGGGCGCGAAGCGATCGCCCTTGGGGAAATCGCGCGGACTCGGAACGGCGCCGGGCACCTGGTGCAGGCGGCCCGAACCGCTCTCGATGGACAGGACGGAACCCAGAAGGCCGCGGGTGTACTCGTGAATCGGGTTGGTGAGCAGCTCCTTGGTGGGCGCCTGCTCGATAACCTGGCCGGCGTACATAACCGTGATGTTATGAGCGACCTCGGCGACCAGTGCCAGGTCGTGCGAAACGAAGATCATGGCAAAGCCGAGCTTGGCCTGAAGATCGTTAAGCAGCTTGATGACCTGCTTCTGGACGGTAACGTCCAGAGCGGTCGTGGGCTCGTCGCAGATGACCAGCTTGGGGTCGCGGGTAAGGGCCATAGCGATCAGGACACGCTGACGCTGGCCACCGGAAAGCTCGTGCGGATAACTCTCGAGCGTGCGCTTGGGATCGAGGCCGACGAGCTCCAGGAGCTCCTCGGCGCTGCGGGTTCCGCCGCGCTTGGTGAGCTGCTTCATCTGGGCAGAGATGAGCATGGAGGGGTTGAGCGAGGACAGGGCGTCCTGATAGACCATAGCGATATCGGTACCGCGCAGGCCGAACCACTCCTTCTTGCTCATCTTGAGCAGGTCACGGCCCTCCCAGAGGACCTCGCCGGAAAGGTGCTCGTCCTCATCGGTCAGGCCCATGATGGCCAGCGTGGTGATGGACTTACCGCAACCGGACTCGCCCACCAGGCCCATGGTCTGACCAGGACGGACGTCAAAGTTGACATGGTCGACGACGTTGATATCACCGTGATGCTCAAACTGGATGCAGAAGTCACGGACCGAGAGAATCGGTTCGACAGACTCGTCGGGCACATGGCGATCGTCACGCTTGAGCTCAACATCGCGCAGGGCGCCAAGGCGAGCGGAGAGGGACTGGGCCTGCTCCTTGTAGGCGCGAACGGGGTCGGAGACCAGCAGGTCGGCCTCGCGACGCTTGGAGGAATCGGTCGGATCCAGGGCGGCGGAGGGAGCAGCGGCCATGGCGTCGGTAATGCCCTCGGAGAGGATGTTGAGCGCCAGGCAGGTGATCATGATAGCCAGACCCGGGAACAGCGCCTGCCACCAACGGCCGGCAAGCACGCCGCCGCGGGCGTCGGCGAGGATGTTGCCCCAGGTAGCGGTGGGCTCCTGGATACCAGCGCCGATAAAGGTCAGCGAGGCCTCGAAGATGATGGCGTCGGCGACCAGGGTAACGGTGAAGACCATGATCGGGGCGATGCAGTTACGCAGAACATGCTTGATCAAAATCCACGGAGCCTTGGCGCCGGAAACGATGACCGCACGGACATAGTCCTCGCCGTACTCGGACACGATGTTGGCGCGCACGATACGGGCAATCTGCGGAGTGTACATGAAGCCGATGGCGAAGATGATCGACGGCACGGAGTTGCCCAGGATGGAGACGAAGACGGCCGCGAGGGCGATGCCCGGGATGGACATGATGATGTCCAGGATACGCATGATCGTCTCGGAGACGGCCTTGCGCGAAACCGCTGCAAGGGCGCCCACGACCGAGCCGCAGACCAGAGCCATGGCAGTGGCGCCAAAGCCGATAATCAGCGAGTAACGACCACCGTAGAGCATACGCGACAGAATGTCGCGGCCCTTATCATCGGTACCGAAGATAAATCCGTTGCCGGGAGCCTGGCGAGCCGTAAAGATCTCGACCGGGCTATAGGGGGCAAGAAGGGGCGCCAGAATCGCAGTCAGGGCGACCAGCACCAGCACGACGGCGGCAATCTTAGAAGACAACGTCATCTTCTTCCAGCCACCGAGCTTGAGCCCCTTGGAGGCAGCCTTCTCGAGCTGCTCGGTTTGCTTCTCTCGAATCTTTACCATAATCTACACCGTCCTGATGCGCGGGTTGATGAGCAGGTAGAGCATGTCAACCACGATGTTGATGATGATGAAGGCAAGAGCAACGACGATAACGACGCCCTGAACCAGGTTCGCCTCGTTGCCCTGAACGCCCTGCAGAATCGCGGTGCCCATGCCGGGGAGGTTGAAGATAACCTCGATGACGACGGCGCCGCCCATGAGGTAACCGATCTTAAGACCGAGGGTGGTGACCGGGGTGATCAGCGCATTGCGAAGAACGTTGATGCCGACGACGACCTTCTCGGGAACGCCGGCGCCGCGAGCCATACGGACATAATCCTTGTCGAGCTCCTCGACCATGGCGGTACGCACGATACGAGTCATCTGGCCCGTCAGCGGAAATGCCAAGGCGATAGCGGGCATGATCATACGTCCCAGATAGCCAACCGGATTCGTGGTGAAGTGAGGCAGAGCACCCGATGCCGGAAGCACCTTAAGGTAGGAAGAGAACAACAGGATCAACAGAACGGCAAGCCAGAACGACGGGGTTGCCAAGCCGGCGATGGAAAAGACGCGGATCACTTGGTCCGGCCATTTGTCGCGATACAGTGCCGCGATGACGCCGAGCAAAAACGAAACGACCGCACCGATGGCAAGACCGATGAAGGTCAGCTGCATCGTAACGGGCAGGGCCGTGGAGATGCGCTTGGCAACGGAGTTGCGAGCAGCACCATAGGTGCCCATGTCACCATGGATCAGATCGCCCATGTAGCGCACGTAGCGCACGGGCCAGGGGTCGTCCAGACCATACTTCTCATGGTACTCGGCGACCGCCTCGGGCGAGGCACCGTCACCCAACGCCGTGTAGGCGGGGTCGGTCTTGGAGAACGACATAAGGAAGAACACCAGGACGGTGACGCCCAATGCCATGATCGGCAGCGCCACGAGACGCCTTCCAATCAAACGTAGCAAGTTGTTCACGTTCTCTCCCCTTTCTTTTGTCGGTAGGACCAACTGGTATATGAGTACGGATACTCATTACAAGACCCGAGCGACATCGTTGCCGCCCGGGTCTTTGTTTCAACTATGAGGATACGGTCCCAACGACCGACATCCTGCATACAGACTCAAGCGAGTCTTACGCCTTGACGGTCGCAACGCCCCTGAAGGACATGCTCGTCGTGCCGATGCCCTTGAAGCCATCGAGGGCCTCGCCGTTGGGCGCAGTGGACGGATCGTCCCAGGAAGCGGAGACGGTCTTGACGTGGACAACGGGGTACAGAACGGCGTTGTCGGCAATGATGTCGAAGCACTCGTTCCACTTCTTCTGCTGCTCGTCGCCCTCGGCGGCAAGAGCCTCGTCCATGAGACTGTGGAGCTTCTGCCACTCAGCGGACTCCTTCCACGGGCAACGGGTCTGCATCCAGACGTTGTCGCCGTACCACCAGTTGAGCAGCAGGTCGGGGTCGGCGCCGAAGCAGGAAGGATCGCCAGGGGCAAGGAGGATATCGTAGGCCTCGCCGCCGTCGATGGCAGCGTAGGTGGCCGGCGAGGTATCGGTCTGGATGGTCACATCGAAGCCGAGAGCGTCGAGGTCGTTCTTGACCTGGGCGGCCATGCCCTTAATCTGCTCGTTGTCGGTGGTGCGCAGGGTGATGGCACCCGGAGTGATGCCAGACTCCTCGATGAGCTTCTTAGCCTTCTTGGCGTCGGTCTTGTACACCGTGGAAGCCTCATGATAGTTGGTGAAGCTCTTGGGCAGGTAGCAGCTGGCAGCGGTGGCAAGGCCGGCGAAGGTGTTGCTGACCATCTTCTCGGTGTCGAGCGCATACATGACAGCCTGACGGACCTTGACGTTGTTCCAAGGCTCCTTGGCGACGTTGAACATGATGAAGCGGGTGCCGAAACCCTGAACGTTATCGATCTTGCAGCCGGCGCTCTCGAGCTGGTCGACGGCGTCAGCGGTAACGAGCTCCATAACGAGCGTGGAGCCCTCCTGCTGAGCGGTAACGCGAGCGGTGGGGTCGGTCAGGATGCTGTACTGGATCTTCTTATCCTCGGCAGCATACTCACCGTTGTACTCGGGGTTGGGAACCAGGGTGATCTCGGTATCGGAGATAGAGTCGTACATCCAGGGGCCGGAGCCGATCGGCTGCTTGGCGCGATCCTCCTCGGTCTGAGTGGCCGGGGTAACGCGGACGATGGCCAGACGATCCTTGAGCAGGGAGAAGTTGGGGACCTTGGTCTTGACCGTCACGGTGCTGGCGTCCTTGGCCTCGATGGACTCGAAGGGCTGGAAGAACGGAGCATAGGTAGCGGAAGCGGCGCAAGCGGTGTAGGAGGCAACGACATCGTCAGCGGTGACCTCGGTGCCATCGGAGAACTTGGCGCCCTTGCGGATGGTGACCTCGAAAGTGGTGTCGTCCACAGACTTGGGATCGTCGGTGGCGAGCTCGTTGAAGGTGCTGTAGTCGTGGTAATCGATGCCGTAGAGGCCCTCGACGACGTGCCAGTTAGCACCCAGGCCCACAGCGGAGCCGGTGCTGGCGGGATCGAAGCTGGACGGAGCGTAAGCGGAACCAGCGGTGATCACGCCGCCGCCACGGTTGGCGGAATCGGTGGAACCGGAAGCGGAACCCTCGTCGCTAGAGCTGCCACCGCAGCCGGTGAGACCAAGCCCTGCGACAGCAGCGACGCTGCCGGTGAGGCCGAGGAACGAACGCCTGGACATACCCTTGTTGATGATGGCCATGTCTTCTCCTATCAATAGAGAATCTTACTCGGGAGCACCTAGACTTGCCCCCGCGCAACTTGCGGACGATATATACCTTACCTACCGACGAACCCAACTGAGGTGCCGCGCTCGGCGACCGATACATACATCCGCTTGAACGGTATTTACTACCGTTCACCGAATTCATTGACAAACGATTCGCCAGACAGTATGTATCGACGAGGTGAGATATCAGTCATCGTCAACCCGCAGGATAGCAGGGTTGTTCACCATGGCTAGTCAAACGTTTTAGCGTTAATAAAACCCGAAATCGACAGGTAATCGCCGCGAAATAAATGATTGAAAATCGGCCAATCATGTATATCAGTTGTTTAGAAGCGCATTTAGTTTTCGGAACGGTTGGCCGATGTCTGGGCGCGCTCGGCATTCCATGCAACAAGTGCTTCGTGGACCGCTTTGGCGACATCGGCCGGAACGCCTCGAACTTCTGCAATCTCCTGCTCGCTTGCCGCACGCAAACGCTTCATCGAGCCAAAATGGCGCATAATGGCACGTTTTCTGGTGGGTCCCACGCCTGGAACGTCATCGAGCACCGAAACCGTCATGGCTTTGTCGCGCAATTCGCGATGGAACGTGATGGCAAATCGGTGGGACTCATCGCGTACCTGCTTAATTAGATAGAGCGAAGCAGACCCGGTCGGCAGCACGACAGGAGTCTCGTCCCAAGGCACAAAAACTTCCTCGTCGGCCTTCGCCAAGCCACAAACTGGTATATCGAGCCCAAGAGCCTCAAGTTGCTTGATCGCAGCGGTCAATTGCGGCTTACCGCCATCGACAACGAGCAAATCGGGGCGCGAGCCAAAGCGCTCGTCGGCCATGCGCTCGGGAGCATAGCGTCGTCCCAAAACCTCGGACATCGAAACGAAGTCGTTTGCCTCGTCCAATTCGGCCTGAATTTTAAAACGACGGTACTGGCTCTTGTCGGCGCGCCCGTTGGTAAACACCACCATCGAGGCGACCGTAAAGGTGCCATGCAGTGTAGAGATATCGAAGCACTCGATACGCAACGGCGGCGATGGCAGCGCCAACGCACTTTCGAGCTCCAGGAGCGCTTGATTGGTGCGGTCGTCAGCGTACCCCGTTCGCATCATGTAGCGCATGAGGGCATGGCGCGCATTTTTGGATGCCATATCGAGCAGACGGTGCTTTTCGCCACGCTGCGGCCTATGGAGATGGCAGGAACGCTCACGCTTGCCCGCAAGCCACTCCCCCAGCGCCTCCGCATCCTCAAGCTCGACAGAGAGGTTTATCTCAGCTGGAATATCAGCCGTCTCGTCGTAATAGCGCTTAAGAAAGCCCGATTGAAGTTCCTCTTCGTCGACATCCAAACCCTTATCGAGAATAAACTCGCAGGTTCGAACCGTTCGACCCTCACGCACGACAAAGACGCAAGCGGCGGAGATGGTCTCCTCGCGATAGAACCCGATGACATCGATATCGACACTGGAGGGAAAAACGACTTGCTGACGATCGTCCAGACCCCTGATGACCTCCAAACGACGTTTGACGCGTGCCGCGCGCTCAAAGTCGAGCGCCTCGGCGGCATCCGTCATCTCGGAGGTCAGCTCATCGACGACATCCTTGCGATGGCCCGACAAAAAGCGCTCGACACGCTTGACGTTCTTGGCATAGTCTGCCGGGGAAATCGCGCCGACACACGCACCCGGGCCGCGCCCGACATGGTAGTCAAAGCAGGGACGCCCGTTTTGCGCGCAAATCATATTGACGATGTCTTCCTCGCCCTTGTGGGACTCGACGATACGACGACAACGACGCCACTCCGCACAGGATGCGGAGCAGATGGGGATAACCTTGCGCAGCGTATCTATCGTCTCACGTGCCGCACGGCTATCGGTATAAGGTCCAAAATAGCGCGTTCCCGGCTTATGACGCTCACGCGTATATTTGATAGCGGGATACAGGTCGCCCTTTGTAATGGCGATAAAGGGGTAGCTCTTGTCATCCTTGAGGTCGACGTTAAAGTACGGATGGTACTGACCAATCAAATTGCGCTCGAGCACCAACGCCTCATGCTCGGTCTCCACCACGATATAGTCAAAGCTCGCCACCAGCTGCATCATCAGCGGAATCTTTTGACGCTCATCCTGCAGTGTCACGTATTGACGCATGCGGGCGCGTAGGTTTTTCGCCTTGCCCACGTAGATGACATCGCCCTTGGCATCCTTCCAAAGGTAGCAACCGGGTTGTGTAGGAACGCGCGAAACCTGCTCGGCAAGCGTTGGAATGTTGTCGTGACCGGCCACGCGCACCTACTTGCGACGAAGCAACGCCGAGACCTCGGGCATCTTAAGGACGACGGCAAGGCCAAAGGTAACAGCAAGCGAGACGACACCCGCAACGCAAACGTAGCCAAGAGTAATCAGAATCGAGCCGCCAAGTGCCCCGACAAAGAGTTCAAGCGCCCACATGACGCCGGCGCCTGCGGCAGCGCCCAGGCCACCGAGCAAAAGGCCAAAGAAGCCGCCATGCAGGATAGATTTGACCTGAAGACCACGCAGGCGACGACGCAGCCACCACAGCGAACAGCCGACCAAGATCACGTAGTCGACGACATACGAAAGCGCGATTGCCGGCATGCCGAAGCCCAGCACAACGCCAAACAGCAGAACCGAGCCGGCCTGGCCGATGGCGGAATACAGGCAATAGCGGCTATAGGGCTTCATATCGAGCAAGGCAGAGAAGCTCTTCTGCATCAACACGACCACGCCGTAGAGCGGCAGCGAGAACGCCAGGTAGACAAGGAACTCGGACACCAGCGCCACGCCGGACTCATCAAACTTGCCGGCACAGTAAATCATGTTGAGCGGACGCGCGAAGACAATCAGGTACAGCGCGAACGGAATCAGGAAGAACAGCATCTGGGCGACGCCACGCGAAATGCCCGTGCGAACGCTGTCGTAATCCTTCTCCTGTGCGTCATGAGAGAGCTCGGTATAGAGCGCCGTCGAAAGCGAGGCGGCAATCAGCGCATAGGGCAGCGTGTACCACAGGCGCGCATAGGCGATGACGGAAGGACCAGTCTCGGGCTGGACCACCAGCGCGGCAGCGTTGGTGATAGAAGTCGAGACAAACATGCACACTGTGGCAAGCAGCGTCGGGATACCGAGCGCAATCGTCTGGCGAAGCGCGGGGTCCTTAAAGTCGATATGGATATGGGGATGCACGCCGTGCTTGCCAAGCGCGGGAATCTGACATGCCATCTGAACAAAGACACCGAGGGTCGTACCGGCCGCAATCAAGATGATGCCGGCACGTTCGCCAAACTGTGCGGACACGGGCGCAAAACCCATAAAGCTCGCAATGACGATCACATTGTTGAGGACCGGGGCAAACGTCGACCAGAAGTAGTCGCGGTGTGCGTTGAGGACGCCCGAGAACACCGAGCCCAAACCATAAAACAGAATCTGGATGGCAAAGAAACGGAACATGAACGCAGCGGTATCCATGCTGCCGCCGTCACCCGAAAGGAACGATTGCGTCCAGATAAAGCCCGGGGCGAACACGGTCCCCAGCAACGAAATGCCACCCAGCACCAAAAGCAGAATGCCGAGCAGGTTGCCCACGTACTCGTTCGAGGCCTCGCGACCCTGCTCACGCCTCACGCCCATGTACACGGGCAAAAACGCCGTCACGAGCATGCCACCCATCACGAGTTCGTAGAGCATATTGGGCAGGTTGTTGGCGACCTGATAGGAGGACGAGAGCAGCGACATGCCGATAGCGGCCGCCATTGCCCACGTGCGGATAAAACCGGTGACGCGAGACACGATGGTCAGGATGGTCATAAGCCCGGCGGAACGACCAACCGTGGAGTAGTCCGACGAGCCCATGTCGTCAGTGTCGTCTCGCGACGAAGAAGCTTCGGATGAGGGTGTCTGAGGCGCAGATTCTTTTGCAAAATGAGCTCCGCGCTTCAATTCTTCCTGCGGCATCGCTCAGTCCTCTCTCGTAATCGCGGCAACCGTCGCCCCGCAAAATGCAATTAAATCATCGGGTGCAAGCTCGAGCTGATAACCACGCTTGCCTCCCGAAATAAAAATGGTATCCCAAAGGACACATGTCTCATCAATAAGCGTCCGGTAGCGTTTTTTCATACCGACCGGGCTGCAGCCGCCGCGAACGTAGCCAGTCGCTGCAAGCAAATCCTTCACATGCATCATGGCCAAGGACTTCTCCCCAGCGGCACGCGCGGCGGACTTTAAATCGAGCTCGTCGGCAACAGGGATGCAGCACACAACATAGTCGTTGGACGGTGTCACACAGACCAAAGTCTTAAATCCTTGACCGGGCTCCTCGCCAAGCTGCTCCGAAATCGCGACCCCCAAGCCCACCGACTCATCGCCATCGTCTTCGTACGTATGTAGAACATAGGAAATGCCGGCGCTTTCCAGCTCGCGCATCGCATTGGTTTTTGGCGTCTTTACAGCCTTTGCCATGACATATCCTTTCCCTCGCATTCGGACGCAAGGATTAAGTATATGTCCAATTCGGCTGCATACGTCACTTCGGCACAGCAAGCGCCATCGAATCACAAGGAGTCGATGGCGCCCATAAACTGAATCGCCTATTTATTGAGCATCAAGTTGAACCTGGCGCTCCCGGTCACGCCTGAGCAACGGCGCCAAAAACTTGCCCGTATAACTCTGCGGACAGTCCGCAACCTGCTCCGGTGTACCCGAAACCACGACGGTTCCGCCGCCGTTACCGCCCTCGGGACCCATATCGATCAGGCGGTCGGCAACCTTGATGACATCAAGGTTGTGTTCAATCACCAGCACTGTGTTGCCCGCATCGACCAAGCGCTGCAGCACATCGAGCAGCTGGCGGACATCCTCAAAATGAAGGCCGGTCGTCGGCTCGTCCAAAATATAGAACGTCTTGCCCGTCTGGCGTCGATGAAGCTCCTTGGCGAGTTTCACACGCTGTGCCTCGCCGCCCGAAAGCGTCGTGGCGGGCTGGCCCAGGCTCACGTAGCCCAAGCCTACATCGTACAGCGTCTGGAGCTTTCGCTTGATCTGCGGGATATTCCCAAAGAAAGCCAGTGCCTCGGCCACGCTCATGTCAAGTACGTCCGAGATGGTCTTGCCACGGTAGGTGACCTCGAGTGTCTCGCGGTTGTAGCGTTTACCGCCGCAAACTTCGCAAGGAACGTAGATATCGGGAAGGAAGTGCATCTCGATCTTGATCTGTCCGTCGCCCTTGCACGCCTCACAGCGCCCGCCACTCACATTAAAGGAGAAACGACCCGGCGAGTAGCCGCGCGCCTTCGACTCCGGCGTACTCGCAAACAGCGCGCGAAGATCATCCCACAGGCCGATATAGGTAGCAGGGTTGGAACGCGGCGTGCGGCCAATCGGCGACTGGTCGATATCGATAACCTTATCGATACACTCGATGCCCTCGATTTTCTTATACGGACCCACAGGGCGCGTCGAGCGGTGAATGGCATTCGTAAGGGCAGGCGCAATGGTGTCGGTAACTAGGGAGCTCTTGCCCGATCCCGACACGCCGGTAACAACCGTAAGCGTACCAAACTCGATCTTGGCAGTAACGTTTTTGAGGTTGTTGGCTCGAGCGCCCGTAATTTTAAGGCAGCCGCGACCGGGCTTGCGCCGTTCATCAGGCACCCGGATCATTCGTTTGCCGGTCAGATAAGCGCCCGTCATCGACTCAGGACACGCCATGATATCGGCAGGCGTTCCCGCCGCGACTACGTGTCCGCCGTTGACGCCGGCGCCGGGCCCCATGTCGATCACGTAGTCGGCGGCACGGATTGTATCCTCGTCGTGTTCGACGACGATAACGGTATTGCCGATATCGCGCAGGCGCTCGAGCGTCTTGATCAGGCGCTCGTTGTCACGCTGATGAAGACCGATCGAGGGCTCGTCCAGAATATAGAGCACGCCCATGAGACCCGCGCCGATCTGCGTTGCCAAGCGAATACGCTGTGCCTCGCCACCGGAAAGCGTCGCCGAGGCGCGATCGAGTGTCAGATAGTCGAGTCCAACATCGACCAGAAAACGCAAGCGCTCCAGGATTTCCTTGACGATGCGCCCGCCGATAAACTGTTGGCGCTCGGTGAGCTCCAGGCCCTCAAAAAACTCGAGCGACTCACGGCACGACAGGCAACAAACCTCGTAAATGGACTTGCCACCCACGGTGACGGCGAGCATCTCAGGGCGCAAACGAGCGCCGTGGCAGGTCGAGCACGGCTCCTCGCGAATGTACTTCTCCAGGCGCGCCTTGGTGTTCTCGTTCGTCGTCTCGGTATAGCGTTCGTACAGGATGTTGCGAACGCCCGAAAACTTGGTATCCCACTGGCTGCGACGTCCGTCGAGCTTTTGGTAGTCGACCGAGATCTTCGTATCGCCCAGGCCATCCAAGAATGCACGACGCACGCGAGGGGGCAAGTCCTCCCACGGCGTATCGGTGCTCACCTTAAAGTGTTTGCAGACCGCAGCAAAAATCTGCGGATAGTAGTTCGAATTGCCAAACAGGCTACCAAAGACTCCGTCGGCAATGGACTTCGAGGGGTCCTCGATCAGCGCCTCGGCATCAACGGTTTTCTTAAAGCCCAGGCCGTCGCACTCAGGACATGCGCCATAGGGAGCGTTGAACGAAAAATCACGCGGCTGAAGATCGTCAATGGAGTGACCATGCTCCGGGCACGCCAAGGCCAACGAATACTCCAGCAGCTCGCCCTCGGTCCCCTCGGGAGCATCACGATCGGGCAGCATGTACACGTTTACATTGCCGTGAGCCAGCGCGGTCGCCTGCTCAACAGACTCGGCGATACGGCCCAGAGAGTTCTCACGGATCACGATGCGATCGACCACGACCTCAATATCGTGCTTGAACTTCTTGTCCAGATCGATCGGATCGTCGAGCGAGCGCACTTCACCGTCGACACGCACGCGGCTAAAGCCCTCGGCGCGAAGGTCCTCAAACAGTTTGGTGTACTCGCCTTTTCGCCCGCGCACCACCGGTGCCAGCACAAACGCGCGACGGCCCTCCCCCGCCGCCAAGACCTTGTCGGCAACCTGGTCGGTCGTCTGACGCTCAATGACGCGGCCGCATTCGGGACAGTGCGGGGTGCCCACACGGGCGAACAGCAGGCGCAGATAGTCATAAATCTCGGTTACGGTGCCAACCGTCGAGCGAGGGTTTTTAGACGTCGTCTTTTGGTCGATCGACACCGCCGGCGAAAGGCCGTCGATTGAATCCAAGTCGGGTTTGTCCATCTGACCCAAGAACTGGCGCGCATAGCTCGAAAGACTCTCGACGTATCGACGCTGGCCCTCGGCATAGATAGTGTCAAATGCCAGCGAACTCTTGCCCGAGCCAGAAAGACCGGTAATGACCACGAGTTGGTCACGCGGAATGGAAACATCGATATCACGGAGGTTGTGCTCACGAGCGCCGCGAATAACGATAGAAGAATCAGACATGGAAGCTCCTTGCCTCCTATTGCATCGAATCATACTGCCGATGAGTTTAGCGCACTCGACGCGCACAGATGTTCGTAATACAAGATTCGCAGACCTTTAGCTTTGCGTATCGGGCGCTTTGTTTCTCGAAATGCCGTGGAAAGGTTACAGTAATCTAATACTGAACTTAATTTGCTGTAACAGAGGAACGTCCATGACCGAAGATATCCCCCTTGAAATCACTTCGAGCGACATGGCCAATCTGCCCATATTCATCGCCGTCCTTATCGTGGCCATCGTCGTGGTGCGTGTATATTTTTCAATCAAACACAATGAAAAGCCGCCCATTGCCCGCGTCTTTTGGTGCGCGACGCTCCTCATCCCGCTCGGCGTGGTAGCTGCATGGATTACGAATCAATTGCTCGTAAATGAGGACAGTTCCCTATGGCTCCTTTCTTATTCGGCGCTCGGTGCTGCCGCCGTCATACTTCTTGTCGAACCCTTGGTTTCGGGACTTATCGACCAAACCGATCTTGCGACGGGAACGGTTGCCTGTATTTGCCGTGACATCCTTGTCATCGCCGCTGTTTCAGCGCTCTCGTTCGTTTCACTCGAAATTGCCTGTAACGAAACGTTCTATCGCATTCCCGCCAACTCATTCGGGTTTTCCGTCGGGCTGCTCGCGACGGTTCTGCTCTCCCTTTATTTGCTGGGACAGCGTCATGGAGGCGTCATGGCCCTCGTGCCCGTCGCCTGTTGCATCCTTGGCATTGCCGAGCACTTCGTCATAACGTTTAAAGGTGAGGCCATCCTGCCAAGCGATATCTTGGCCCTTGGCACCGCAATGGAAGTGAGCGGGGGATACGAGTTTA
The DNA here is from genome assembly GCA_900550185.1 of uncultured Collinsella sp. GTDB lineage: Bacteria > Actinomycetota > Coriobacteriia > Coriobacteriales > Coriobacteriaceae > Collinsella. The sequence continues at coordinate 26,785 of URRN01000007.1, forward strand.
CCTTTACCGCCGGAATCGTAACCTCTCTAGCCCTGCTGGAGATTTCCCTGGGGCTTCTTTCGCTTATCCGACCGAGAAAGCTCCGTACGCCCACCCATGTGTTCCCCGCAATCGCCGCTAACCTCTGCGCTTTTCTGCTAGTGACCGTTGTGGGGCTCTCGGGCTTTTCCAGCATCGACTTGGAGCAGGCGCTGAATTTTGGATTTGACCGTTGGCAGCCCATCACCACGTATGCGTCTCAGGGTTTTATCACTTCGTTCACCGAAATGGTCAACGAGTTGCCCATTGAGAAGCCCGAAGACTATACGCCCGATGAGGCGCAGAGCATCGATCAGGAGCTCGCCGCCACCTACGACAGCACGTATGGCTCGAGCGAGCAGCGCGCGGCGGCCGTTGCCCAGTTCAATGAAATCAAGCCGACGATTGTTGCCGTCATGAACGAGAGTTTTAGCGACCTTTCGTGCTTTGAGCAGCTCCAGGCGGCCGGGTACACCGGCCCCGCATTCTACAACTCGCTTCCCGACACACTTGTTCGCGGCACCATGCTCGCTTCGGTCGCCGGTGGCGGAACGGCGAACTCCGAATTCGAATTTTTAACCGGAGCGACAACGGCATTTGTCGGATTGGGCAAAATCCCCTATCAGCTGTATCAGATGAATGGCGTAAACAGCCTGGCAAAGGACCTTAAAGAGCTTGGGTATACCGCTACCGCTATGCACCCGCAAAACCCCGTCAACTACCATCGAGATAAAATCTATCAGCAGCTGGGCTTTGGAGACTTTCTTTCAATCGGCGATTTCGAAGGTGCGTCCTATTACCATGCCGGCGTATGCGACTACGTCACCTACGACAAGATACTCGATCTGCTTAGAACCGACGAAGCCCCGCAGTTCATCTTTGACGTCACGATGCAAAATCACGGCGGCTACGACTATGGCACCGTTCCCGCCGAGGAGCTGACAAACTATTGGGTCGAGGGAGCCAGCGAGGGCGCCAATAGCGCGCTCAACACCTATCTCACCTGCATCAACGCATCCGACCGGGACCTCGAGTACTTTATCAACGAGCTCCGCAATATCGGCAGACCGGTTGTCCTTCTCTTTTTTGGCGACCATCAGCCGAGCGCCGCAACGACCCTCAACGACGAGCTGTACCCTCAGGAAGATACGGCAGACCACGCTTTCCGTAACTACCAGTCGACATATTTCGTCTGGGCTAACTATGAAATCGCCGGCAATACCGAGCTCAACGTCTACGACACCGTCGGGGCAAACGAGATTGCAGCCATTACCCTTAATAAGATCGGCGCCCCGCTCACCGACTATCAAAAAGCCCTGCTTGCAACAAGGTCAGATGTGCCCACCATCAATGTCGCCGGCTACCTTGGTGCCGACGGGCTGCGCTACGACTTGGAATCTGAAGACAGCCCATACGCCTCGACGATCGACAAGCTGCAGCGCATGCAATACCTCGAGTTCGCCAGCAAAGTTCAGTAAGCCCGCCCATTCGCTTGGACCCATCGTATTGCAAGCACGCTCGGCCCAAATGCATCGCAAATGACTCCCGCTCGCAAACGAGGGTACAATGACGCTCGTGTCACATCACGGGGCCTCGGCCCCAACATATACAAAGGAGTCATACATGGGTTGCGAGCACGCACAGGCCGCCGGCGGACAAACGTCGCCGTCGCAATTTGAGGAGAATACGCTGTCCGAGGTCAAACGCGTCATCGCCGTGCTTTCCGGCAAGGGCGGTGTCGGCAAGTCGTTTGTCACCGGTGCCATCGCCACCGAGCTTGCCCGTCACGGCCACAAGGTCGGCGTCCTCGATGCCGACATCACCGGTCCCTCTATCCCCAAGATGTTCGGTATGAGCGGACGCCACGTCCATGCCCTTGGCAACCTCATGCTGCCTGAAATCTCCGAGCACGGCGTCAAGGTCATGAGCTCCAACCTTCTGCTCCAAAACGAGACCGACCCCGTCCTTTGGCGCGGTCCGGTCATCGCAGGCGCCATTAGGCAGTTCTGGAGCGAGACCTCGTGGGGCCCCATCGACTACCTGCTGGTCGACATGCCTCCGGGAACAGGCGACGTCGCTCTCACCGTCTTCCAGTCACTGCCCGTCGACGGCATCGTCATCGTCACGAGCCCGCAGGATCTGGTCTCGATGATCGTCGCCAAGGCGGTCAACATGGCCGAGAAGATGAACGTCCCCATTCTGGGCATTGTCGAGAACATGAGCTATATTGAGTGTCCCGACTGCGGCAAGAAGATCGAGGTCTTTGGCAAGAGCAAGCTCCCCGAGGTCGCAGAGCGCTATAACCTCGACATCTTGGGCCAGCTTCCCATTAATCCGGCACTCGCCGAGGCCTGCGATAAGGGCGAGGTCGAGACCGCACTGCCCGATGGCATGTTGCCCAAGGCAGTCTCTGCCGTCGAGGCCATTACCCCGCACGAGACCGACGAGGCCTAAGTGAACACGAGCGCCTTCTATGACGTCCTGGTAATCGGCGGCGGGGCTTCAGGCCTCGCCGCCGCCATTACGGCCGCACGAGCTGGCAAAAGCGTCTGCATCGTTGAGCGCGATGTCGCCTGCGGCTTTAAGCTCCTTGCGACCGGCAACGGCCGCTGCAACCTCTCCAACGAATCAATTGATCCACAGCGGTATAACCACCCCGCATTCGTTGAATCCGTTATGGGCCCCCGGCCCGAACAAGAGCTTATGGGTTTCTTCTCCTCGCTGGGCATCATGACAACCTCCGAGGAAGACCGGCTGTACCCGCGCTCCCTTCGCGCCGAATCGGTGCGCGACGCGCTTCTCAACGTTTGCGACCGCCTAGGTATCACCTTAATCTGCGGAGCCAATATTGCCACGGCGCGCAAAGATCCCGAAGGCTGGGCACTCCAAATAAACCGTCCAGCGCGGGCGCTAAAGGCAAAAAAGCACGACGACCGAAAATCGGAGCTCCGCTCGCTTCGGAAGGCACTCGCCGATGTCCCTCGCAAGAACGAAGCCCTGCAGGCACATGCCGTAATTATCGCCACGGGCGGCAACCCCACCGGTATCGCCGATACGTTTAGCCTCCCCCTCACTTCGCTGCACCCCATCCTCTGCCCCGTATCGGCAACGGTCGTTGGCGATCGGGCGGCACTCAAGACGTTGGATGGTCTGCGCGTCCGCGCCCGCTTGACGCTCACCCGTAACCATAGTGAGCTCTGGCACGAAGACGGTGAAGTGCTGTTTCGAGCCTTCGGCATCTCGGGCGTCGCTGTCTTCAACCTCTCCCGTCGTATCCAGCGCGGCGATACGATCCTGCTCGACGTTTTCCCCGACCTCTCCAAAGACGAGCTGCTCGATATGCTCAACCGGCGCGTTGAGCTGCTCGGCGGCTTTTCGCCCCGCGATCCCCGTTGGCTCGACGGCATGCTCGCCCCGCAACTCTCCCGCGTCGTCTGCACAGCGTTCGAGCAGTGCCATCCAGGCTCCAACGATGTCATCCACCTGGTCTCGATCCTCAAGCACTTTAAGTTGCTCGTCGAGGGAACAGCCAAGGAGCGCTCGGCGCAGGTCACGCGTGGTGGCGTATCTATCGAGAGCATCTCAACGCCCAGTCTACGCGCGCGCTGCGTTGTCGACGCCCCGCTTTACGTCTGCGGCGAAGCGCTCGACATCGACGCCGATTGCGGAGGCTTTAACCTTGCGTGGGCCTGGCTCTCGGGCATTCGCGCTGCAAGCAGCCTGTAGCCGCTCAGTCTATAATCAAAAACGCATTCGGGCCGTCTGGGATACCGGACGGCCTCTTTCTTGCCTCTAAGGAGACCTCGATGATCGAAATCACCCAAGTCAACGCGTCGCTCGATGAAGCCGGCGATGAAAATGCCTGCCTCATTGTTGGCAAGCGAGTCGCCAAGCGCGTCCTACGTTGCAAGGACTCCGAGATCAAGTCCATCGAGCTCCACCGCAAGTCAATCGACGCTCGCAAAAAACGAGACGTCCATTTTATCCTGAGCTTTCGTGTTGAGCTGACTAGTCCCCACCTCGAGCGAGAAGCGGTCGACAGCGTTGCCGAGCGTGACCGCTCGCGCGTACGCGCGATAGAAGACGATGAGCCTTCATTCCCCTCCCCCGTCTCCGACGCACCTCAAGAACGCCCTGTCGTTGTCGGCGCCGGATGCGCCGGCCTTTTCGCTGCGCTCACGCTCGCCAAAGCAGGTCTTAAGCCCTTGCTTATCGAGCGCGGCGACCCGGCATTTCGCCGCTCGCAGGCGATCGACCTCTTTCTAAAGGAGCGCATCCTCGACCCCGAGAGCAATATTCAGTTTGGTCTGGGCGGCGCGGGGACCTTCTCGGACGGCAAGCTCAATACGGGAACAAAAAATCCCGCCCATCGCCTTATCCTCGAAACCTTCGTCGAGGCGGGTGCGCCCCGCGATATTCTGTGGGATGCCAAGCCGCACATTGGCTCCGACATCCTTCCCAAGGTTGTCACCGCTATATCCCAGCGCATCGAGCAGCTCGGAGGTGTCGTCCGTTATCGAACGAAGCTCGTCGACATTCACATCGACGCGTCTGGCGCCATCACCGGTATTGATGTCCAATCGTCCCAAGACGCCGCTTACGAGCCAATCGAGACAAAGCACCTCATCCTCGCCTGCGGGCATTCTGCTCGCGATATTTTTGAGCTCCTTAAGGACCACAACATGGCCCTCGCGCAAAAGACCTTTGCCATGGGCGTTCGCATCGAGCATCCGCAACGCGACATCAACAGAGCCCAATATGGAGCCTTGGCGGGACATCCAGCGCTCGGGGCGGCCCCCTACAAACTTGTTGCCCATCTTCCCAACGGCCGCAGCGTGTTCTCGTTTTGCATGTGCCCCGGCGGACAGGTTGTTGCCGCCTCTTCAGAACCGTGCCATCTGTGCGTCAACGGGGCCAGTCTCAATGCCCGCGACGGACGCAACGCAAATGCCGCCCTGCTCGTTAACGTCACGCCTGAGGACCTTCCCAACGATGACCCGCTCGCCGGCATCGAGCTCCAGCGTGCCTGCGAGGCGGCCGCCTATCGCCTGGGCGGTTCCAACTGGAACGCACCGGCACAACTCGTCGGAGATTTCCTCGCAGGACGCGCCAGCAAGGCGCCCGGAAAGGTAAAGCCCACCTATCCGCTCGGTGTGACCTGGACGACAATTGACGAAGCCCTGCCGCAGCATATCGTCGAGTCGCTCCGCCTGGGACTTCCCCTACTCGGAAAAAAGCTACGAGGCTACGACCGTCCCGATGCCGTTCTTACCGGCGTGGAGACTCGTTCGAGCTCACCGGTCACTGTCACCCGAGACCGAACGTGCCATGCCGTGTCGACCCCGGGCCTCTACCCTTGTGGTGAGGGAGCTGGATATGCCGGCGGCATCATGAGCGCGGCCACCGACGGCATCCGTTGTGCCGAAGCCCTGATCGCGGACCTCTAACGCACGAATTCCAGTGCGCAAAAGACACAGGCCCCGAGCTCCACAGGGAACTCGGGGCCTGTTCGCTATTTCTTAAACCGTGCACCCTGGCGTTTTCTGCCCGATGCGAACGTGGAACCCTTGCGGGCCTGCGAGCGTAAGCGCTCGATCGTCTCGTCCTCAGACGCACCCTCGAGCATCGCCCGAATCTGAACGACAGCATCGCGCAGGCGCGCCGCCTCCTCAAAGTCCATAGCGGCAGAAGCGTTACGCATATCCTCTTCCATGGTTTCGACGATCCGCACAAGCTCGTCATGTGGCAGTTCTTCCAACTGCTCCGCAAGTGTCTGCTCGGGCGCCACCGTTTCCGGCACACCGCCCTCGCCCGACTCATCGGGCGTATAGAATGCGCCATGGCCAAGAGAGTCGCCCTTCGAGCGTCCCTTGGAGCCCACAGTTTTTTCGGCCTCGGCAATAAAACTTGAGATGTCGTTGATGGCCTTGCGCACTGTCTTGGGCACAATGCCATGCTCTTCGTTATATGCCATCTGAATCTCGCGACGGCGCTGCGTCTCCTCGATGGCCTCTTTCATCGAATCGGTCACAACGTCTGCATACATGATGACTTCACCATCGGCGTTACGGGCCGCACGGCCAATCGTCTGAATCAGCGAACGGCGGTTGCGCAAAAAGCCTTCCTTATCGGCATCGAGAATTGCCACCAGTGAGACCTCGGGGAGATCCAAGCCCTCGCGAAGCAGGTTGATGCCAACGAGAACATCGATCTTGCCCTCGCGCAGCGTTCGCAGGATCTCGACACGGTCCATTGTCGCCGTATCAGAGTGCATGTAATTGACCTTAATGCCCGCATCAAGTAGATGGTCGGTCAGGTCCTCGGCCATGCGCTTGGTCAACGTGGTCACCAGCACGCGCTCCTTGCGGGCAACGCGTTCGCGAATCTCGTCCTCAAGATCGTCAATCTGACCGCGAACTGGACGCACGTCAATCTTGGGGTCGAGCAGACCGGTCGGACGAATAATCTGCTCCACGTCGTTTTGGCTCACCCGCAGCTCGTAGTCGCCCGGCGTGGCCGAAACATAGATAAACTGGGGTATCCTTGCCTCAAACTCATCGAAACGAAGCGGGCGGTTATCGAGCGCCGAGGGCAGGCGAAAACCGTGTTCCACCAGCGTCACCTTACGCGAGCGGTCACCTTCGTGCATGCCGCGAATCTGCGGCACCGTCACATGGCTCTCATCGATGATGCAGAGCATATCCTTGGGAAAGTAATCGATTAGGGTAAACGGCGGCTCACCCGGCTTGCGACCGTCCAGATGACGCGAGTAGTTCTCGATGCCGTTGCAAAAGCCCATCGTCTCGAGCATCTCAAGATCATAATCAGTGCGCTGCTGCAGACGCTGTGCCTCGAGCAACTTGTCGGTCGCCTTGAGCTCCGCCACGCGCTTCTCGCACTCTTCGCTGATCGATTTCAGAGCCGCCTTGACCTTCGGCTTCTCGGTCACGTAGTGCGATGCCGGCCATACGGGGATGGCCTCGTACTCACGAAGCATCTCACCGGTGACCTCATCGATCTCGGCAATCAGCTCGACCTCGTCGCCAAAGAACTCAAACCGCAACGGATGCTCGGCATAAGGCGGATACACGTCGACAACATCGCCGCGCACGCGGAACGTGCCGCGTGCCAGGTCATAGTCATTGCGATCATATTGAATGTCGATAAGTGCATGGATAAAGTCATCGCGCTCGAGCGGCACCTTCTTGTCGACGTTTGGAGCCAGACCCGCATAGTCCTCAGGAGAGCCAATGCCATAGATACACGAGACCGATGCGACAACGATCACATCGCGTCGAGATAGCAGCGATGCGGTCGCTTGATGGCGCAGCATCTCGACCTCTTCGTTAATCGAGGAGTCTTTCTCGATATATGTATCGCTTTGCGGCACATACGCCTCGGGCTGATAGTAGTCGTAGTACGAGACGAAGTAGACCACAGCGTTGTTGGGAAAGAACTCTTTGAGCTCGCTCGCAAGCTGAGCGGCGAGCGTTTTATTCGGAGCCATGACAAGGGTCGGCTTACCCAAGGCCTCAATGGTTTTGGCCATCGTAAAAGTCTTACCCGAACCAGTCACACCCAGCAAAACCTGATAGCGGTCTCCGTCCCTCACGCCCCGCACAAGTGACTCAATGGCCTTAGGCTGGGAACCAGCGGGCTCGTATGGAGACACGACCTTAAACGGCACATCAGCGCCCTCAACGCCAAAGCGCTTAAGTTCACCACCAACGCGTTCTACTTCAAATTCCGCCATGGATACTCCTAACTAATACATCTGCAGTATACGCGGGCGGTGGGCTTAGTCCTATACGAACCGATCGGGATAGAGAGTCTTATATCGAACCCAGGCATTATTGACGCGAAGCAGATAGGCCTGAGTTTCAGGGAAGGTAATCGCATTATGGAGTGACGTGTTCTGCTGCGCCCATCCGTCGACATTGCCCATACCGGCGTTATAGGCGGCGATGGCACTATCCGTCGACCCGTTGAAATAGGCGAGAAGATACGAGAGGTATGCGCAGCCAAACTCGATATTCGTAGCCGGATCGTTAAGATTGTCGGCCGAATACACCCCTCCGTCGACAAGGCCCTTGGCGATCATGTCCTGCGCAGTCTCGGGCATCAGCTGCATCAATCCCTGAGCACCCTGATTCGACTCGGCCTCGGGATCCCAATTCGATTCCGACTTAATGACAGCGCACACCAGATACGGATCCAAATTATGCGAAATACTGGATTGCTTTACATACGCCTCGTAGTCAATCGGATACAGCGGCTTAAAGAAAGCGGCAGGAACACACGAGTAGACGAGCGAAATAAGGCCGAAGACGAACAGAACGGCAAGTGGCGCCACGCGATACCACGTAAAGAAACGTGCCTTAGGCATCGGCCTCCTCCTTATCCGGAGTATCTATAAACCCGTGGCATGCAAGCCATGAGTCAAGCTGCTCAAAGAGCGAATTATCGCCTGCGGCATTATCAATCACCGTTGTAGCGAGATTGCACAGCGCAGACTCATCGGGCTGACAAGCAGAACGGGCATCGAAATCAGATGGCACCATGCCACGTTGAATAGCGCGCTCGCGACGAACTGACAAAGGGGCGCTAATGACCAGAATTTCATCAGCCAAGCCAAATGCATCCTCAAAACCAGTCGGAGCAGAAACCTCAACCACCGCAAAGGGGTAACGGGGTGATGAAACCGTACAACAAACCGGATCGAGAATCCTAAGCGAAAGCTGTTCAATGAGAACGGGATGCACAATGCCATTGAGCCGTGCGACCGAATCAGGAGAAGCGAAAGCTCGAGAGGCGAGGATGCTGCGGCGAATGCCGCCTTCCTCATCCAAAATGTCCCAACCGAATTCATCCGCGAGAGCATTGACGATATCAGAGCCCGGCACATACAGCGATTTTGCAAGCTCATCCAGATCGATAAGCATAGCGCCACGAGATTCGAAATAGCGGCAGGCAGTCGACTTACCCGAAGCGATATTGCCCAAGACAAATACGGTAAACATCAAGCCCTCCCTAACGCCAATGCGAGTAATTATCGCTCAAATTCACTAGATGGACTCAAAATACAGCCAAACAGTAAGAGCACATACGGGGGAGCTAGGTCCCAAAGTACAACGTATATACAACGCAAAAAAGGGGGAGGCCGCGAGGCCTCCCCCTTCTCAGTTCAAGCGTACGGCTCGGTGCCGTCCACCGGTCAGCGGCGCCCTGGCCTCCCACGGGCTGGCCCCGCAGTACTCTCGGCGCGATGGGGCTTAGCTTCCGGGTTCGGAACGGGACCGGGCGTGCCCCCCATGCTCTGGCCGCTGACCGGTGGGCGGCGCCCACCGTTACGGTGTCCGGTATCGCATACACGTGCCCTGGGGGCCGCATGGCGCATAGGAAAGATGACTCGGGGGCATCCTCGTGCCCGGACCGCGCGTGAGCGCATGTCCCGCGGGCCGCGAGGTGCGGTTCCGGAAGAGCTCGGGCGATTAGTGCGGCTCGGCTGAGGACGTCGCCGTCCTTGCACCTGCCGTCTATCGACCAGGTAGTCTACCTGGGCCCTTACCGGAAGGAGAACTAATCCCTGGAACGGCTTCCCGCTTAGATGCCTTCAGCGGTTATCCGCGCCGCACGCGGCTACCCGGCCGTGCCGTTGGTCGACAACCGGTTCACCGGAGGTGCGTCCACCCCGGTCCTCTCGTACTGGGGGCAGCCTCCATCGATTCTCCTGCGCCCACGGAGGATAGGGACCGAACTGTCTCACGACGTTCTGAACCCAGCTCGCGTACCGCTTTA
>URRN01000008.1 GCA_900550185.1 uncultured Collinsella sp.
TCACTAAGCTCTTCTTCGCTACCGGGCTTTGTAACCCCCGCGGGATTGCCACCGGTGGACTCATCGGTACCGGGCTGGGTCTTCCCCGCCAGCGGCCGGGCGCCTGTGGGTTCAATTACCACATGCTGCGCTACGGCGCCGCTGGCATCGATAACACAGGCAGCATCGGCTATGGCGCTGGTCGCGTCCACCCAGGAGGCGTCCACGGCAAACTGGCCATCGAAGGCATACAGGCCAAAGAGGCGGCAGTCATCGCCCGATCCGATACCAGCGGCAGCAACATGTGCACCACCGCGTACGGTAACGGTAGCCCCGCGCACGCCGGCCACCGAAGCATCGATCATGCCCCTGCCGTCTGCCCGGCCATCGACCAAGCAGCCGTCGATTACCAGCGCACCAAGTGCAAAGACGCCGCATTGCGAACCCGTCGCGCGCAGCGAGCCTGCGCCGCAAAACGTAAGGTTACCCCACACCTCAAGACAGCTCGTGCACATGTCAGCATCCTCGGCCTACGCCTCGTCTACAACATTTTGACCCACCAGCGTTACCACCAGCTCGCCTTCCGCGCCAATGGCCTCGTCAGTGTAATCATTAAGCTGCAGATGGTCGGCATCGGACCAAGACCAGCCGGGGCCCGAGACGCCGGGCTCATCATACGTCTGGCCCGCGATGGTAAGGCCATCCGCACCCGCGGCATAAGAAGGCCTGCCTGGCAAAACGCATAGGCAGGCCATAGCAACAAGCAGAATCTGACGACGATGATGGTTGGACAAAACGACTGACATGACCGCTCCGATCTCCACGGAAAGCCAATAGGCCCGCACCAGAAATGACCTGACAGCAGCATTTATTAGTGTATCGAGATTGAATTGACGGCATATCGTAGCGCAGCGGAACGAGAGAACAATTCGGCATAAATCGTTTTTGCAGTCGGTAGACGGCGGGAATGATGAATGGCACTTGGGCAACTCAAAGACTTGCCCCGCTAAATTGCAGCAATTTGCCAAGTTAATACGTCAGCACACGCTGCATCCGAATGTCAAATCCGGATGTATGCTGCAAATTCAAAGCATGCCGACCACGCGGCAACATCGCAATCAATCTACCTGCGGGTTCTTTGGACAAAATAAGGTGCGTGCTCAGAGTTTACAGAATTTGCTGCATACTTCCGGCATCGGTTATCGGAAGTGCGGTGAAAAACGGCTTCAAGCGAACCAGAATACAGTTTTAAACAATTGTGACCTGCGGTTTTATGGCGAATAACCGGTTGTGGTCGACAGGTCTCGATTTTCCCCGCACTTCCGGAAATGATGTTAGCGCCGGGCGATTTTAGCCGCTAATAGTCAAACTATTTTGACCAATCCCGGTCACCGAATAATGGCCACCGTGCCTCCCCGCCGCCACTACGCTGGTGGTGCCAACACGCCGGCGTTAGGAGGACCATTGAGGTGAACGAGAGACACGATGACCTACAGGAGATTATAGACGCGGCGCTCCGGGAGATGGCCGCGGAGGAGGGCGACGGGTTCGACCCGCAGGCATGCAACCTCGCGGAGTTCTGCAGGAGGACGGGGCTCACCCGCTCCCGCGCGAGGACGGTCAGGGCACACGGGTTCAGGGCCCTGCCCCACGGGAACAGCGGGAGGAGGGCCGCGCCGGGCGTGCTCGCCGGCCACACCGGCCTGGTGGACGACCTCCTGCGGAAGGGCGTCACCAACTCGCAGGTGATATTCGAGCGGCTGCTCGGCCAGGGCTACGCCGGCGGCCTCACAACGGTGAAGACCTACATCGCCGCGCACCGGGACCTCGTGCCCGCGAAGAGGCGGCAGGCGGCCCCGCAGGGCTGCCGCGGCCAGCGCTTCAGGACGGCGCCCGGAGAGGCCTACCAGATGGACTGGGGCTTCGTCGCGGTCGAGCGCCCTGGCGGGGAGCGGGCGCGGATCGCCTGCTTCGCCATGGTCTGCCACCATTGCGGGGGCGCCCACGTCGAGTTCTTCCCGAACGCGCGCCAGGAGAACCTCCTCATCGGGATGCTGCACGCGTTCTCGGCGCCGGGCGTGCCCGCGACCGTGCTCACCGACAACATGAAGAGCGTGGTCGTCCGCCGCGATGCCGACGGCCGGCCCGTCTGGCAGGCCGACTACGCCGAGTTCATGGGCGTCGTCGGCTTCCGCACCAGGTTGTGCAGGCCGCGCCACCCCTATACGAAGGGCAAGGTGGAGAGGCTCGTCCGCTTCGTGAAGGGGAACTTCCTCGCGGGAAGGTCCTTTACCGACCTTGACGCCCTCAACCGGGAGGCCGCCCTCTGGTGCGCCGAGCAGGGAGGCCGCTGGCGGCGCGCGGCGGCATGCGTCCCGATGCGCGAGCACGAGGCGGCGTGCTCGGCGAACACCAGGCCGCTCGAGGTCACGGCCGAGGTCGAGCGGTACCTGTGCCCGCGCCGGAAGATCTCCTTCGACGGCTTCGTGAGCTTCGAGGGGCACCGCTACGGCGTGCCCTACTGGTACGTCCGCCGCGAGTGCAGGGTGAACCGGGAGGGGCGCGTGGTGCACATATACAGCGACGACCTCTCCCGCGAGCTCGTCGCCCACGCCGTCGGCGCCGGCGCCGACAGCTGGTGCGAGGGCCAGTGGGAGACATCGCCGGCGCAGCCCGAGGAGCTGCCGACCCAGCCGGTCGGGACCGTGGTCGAGCAGATCGCCCCGCCCAGGACGAAGCCCGGTTTCGAGAGGTTCGACTTCGGGAGGGCCGAATGATGGCGGGCGCGGGGGCGAGCCCCTACGAGCTCGCGAGCGACGCCGCGTCGAGGCTCGGGATCGCCGTCGGGGCGGAGGAGCTCGCGACCCTCGCCTCGGACCTCGACCTCGGCGACGGGGAGATGGCCGCCGTGGCCGCCACCTTCTCCTACCTTGCGGAGAAGAGGAGGCTCGCCTCCATCGAGACGCTGCTGAGGCTGAGCAGGCTGCCCAGGCGCGAGCCCAAGACCTTCGAGGGCTTCGACTTCTCCAGGATCCAGGGCCGGGACGCGGCCGCGCTGGGCAAGCTCCCGTCGCTGGCCGACCTCTACGCGCACCGCAACGTCGCCTTCGTCGGGCCCGGCGGCATAGGGAAGACGCACCTCGCGCAGGCCTACGGGCGCGAGTGCTGCATGCGGGGGTTCAAGACCTACTACATCAAGGCGACCGAGCTCAGGGACAGGTTCCAGAAGGCCGTCCAGCGGGGAAACACCTCGCGGGTCGTCTCCTCGCTCGTCAAGCCGTCGTGCCTCATCGTTGACGAGGTGGGGAGATGCGTCTACGACAGGCCGTGCACCGACCTGTTCTTCGATGTCGTCGACAGGCGCTACGAGAAGGAAGGGCCGAACGCGATGGTCCTCACGAGCAACATCGCCCCGAGCGGGTGGGATGAGTTCTTCACGGGCGACGACACGCTCCTCTGCGCCCTCGACAGGCTGTTCGACAAGGCGTCGGTGTTCGTGATGCGGGGCCCGAGCTACCGCGGCAGGGAGCTTGACACCTACTCGGTGGAGGCCGTCCCCCAGGCGGTGAAGGTGAGGGGGATCCAGCCCGAGGGGATGTAGGGAAGCGATAGGAAAGTCATAGATGCGGGCGTGTTGGCTAAAATGGGTCGGCCGGGATTGGTCAATCTCGGCCGACTATATTTGGCTAAATTATTCCGACGCTAACAGAAATGAAGCCTATTACCGGCCTTCCAGACAACAAAACAACGCCGCTGAAAGACCTCTCGATTAACCGATGAAGCCAGCGGTCGGCATAAATCAGAAGGGCAACCGTCATACGGCGGACAGCCCTTCTAGAGGACGCGGCCCCCGTAGGAGGACCACGTCATTCCATTTTGCTATATCCGTCTCAGCAAAGAACTTAACGCAAGGCAAACACATGCTTGCGATTTCAAGACCGCGATCAAGAAGCGCCCCACCTCATCGATGCACTCTCATCCAGAGTGCATCGCGTATACAACCCGAGTAGCATTATCTTAAAGCAAATGTGCGGCCTATTTATCGCGGCGGATAAGGAAAGGCAGCGCTATCGCACGTAGCGGCTTTCGTCCCAAACTCCGTCATCATTCAGTCCGATATTCGTTAAACAACTTCTCAACAATCGTGATTTCAACACTCTTATCCGAAAGCCTAAGCGGGTCTCGAAGGGATTCAAAAGCGGAATCCTGATCCGGAATTATCAAATCACCAATAAAGCCATCAATAGCATCCTCCAGCTCATTGCTGTAGTCCTGAGACTCCAACCAGCCAGACACTTCGGCTCCCAGATGGTCATCAAGTAACTCTTTCAAATGAGATTCGTCAAAGATGGATCTCAGTTGTTTTTCGGCGTCCTCACGAACCAATTGATCCCATTCTTCCCAATCTTCACATGGAGCAACACGCTCATGAATATCAGACATGTAATCAAACTTAAACCAGTCATCAAAATCGTCTTCGGCATAGAAATATAGCCATTCTTTACTACGAGCGATAAGCACTTGTTGCAAGACATCCGGATTATCAACAAGCCCCATGTCTATGCAATCCATCAAAGCGTCAACTAAGGCTGGCGCAGTGTAACATGATGTGCCGGCAAAAGGATGGCGGAGCAATTGTTCAGAATTAACAAGCTCAGAGATTTGACTAGCGTCAAGGATTGACCATTTATAAAATTTGCCAAATAAATAGGTTGAGGCAAGATTCCATGCCTCTTGGTCCGATGACTCAAGAGCATTATATATAAAGTCAACAATCCATTGATTATCCGAATCCAATAATTTGCCTTCACAATGGGAAATTGTTTTAAATCCAGGCAATTCATAAAGCCTGGATATATTGTCCGCATATGGCAATCCATACAACCGATTACTAACAAAAGCATCCCTTACAACCGAAATAACTTCCGCACATTGATTAGCACCAGCAATACACTCCAACTGGTCGACGTAGACAAGCGACTTCGCCATAGAGGATGCCTCGAGATTATTGTTTGCCAAGAACCAGGCACAATAATCATTCACTGAAGGGTTTGCCATTGATACGTATGGCTTATTGTCAATGAACACGGTTTTAATAATCGTGTCTTGCAAACGTTTTAACGCCCGATCAAACATATTAACTGAAGAATCAGACTGAACCTCAAGCGCCATCCTAGCTTCGTAGGCAATTCGCAGCGCATCGATGGCAACGTTGGCATCCCCTAAAGAGAACAACTGGTAAGCAAGAATGCGCTCAGCTTTCCCCAATCGGTCTTCGAATTCGTTTTGCCACACATCGTTCGGATGATCCAATTTTGCCTTAATAGCACTGGGAAAATCCAAAGGGTCCCTATTAGTCCAAAATTCCGACCTACAGCAGAATTCAATAATTCGCGGATTAAAGTTATTGTGCTCGCAAAGACCGATGCACTTCATTTGGCACGAAAAAAGCGATGAAGACGGGGCCTTCAATGCATCAACATACTCAACTGGAACTTTTTCAAAAGCAAGATTTGAAAGCATAATCCTTGCTTTATCGAGAATACTCATCTCTTTGGTATCGATCACGACAATGTCGGCTCGAATGCTATCAATGAATCTCTTAAAAGGATCATCGATTCTTTTGGCTTCATTCAGAATTGAAATACGGGAGTTGAGAACTGCATAGCAGTTTTTCATTTTTGAGATATATCTCAGAAGTGTAACCAACCCCCTCATCTTAGAAGAATCAATGTCAAGACACCGCTGGCCCAGAAAATCATCTAAAACAAAGAGCGTATTTTCGCAATCAATCTCGATTGCATTCTTAATTCTGTTGAGGTCATTGCAGGATGAATAGACCACTTTGTGATTAGCTTTAATAAGTTGAAGAGCAATCATTTGAGTAAGGACGCTCTTCCCCGTACCAGGGTCTCCAACAATTAATAAAATGGAGTGACGCCGCAACGACTCAATAGCTTTGTCAAATATGCTCGTCTGAATATATAGCCCTTTATGCGAATCCACATGATCTAGAAAGACCTTAGTATCAATATCAATCGCACGATTCAGCATAAGGCCAAGTATATTGGCGCCAGCAGTCCATAACTTAAAATGACGTTTTATGATTGGCAGAGCTTCCTCCCTTTGGAGGAAATCATCCAATTTAACCCTATCCACCACAATGCACTGGCTTATTCCCAGTGATTCGGCAACGTCGATCATCTTGTGCTGAACGTCTTCTGTTATACCCGCAGAGGCAACGATGACCAATTTGTCCGAAGGCATCTTATTAGACTTTTTGAGACGCTCGCATAGCCTGCTCACAACTTCGATCCACTTTGATGGAGGAACGTATCTAGACCAGTGCTTTGCCTGCATAACGACACGCACAGGCTTACCTGAACGATAATAATAATCGGAGGCATCAACCCCGCCGTCCGCACCTTCGGTGTAGCAGGATAGATCCACGCCCACGATCTTCTCGGTAACATCGCGCGCGAGTTTCTCAAACTCAAAACCATCCAGAGCGTCGAGGTTAAAGCCCATTACAAAACCGTCCAACATGAAAAGCAGTTATTGTTTCACCTTGCAATATGTTAATAGAAGCTGCTAATTTAGTTTTCAAAATTGCAGCTCATGGAACCGCCAACGGCTATCTAGCCATGCAGTCCAAACGCATCCGGGCTTATCAAGCCAGACGAATGGCGCAGGGTCTCCTTGAAGGCATCTGAAGTCAGGCGCCCTTCAATATGTGCTTCATAACAACGAAGCAATGTCTCAGTTGAGAGAACTGCGATTTCAGTTCTCTGTGCAATAGAAATCTGCTTCTCAGGAAATGGATCGCGCTCTTCGGGTCTTAGCTCAATTTGAGATGCAAATATTAAGACACCTTTAATTTTTCGGGAATCGCCCTCGGCCTCCATCTCATCCATTTTAATTTGCACATGATCGTATGTCTTTGAAATATGCTGTCGCTTCAGCCCACGGCTACTGCCTTTAATTTCAATCAAATAGAAAGTGTCATCGTAAGAGAAGTTGAAATCCTCTTCCTTATTGTCTTCGAAGGTTTCATCAACCTCAGCAATCTCGGCCAAAAGGTGCCGAGCATTATTTTCAAGATCAGAATCTTTGGTACAAAGGACTGACTTAATATCCCGATAACTAGAAAGGATTTTCTCAATCCCTTTCTTCTCCTCGTTCAGAACAGCCATTTGTTCATCTATTTCTTTTACTCGCGCTCTTTGTACTGTTTCATCATGAAAGCCGACTTCATCCAGCCAATCAGGAGTAAGCGAGGGCTGGACTTCAGGCGGGAATACGGCGTCAACAATCGCCGATAATTCAACGATATTATTTACCATAAGTGTTGTAGCTGCAAACGCCTCAGAAATCAGCACAGCCGTAACAGTCGATGCGTTGGATTCCAAAATGACGTCTGCGCCAAAAGGAAGCGGCTTAGCAAACGAGAAATCTGAAGATAGCTCCACATCAGACAAATTGGTTTTCGACTCCCCAAAGCAAACGGGCATTGAAAATAAAAATAATTCCCCTATTGGAGATTCTTTAAAGTTGCTAATAATATTTTTCAAAGGGGAGTTTTTTAAATACGTACTCGAGCCAATAGAATAGTTATATCCATACTCATGTGAATAAATGTAATTCTGTGGCAATAGAACAATGCACTTAGACTTTTTAGAAAGTGCCATCATTTGCCTGATAGACGAAATGTCTGCATGATTTTTTAAAAGTTTGTCGCTGTCGTAATCGCTATTCCATAAATTCTCATCCTGCAAGTCAATGACCGTTAGCTCAAAGGCATCAAAGGCGCTCGCATTGCTGAATTCTCTTATCGTAAGGTCGGTTGTTTCCGCGAATCCACAACCCTGTTTTCTATATACCAATAACTGAGTCTTCATTACATAATCCTCCAATAACCAGAATGGATAAATCCCGTGTTCACAATTAATCGCAGTACAGAAACCATTTATCGGCTGTAGACACGATATCCCGCGCCTACAGCCGAAATGAGCCCGAACCCTTAGTCTCGCGGAGGGAAGGGATCGAACCCATAGGAATCCCTTGCGCGAATTCTGCCGTCAGGGCGATGGATAATCAACTCGGACTGTTGGTTAGAGCTAATGATTCGTCCGCGATTTATAGCATCGCGTTGTGTCGTCGTAACGAATGAAGCGCGACTCGCCCCTTCGCCTTTAACCTGCCAACTTCCGTCCGCCCGCTTTGTAACGTGTTGATTTCTGCCCTTCATGTTCACCTCGCCCTCGAAACCAATTCATCAACGAATCCACAGCACAAGACTTTCAGCAAGTCGCTCATGCTGTTCCGTTTAGATTTTAAGCGCCGGTGCGGACATGAACTTAGCGCGCCTTGAATCCCATGAATCCGATAGCCAAACGCGTAAACAGTCCGCAAAGACAAATGCATGCACGATTTAACCAGCCAAAAATAGGGGGCGTCAACCTGCGCCGATGTCCCCAATGCGAACACGCTATTTGCCACATGAGTCAGATGCCATACGCCAGCAGCACACCCCCTACCGCCCCCGCGCGCGGTAGCGTGCCTCGGTGGCCTCCTTGGCCGGGCGCCACCAGGACTCGTTGGCCACGTACCAGTCGATCGTCTGCTTGAGCCCCTCGGCGAAGTCGGTGTGCGCAGGCCTCCAGCCCAGCTCGCGCTGGAGCTTGGTGGAGTCGATGGCGTACCGGCGGTCGTGGCCGGGGCGGTCGGCGACCCAGTCGAAGTCCTCGGGGTCGCGGCCCATGGCCTCGAGGATCATGCGCAGGACGGTGATGTTGTTCTTCTCGCCGTCGGCGCCGATGAGGTAGGTCTCCCCCATGCGGCCGCGGGTCAGGATGTCCCAGACGGCGCTGGAGTGGTCCTCGGTGTGGATCCAGTCGCGGACGTTCTCGCCCTTCCCGTAGAGCTTGGGGCGCACGCCGTCGATGATGTTCGTGATCTGCCTGGGGATGAACTTCTCCACGTGCTGGTAGGGGCCGTAGTTGTTGGAGCAGTTGGAGATCGTTGTCCGTAGGCCGTAGGTGCGGGTCCAGGCGCGCACGAGCATGTCGGAGCTGGCCTTGGTCGAGCTGTACGGGGAGCTCGGCTTGTAGGGCGTCTCCTCGGTGAACTTCGCCGGGTCGTCGAGCGCCAAGTCGCCGTAGACCTCGTCGGTGGAGACGTGGTGGTAGCGGATGCCGTACTTCCTCACGGCCTCCAGCAGGCGGAAGGTGCCCTCGACGTTGGTGCGCAGGAACGGCTCCGGGTCGGCGATGGAGTTGTCGTTGTGGCTCTCGGCGGCGTAGTGGACGATCGCGTCGTGGCCGGGAACCAGCCTGTCCAGCAGCTCCGCGTCGCAGATGTCGCCCACGACGAGCTCCACGCGGTCGGAGGGCAGCCCCATGATGTTCTCAGGGTTGCCGGCGTAGGTCAGCTTGTCCAGGACAGTGACGTGTACCTCGGGGTGGTTCTTCACCACGTAGTGCACGAAGTTGCTGCCGATGAAGCCGCAGCCGCCCGTGACGATGATGTTGTGGGGTTCGAAGATCTCAGACATAAATGCTCCAAATTAAATCTACCTGTTTGGATGAACGTACTTAAACATCTGAACAAATGAGGCTCTGTCAGAAGAAACGTCCTCGCCATTCTCGCGATTACCGTACTTCCTAAAGCCCAAATTAGTATAAAAGGTCAACAGGCCTCGCGCATCAACAGCGTCAAGAACGACAAATCTACCGCCGGCAAGACGATGAACCTCGCGCGCAGAATCCTCTGCAAGAGACATTAACTGATCGCCACTCACGAGATCGGCATAACGGTCATTTTTGCCAAACTGGGCAAGCAGCACAACAGGAAGCTCAATAGAATTAGAAGCCGAGTCGTACTCACCGAAATATTCGAATTTCTTTCGAAACGACCGACTCACATTGATTGCAGGAATACTTGCAACTTTTAGCGCAAGTGCATAAAAACCAACAAACGAGGCACTGTCGACATCAAATACCAAATATGAAGATGCAGCCCCGCGCTTATTAAATTCAAGAGCCTTACAACGCACGAAAAGCTCAATGTCAGAATTCCGCTCGCACGAAAAGGAGGAGAGGACCGATTCGACCTTCTCCTCCGATTGAGCTTCGCAAAGATCAAATAACGAATATGCGACAAGAGCCATGTCTAAATGCCCATTTTGGCGAACAATTTATCGATTGCTTTTTGCTTCTCAACTGATAGCCGTCCGCCGGTTAAGCGCTTCGGAGATTTAAACGAGGCATCCACCGCTAATCCTTTTTCATATGCTTCGCATAAGGCCCTGGCGCCCTCAACAGAGGTAACCCGAATAGGCGCTTTAATACTAGATGTAGCCATTGATAACTCCCTTCTCCATAACGTTTAGGCAGATTCTACCCAAATTACCCTAGTACTCGCGCGGGCTGTTGACGATCTCGCCGGCGGCGACCTTCTTCAGGTGCCGCCCGTAGACCGACTTGCCGTAGGCCTCGGCGGCCTCCTCGAGCTCGGCGGTCGTGATCCAGCCGTTCTCCCAGGCGATCTCCTCGGGGACCGAGACCGGCAGGTCCTGGGAGTGCTCCACGGCGCGGACGAACTCCGCGGCCTCGTGCAGGCTCTCCATGGTGCCGGTGTCCAGCCACGCGTAGCCGCGGCCGAGGGTCACGACGGACAGCGTCCCCTCCTCCAGGTACATCCGGTTGAGGTCGGTGATCTCCAGCTCGCCGCGGGCCGACGGCTCGACCCCATGGGCCTTGGCGGCGACGTCGCCCGGGTAGAAGTAGAGTCCGGTGACGGCGTAGGAGCTCTTGGGCTCGGCGGGCTTCTCCTCGATGGAGACGGCCCTGCCCTCCCCGTCGAACTCCACGACGCCGAAGCGCTCGGGGTCGTCCACGTGGTAGCCGAAGACCGTGGCGCGGCCCGACTCGGCGTTCTGCACGGCGCGCGTCAGGTGGCGCGACAGGCCGTTGCCGTAGAAGATGTTGTCGCCGAGCACCAGCGCGCACGGCTCGCCGGCGATGAAGTCCTCGCCGATGGTGAAGGCCTGCGCCAGGCCGTCGGGGCTCGGCTGCTCGGCGTAGGAGAGGTTCACGCCGTAGCGAGAGCCGTCCCCGAGCAGGCGCTCGAAGTTGGGGAGGTCCGTCGGCGTGGAGATGACCAGGATGTCCCGGATGCCCGCCAGCATGAGGGTGCTGAGCGGGTAGTAGATCATGGGCTTGTCGTAGACCGGCAGCAGCTGCTTGGAGGTCACGAGCGTGAGCGGGTACAGGCGCGTGCCGGACCCGCCGGCGAGGATGATGCCTTTCATATTGCTATTGCCTTCCGAGGAAAAGGCCTTCGTAGCTGTCGGTGATGAACCGCCACGAATACCGGTCGCGGATAACGGAGGTCGATGCCGTATCGAGCTCCTCGATCGAGTTTGAGTCCATCATGTCCGCACGGTTAATAAGTTCAGCCAGGTCTCCGGATCCCTTACTCCAATACAGAGCCGAGTCCTCGGCGACCTCGCGGTTGAAGCCGACGTCGAGAAGGAGGTTAAGGCGTGTGGACGCCAGCGCCTCCAGGAGGCTCGGGTTGGTGCCCCCCACCTCATGGCCGTGGAAGTAGCCGTATGCTTTCTCGCGAATCTTCTTCAGGAGCTCCTGGTCGTAGACGGTCCCGACGAACTTGATGCGTGGGTCGGACTTGAAGTGCGTCTTCCGCTCGAGCTCCGCGAGGAAGGAGTCGTCCACTCCAGTCACGAGCGCGAAATCCCGCTTGGAGTCGGAAGCCATGAACTCCCGAATCATGGTCTCGTAGTTGTTCTCAGGCACGAAGCGTCCCACAACCAGGTAGTAGCCGTAGGGCTCGAGGCCCTTCTCGGAGAGCCATCCGGTGAACTTGGGGTCGTCGTCAGCGAGCGCGGAGTGCCTGATGTCGGCCCCGTAGGCGATGAAAGTCGTCTCGGGGTCCAGGTCGGCATACTCCCCTCGAATGTACTTCTCGATGTTCTTGGAGTCGCACACCATCAGGTCGGCGTGCTTGACCATCCCGCGCTCCGAGACCTTCCAGTACTTGCGGACGGGCGCGCTCCACTTGGCGCGCTTCCATTCGTGCCCGTCGGGGTTCACGAGGACCTTGCCGCCAAGGGCGTGGATCCTGTTCACGTACCTGCCGAAGAACGGCCCGATGCGACAGGCCAGCACGTAGACGATGGGGTGCTGGACTCGGTTCTCCTCAATGTAGGCGATGCACCACTTGAGGGCGTCGATGTCGTAGAAGATCGCCCTCGCGGCACCGACGGGCCTGCGCAGCACGTTGAAGCAGTGCGCCCCGTTGTGCTCGAACTCGCCGACCTGCTCGGCGGAATCCACAGCGCACGCCACGTGATACTTGAGGTCAGGCGAAACCTGATTCTCGGTCAGCTTCTCCACGAACGTCTCGTAGCCGCCGTAGTTTGCCGGAATCCCCTTGGATCCGATGATGAAAACATGCTGCATTAGTACGCATCGCTCCCGTTGAAGACCTCCAGAACCGTGAGGAGGATGATCTTGAAGTCCGTGACGACTCCGCGCTTGGCTATGTATTCGAGGTCCCGGCGGACCATGCCGTCGAAACCGGTGGAGTTGCGCTCCGTAACTTGCCAGAGCCCCGTAATGCCTGGCTTCACTGCTAGCCTCTGCAGGTCATACTCGGTGTACTCCGCGACCTCATTCGGCAGCGGCGGGCGCGGGCCCACGACGGACATCTGGCCCAGGAACACATTCAGAAACTGCGGGAACTCGTCGATAGAATGTTTGCGGATGAACTTCCCGATCCTGGTGACGCGGGGGTCCTCCTTCATCTTGAACATGGCGCCGGCGATCTCGTTCTGCTCCTTGAGCTCCGCCAGGCGCGCGTCGGCGTCCTTGTACATGGAGCGGAACTTCCACATGCGGAAGGTCGACAGGCTGCCGTCGCGGTGGGTCTGTCCCACTCGGATCTGGCTGTAGAAGGGGTTGCCCTCACTCTCTATGCGGATGGCCGCGGCAAGCACAAGGCTGGGTACGGCTATGACGGCCAGCACGCAGCCGCTGAACACGATGTCAAAGGCGCGCTTAACGGCGCGGTAGGCCAGGCGCGAACGATCCCAGTCCACGATGGATTGCATGGCCTTGTAACGGCCGACGCCCTCGCGTCGGTCCATGGCCTGAGCAATGAGCGCCGCCCCCACGGGCGCATCCGTTGCATATTGAGTTTTATCCGACACGTTCTCTTCCAACACTTCGTCCCCTGGTCGGGGATCATCCCTGTTCTGTGTAGTGACCGCCCGCAGCTAGGCAATCGCCTTTTTAAGGTTTCGCGTTACACGCTGCTCGGCCGAAAGCACGGCAAGACCAACGCGCGTAGTCACGCGTCGACCGCAAAGGTCGAGCTCCAAATAAGCAGTGTTTTTGCGTCTGTTAATGGTTTTGATAAGGCCTTCGTGGCCCAGCAGTGGACCTGCCGTCACTACGACCTGATCACCGTTTTTTAGGGCCTCGCTCATGGGCACAACGCGGTCTCCCCTATGCGTAAAGCTGCCAATAAGCTGGACCTCTTCTTTTGCCAGCGGCACAAACTGACCGTCCTGGGATAGCACCCGGGCAAAGTCGTCCATGCGAAGCAGATACTGTTGCACGGTACGGGGATCTGCCGTGTCGCAGATAAGATAACCGGGGAACAGCGGCTTGGTCGTATTGACCCATTCGCCGTGTACCTTGATCTCGGTTTGAAATTGGGGATAAAAGAGCTCCTGCATGGTACCAGCCGGCACGATACGCTCAATGCGCTCGCGCATTACGTCTTCGCGACCGTTAATGACCTGGATTACATACCACACGAGCACCACCCCCTTGCTGTCTTACGTATGGCTCACGGGGTTTGGGTATGGCTTCGCCAGGGCGCTTGTGCGCGAAGGCGCTCCATATTCAAACCCTGAGCCCAGTCAGACAAGCACGTGGCTCTGCCCCACCGTGAACGGTATGTATAAAAGCAGCGCTGAGATCACAAGCACGTATCGCAAGAATGCCTGCAACCTCAGCTGACTGCGTGCGAGCCGGTCAAGTAATTTCAAAACTGGACCGCACGCAAACAGCTGAAGAACTGCTACGTAATTGCATGCGATCTAATACTTATTTACATTTGAGAATAAACTCAATACAAATAAACAACGTCGCATGACTTCTTTATTGGAGCTCGTGGTGTTTCTGGCACCGCCGTTACGGCCGGATGCTGATCGACCCTGCGCTTTGTGACTTGCTGGAGCCGTGAGCACAGTTGAACCCATGTAACGTTAGTTATCCTAGCACAAGCTGTTAGTGAAACTGATTTGGACTGCGTTGGACAACATATCGTTCATTTGACGTGCTAAAGGGGGTTGTTTTGGGAAGTTGTTTACGTTGACGCAGGTTATTGGGGTGCTGACGATAATTAGAAGCGTTCCTAAAGTCAAAAAGGGGCAGCGAGCTGCACTGGTAATTGCGGTTGTCTAACAAACTATGTACAGACATGGGAAATAAATTGTGCAACTTTTTGTTGGTGTGGAAGTGGTTTGTGGCGCGAGGTATTTTGGCATGAAAAAAGGCCTTCGAAATTCCGAAGGCCTTTGCATTCACGATGGTGGAGACGAGGGGGATCGAACCCCTGACCTCTTGACTGCCAGTCAAGCGCTCTCCCAGCTGAGCTACGCCCCCGTGACGAGGAGATACTATAGGGGAATGTTTAGCTTTATGCAAGGGGGGAATTTTGATTGATTGTCTTACTTACGGGTTTTTCTGGGACGTATTTCTATAGCTATTTTTGGCAGGCATGTAAAATAACTGGTTGGGTTTGTTAGTTTTCTGGTTGAAGAAAGCCTCCTACCGTTTTGTTAAGCCAATGGTTGGATTTAAAGCGAAGCAATTCATTGAACTTGTAAAATCTCTGGCTGAAATCGTCTTTGCCAGAGAGGACCGACCATGGCCGAGAAGTCCGCGTTCGACTACGAGAACGAGATTTTGGGTATCGCCAACTACGTGCACGATGTGTTACGCCCCGCCGACACTACTGGGAACTGCCCGATCCGCATCTCGAACGGCTACGCCGAGTGCGCCAACAGGCTCATCAACGAGACTGACCTGCGGGGCCGGGGCTATTCCTTCGACACACTACGGGCCCGCACGCTCCACCGTAGACAGAACCTCGATCGCATCATCACGAGCAACGGCCTGACGATTGGCCCGCGCGTCGACGTCCCGGGACCGCTCTTCGTGACCGAGCCCGACCGCGACAACGAGATGGTGGATGAGTTAATCGAACTGAGGACAGGTCTGAGAATCGGCACAGAAACGGGCGAGGTGTTATGAACATGACAACAATTGCCGATTGGGAGCCCATGCCCTCTGCGTGTTTAAAATGCAGCGACAACGAATACGGGTTTCCCACTGTCGTCTGCCGTACGCCCAGCAGGCTTGTGGAAGAGTGCGAAAACGCCTTCGACGCTGGGCTGCTGCTCGCCGCTTTGACTCTCGTAGTGACCATCCCAGACGTATGCGCGAACATCGACGGGACAGATTACCGGAAATGGTGCAAGGAGTACTTGGGGCTCCCGAACGATGGGAGAAAAATGACCAATGCGCGCAAGGGCGAGAAGCGCCCAGATGAGATAAAAGAGGGGTTTGAGACGATAGAGAAGCGAGGCATCTTTACGGCATCGGATCTCTATCAGCTTCGCTGCGCGGTGATCCATGCGGGGTCGTCGGTCATCGAGGGAAGAGGCGAAGAGTATAGCTCCTACAAAGCCATCGGGGTTTGCGTACAGGGCGATGCGCGGGGGATAATCGCGAGTTATGGCCATAAAGGAATCGGCCATGGAAGCCAACAGGACTGCGAGTTCGATTGCGTCGTCAAGCTTGAAGGGCTCATCTCTCTCATAGCAAAGGGTGTGTGCAAATTCGTCGAGGAAGACCCCGAGCGCGATCGAGAATACTCGACGGGGAAAGGATTTTCCCGCCAAGGCGTGGTGGACTTCAGGCCTTTAATCAAAAAGCAAAGTTGTTAAGCAAATGGTTAGATTTGCATACGATCGGGTTGTTAGATAAGCGGTTGGATTAAACAGAATTCCGTTTGCGGAAACCAACCAATCGTTTAACAACTTTCAACTGCTTATTTTGTATACCCGTTTTTGCGTTGCCAACATTAGCGAATTCAGCCCGTCCCGATAAAGCCCTGATGGGATAGACCTTACTTGTAGAGGTAAGCGATGGCGGTGCCGGCGTGGACTTGGATCGTGGCTGTTGACCTGACGACGTTGCTGATACCCGTATCGGCCAACAGGCCCAAGGGGCTGTGGTCTAACTCCCACTCTAGACCGTGTTCGCTTACCTCAGTTTTGGGAGCAACGGCGATGATGGAGAATGTCTTGCCCTCGGCGCCCTCGATGGTCCACGACTCACCTGCGTGAAGGATGCGGGCGACTACTTTGTCCTCAGCAATCCAGACTGGGGCGTCATCGTAGCCTGCAAGCAAGCCCAGCACGGATAGGGCCATGTCCGGACGGCCGCCGGTGGCGCAGGTCACAACTACTTCGGCACCCGGCCAGCGGCGTCGGACGGAATCGAGCGCCAGCGCCAGATCGGTATAGTCCTTGTAGGGGTCGTGGCGCTCAACTTCAAAGTCGGTGGCGGCATCGACCAACGCGCGACCGGCGTCGCTCACCGTGTCGGCGTCACCGACATAGACGTCGCAGCCCAAGCCGGCGCCCAACAGCGCATCGAGTCCGCGGTCCACGGCGACAACGTGATCGCACTCCCCCGCTAAGCGGCGCAACAACTCAGTACTCGCAACTACCGGCGAGCCGCAGACTACTAGTACTTTGCAAGCCACGGCCCTCGCCTAACCTTCATACGCAAGAACGCAATCCAAATCCAGCTCCTCGTAGCTGTCGACAAAGATATCGCAGTTATCGCGCACGTCCTCGCGCTCCATACGGCCGAGCGGGTCATAGATGCCCACGCGCTTAAAGCCAGCGGTGCCAGAGCTCTTTAGGCCAAAGACGGCGTCCTCAAACACCCATGCACGCTCAAACTTATGCCCGTGACGCTCCTCTAGGCGGCGCAGCGCCAGCTCGTACACATCGGGGAACTGCTTGGAGCGCCCCGCCTCGCCCGTAGTGGTCACAAACTCCGTGTAGGCATCGAGCCCGGCGCCCGCAAGCGCAGACTTAACCAGCTCGGCTGGCGTAGACGTGGCAACGCACATGGCAATGCCCGCCGCCTTCGCCTGCTCCAAAAATGCCAAGAGCCCCTCGCGCGGTGGCACCTTGGAGTAGCCATCAATCAGGATGTCGCTCAGCTCGCGATACAGCTCCTCGCCATTCGCTCCAATACCCCAGGTGTCGTGGTAGGCCTGGCACTCATCCTCGAGCGACAAATGCTCAAACTGGGCAAAATCGTCGACCGTCACGTCAACTCCGTGGCGTCGCAACAACTCGGGCTGTGCATAGCCCCAGACGGGGGTGCTATTAACCAGTGTGCCGTCGCAATCGAAAATAAAAGCGACATTGGGAGCAGCGGTCTGGGACATAAACGAACCTTTCGATGTCAAATGGTAAACATCCTGCTAAAAACGTTTTACCAAACGTTAATCTAATAGTCTAGAAACTCTATTTGGTAAAACTGTCAAGAGTTTTACCATCGCAATTCTGCCAGTGGTATAAACATGGCGCTCGCCGATTAAACGCCGTCGCAAATCCACTTTTCTCCATAAAAGTAACGAACAGGTGTTATCGTATTTCGTGCCGAAAGTTCCACCGAGCACGCGAGGTGGAACGAATCATAGAACTATCGCCGTCCCCTCGATTCGTGCAGCCTTGGACCTTTCGCATCTAGTCACCAAGGCAACACGCTGCCGCGTCATGATGGGATCAAACGTGAGCGATACAAAGCTAAAGCCAGCAACCAAAAAGCCTGCTACCCGTAAAGCCGCCCCGCACGCACCGGAGCTCTCTAAAGACGATGTCTACCTGTTTGGCATTGGCATGTGGGAGCGCAGCTGGGAAAAGATGGGCGCGCACCCCGACACGCAGAACCGTACGCGCGGTTGGCGCTTTTGCGTTTGGGCGCCCGACGTAAAGAGCGTCCATGTCATTGGCGAATTTAACAACTGGAATGAGGAAGCCAACCCTCTGGTGCCCGTGCATACGAGCGCTATTTGGGAAGGCTTTATTCCTGGCGCAGAACAAGGTCAGCTCTATAAGTATCTCATTGAGACCAACGAGGGCGAGAAGCTCTACAAGGCCGATCCGTACGCCTTCAAGGCCGAGTGCCCTCCGGGAACGGCAAGCGTGCTGTGGACCCTCGATGGCTACAAGTGGAACGACGCCGCATGGCTCAAGCGCCGCGCCAGTCATAACCACATGTCGCAGCCCCTTAACATCTACGAGGTGCATATTGGCTCGTGGAAGCGCCACGGCGACGCGCCACAGGGCGAGCCGGACGAGTACGGCAACTACCCCGGTCCCATGGACCCCTTCCCCGCGCAGCGCGGCGAGTTCTACACCTACGACGACCTGTCGGTCGAGCTCGTGGACTACGTGCACGACATGGGCTACACGCATATCGAGGTCATGCCGCTTATGGAGCATCCCTTCGATGGCTCCTGGGGCTACCAGACGACCGGCTACTATGCCGCCACGTCGCGCTATGGCGACCCGCAGCAGCTCATGCACTTTATCGATGCGTGTCACAAGGCGGGCATTGGCGTAATCATGGACTGGGTGCCCGGCGGTTTTTGCGCCGACTCCCACGGCCTTGCCACCTTTAACGGCCACATGCTGTTTGAGCACGAGATTCACCCCAACTGGGGCACGCACAAGTTCGACTTCGCCCGTGGCGAGGTCCGCTCCTTCCTGGTCTCCAACGTGCTGTACTGGCTCGAGAACTTCCACGTTGACGGCATTCGCATGGACGGCGTGTCCAGCATGCTGTACCTCAACTTTGGCATCGACGATCCCGGCCAAAAGAAGTTCAATAAGTACGGTACCGAGGAGGACCTGGACGCCAGCGCTTTTATCCGCCAGGTCAACTGCGCCGTGGAGGCCCACTTCCCTGACGTGATGATGATGGCCGAGGAGTCCACCGCGTGGCCGCTCGTGACCTATCCGCCGCAGGACGGCGGCCTGGGCTTCCACTACAAGTGGGACATGGGTTGGATGAACGACACCCTGCACTACATGCAGACCGATTTTCCGTGGCGCCCCGGCAACCACGGGCTGCTCACGTTCTCCATCATGTACGCCTTTACCGAGAACTTCATCTGCCCGCTGAGCCACGACGAGGTCGTACACGGCAAGTGCTCGCTCATCGGCCGCATGCCGGGCGACTGGTGGCGCCAATTTGCCGGCCTGCGCACGCTGGCCTTCTACCAGATGACGCATCCCGGTGCCAAGCTCAACTTTATGGGCAACGAGATCGGCCAGTTTATTGAGTGGCGCTACTACGAGTCCATCCAGTGGTTCCTGACCGAGGAGTACGAGACCCACCGCCATCATCAGGCGTTTATCAAGGCGCTCAACCACCTGTACACCGCCGAGCCCGCCTTGTACGAACGCGGCTACACCGACGACGGCTTTACCTGGATCGACGCGGATAACTCCAAGCAGTCCATCGTGAGCTTTGTGCGCCAGGGCGAGGACGTCGACGACGACCTGGTAATCCTGATCAACTTTGATCCGGCAAGCTATGAGAGCTTCCGTGTGGGCGTGCCGCGCGAGGGTGACTGGGA
Source organism: uncultured Collinsella sp. (assembly GCA_900550185.1). Lineage (GTDB taxonomy): Bacteria > Actinomycetota > Coriobacteriia > Coriobacteriales > Coriobacteriaceae > Collinsella. Next base: position 19,744 of record URRN01000008.1, read on the forward strand.
GGTCATCTTTGACTCCGACCGTCCCGAATTTGGCGGCAGCGGATACGCCGGCGAGGAACCCTATACCTGCTCGAGCGAGCCCTATCCCTGGAACGGGCAGATGGACTCCATCGAGATGAAGGTGCCCGGCCTGGCAGGCGTGGTGCTTAAGCGCCGCGGCCCCAGCAGCTATAAGCCTCCGGTGGTTGAGGAGCCCAAGAAGGCGACGCGCAAGCGCGCGTCCTTGGTAAAGCCCAAGCCCGCGGCTGCCAAGAAGACTCCGGCTAAGACGAAGGCTACGACGACCAAGGCCAAGGCTAAGGCTGCCGCAAAGCCCGCTGCTAAGGCCGCAGCCAAGAAGCCGGCTGCCAAAAAGGGCGCGACCAAGGCCAAGGCAGCTGCGGTTAAGGCTCCTGCCAAGAAAGCGTAACAAAGCCGTTACAGCTGTAATTACCCGCCCCGCAGGGGCGTAGGATACAAGACATAACCGTTCCGGGAGAAACATCCCCGGGGAAAGGAACGTATGAATAAGATCTTCGACAACAAGCAGGAGTTTACCGAGCTCTATCGCGATGCCGTCATGAGCATCAGCGGCAAGAGCGTCGAGGCCGCCAGCGACCTCGACCGCTTTAACGCCCTGGCCAAGCTCGTGGCCGAGAAGGCGCGCACCGTTGCCACCAAGAGTGACGCCCGTGTGACCGCCGAGGGCAAGAAGCGCGTGTACTACTTCTCGATCGAGTTTTTGATCGGCCGACTGCTCGACAACTACCTGCTCAACTTTGGCGTGCGCGACATGGTCGCCGAGGCGCTCGACGACATGGGCTTCGACCTGTCCGTCATCGAGAACCAGGAGCCCGATCCGGCCCTGGGCAACGGTGGCCTGGGTCGTCTGGCCGCGTGCTTCTTGGATTCCATGGCAGCCGAGGGCATTGCCGGCTACGGCAACGGCATGCGCTACCGCTACGGCCTGTTTAAGCAGGAGATCGTCAACGGCAGCCAGGTCGAGGCCACCGACGAGTGGCTCACCCACGGCTATCCTTGGGAAGTCCGTCGTCAGGACAAGGCCGTGACCATTAAGTTTGGCGGCCGCGTCGAGGGCTTTGAGGAGAACGGCCGCACGTTCTACCGCACGGTAGACACGCAGGATATCCTGGCCGTCCCTTATGACATCCCCGTCGTGGGCTATGCCGGCGAGACCGTCAACAAGCTGCGCGTCTGGGCCGCCGAGCCGGTCGAGGAGCACTTTGATCTGGAGGCCTTCAACCGCGGCGACTATGCCCTGGCCGATGCCGAGCGCGCTGAGGCCGAGGCCATCAGCGCCATCCTCTACCCCAACGACGCCGGCGAGCACGGCCGTCTGCTGCGCCTGAAGCAGGAGTACCTGTTTGTTTCGGCCGGTATCTACAGCCTGCTCGACACCTTTGAGAAGGAGCACGGCGCGAACTGGGAGCTGCTGCCGCAGTTTGTGGCCATCCACACCAACGATACCCACCCCGCCATGTGCGGCCCCGAGCTCATGCGTATCCTCATCGACGAGAAGAAGCTCGAGTGGGATGACGCCTGGAACATCGTGACGCAGGTCGTGAGCTACACCAACCACACCATCCTGCCCGAGGCCTTGGAGAAGTGGCCTATCGGCACGTTCTCCAAGCTCCTCCCCCGCGTGTACCAGATCATCGACGAGATCAGCCGTCGTTGGCACGAGTCGTTCGACACCACGCAGGAGGGCTGGCAGGAGCGTCTGCGCCAGACCGCCATTCTGTGGGACGGCGAGATTCGCATGGCCAACCTGTCCGTGATCTGCAGCCACAGCGTCAACGGCGTGGCCAAGATCCATTCCGACATCATCAAGAACATCGTGCTCAAGGACTTCTATGCCCTGACGCCCGAGAAGTTCAACAACAAGACCAACGGCATCTCGCACCGTCGCTTCTTTGCCGAGGCCAACCCCACCTACGCCAAGCTCGTGACCGAGGCCATTGGCGATGGCTGGCTCAAAGACGCCTTTGAGCTTGAGAAACTCAAGGAGTTTAAGGACGACACCGAGTTCCTGAAGGCCGTGGGTGCCTCCAAGCGCGCCAACAAGGAGCGTCTGGCCGCCTACGTTAAGGCCGAGACCGGTCTGGTTATTGACCCCAACACCGTCTTCGATGTCCAGGTAAAGCGCTTCCACGCCTATAAGCGCCAGCTCATGAACATCATGAAGGTGATGGACATCTACAACCGTCGCATCGCCGACCCCAACTTCCACGTGACGCCGACGACCTTCATCTTTAGTGGCAAGGCCGCCTCGAGCTACACCTTCGCCAAGGAGACCATCCGCCTCATTAACTCCGTTGCCGAGGTCATCAACAACGATGCCCGCGTCAACGAGGTCATGAAGGTCTGCTTTATCCCCAACTTCCGCGTGAGCAACGCCCAGCTCATCTACCCCGCCGCCGAGATCTCGGAGCAGATCTCCACGGCCGGCAAGGAGGCCTCGGGCACGTCCAACATGAAGCTCATGATGAACGGCGCCATTACGCTGGGAACCCTCGACGGCGCCAACATCGAGATCGCCGACCTGGCCGGCCGCGAGAACGAGGCCATCTTTGGCCTGACCGCCCCCGAGGTCGAGCAGCTCTGGGCATCCAACAGCTACTTTGCGTGGGATACGCTCAACGGCGACCGCGAGCGTCTGGGCCGCGTGATTGACGAGCTCAAGGACAACACCTTTGCGGGTCTTTCGGGCAACTTTGAGAGCATCTACAACGAGCTCATGAACAACAACGACCCCGACCTGGTCATGGCAGATTTCCGCAGCTATGTCGACGCATGGGAGAAGCTCACGAACAGCTACGGAGATCAGGAGACCTGGAACCGCAAGGCCCTGCTCAACACCGCCTCCTCCGGCTGGTTCTCGAGCGACCGTACCATTCGCGAGTACCGCGACGAGATCTGGCACGCGTAAAGGCGCGCGAGCTCCCTTTGCCGCACGGCATTACTCGACGGGCGCGACCGAGCGCCGCGCCCGTCGCAAATGGGTTTAGGAACATCGATGACAGAAGGAGAAATCGATGAGTAAGAAAGAATGCATCGCGATGCTCCTCGCAGGAGGACAGGGTAGCCGATTGGGGGCACTCACCCAAAAGATCGCCAAGCCGGCGGTTAGCTTTGGTGGCAAGTTCCGCATTATCGACTTTTCGCTCTCCAACTGCTCCAACTCGGGCATCGACACGGTGGGCGTTCTGACGCAGTACCGTCCCTACCTGCTGCATGCCTACGTGGGCTCCGGCGAGGCGTGGGATCTGGACAGCCGCGACGGCGGCGTGTCGATCCTGCCGCCGTACGAGACGCAGACCGGTGGCGCCTGGTATGCGGGCACGGCCGACGCCATTACGCAGAACCTCGACTACATCAAGGCCAACGACCCCAAGTACGTCCTGATTCTTTCGGGCGATCACCTGTATCGCATGGACTACCGCAAGATGCTCAAGACGCATATTGAGAACAACGCCGACCTCACGGTGAGCGTTATGCCCGTGCCGTGGGAGGAGGCCAGCCGCTTTGGCATCCTGACCACCGACCCCGAAGACGGCCGCATCACCAAGTTCACCGAGAAGCCCGAGAAGCCCGATTCGAACCTCGCGTCCATGGGCATCTACATCTTCTCGGCCGACGTGCTGATCGAGGCGCTCGAGGAGGACGCTCTGGACCAGCGCTCGAGCCACGACTTTGGCAAGGACATCATCCCCAAGCTGCTCGGTGAGAACAAGCGCCTGTACAGCTACGAGTTCCACGGCTTCTGGAAGGACGTTGGCACCATCGCCAGCTTCCACGAGACCTCGATGGACCTGCTGGGTAACAACCCTGAGTTCGATCTGTTCGACAAGAACTTCCCCATCATGTCCAACATCACCACGCGTCCGCCGCACTACATTGGCCCGGACGGCCGCCTAGACGACTGCCTGGTCTCCAATGGCTGCAAGATCTACGGCACCGCTCGCCACTCGATCCTTTCGACCGATGTCATCATCGAGGAGCGCGCCGTGGTCGAGGACTCCGTGCTGCTGCCGGGTGCGCACGTTAAGAGCGGCGCGCACATCTGCCGCGCTATTTTGGGCGAGAACTCCACGGTCGAAGAGGGCGTGAAGCTCGGCTCTGTCGATACCACCAAGGATACGGCCGTCGTTGGAAATGACGTCGTTATCGGGAAGGGGGAATGATCCGATGATCAATCGCAAGGCCATCGGTTATATCACCGCTAACTACTCTTCGTCCTACGGCAGTGTCCTGCTCAAGGACCGCCCCATCGCGTCCGTTCCGTTTTTGGGCCGCTACCGCCTGATCGACTTCCCGCTGTCCAACATGATGAATGCCGGCATTAAGACCGTCGGCGTCGTCATGCCGGGCAACTACCGCTCGCTGATCGACCACGTGGGCTCTGGCAAGGACTGGGGCCTGGACCGCAAGAAGGGCGGCCTGTTCATGGTGCCCGGCAACGCGTATGGCACCACCAAGGGCGGCATGCGCTTCCTGCTGCGCGACATCATCTCCAACAAGACGCTGTTCCAGCGCTCGGAGAAGCCCTATGTCGTGATGATGGGCACCAACATCATCTTTAACATGGACCTCAACACCATCATCGAGGCGCACGAGAACTCCGGTGCCCAGATGACCGTGGTGTACTGCAAGGCCACGCGCAACGTCGATGACGAGACCAAGCTCGAGATTAACGAGAACGGTCGCCTGACGGGCGTGAGCGCCGGCGTCGTGTACGGCGACAACGCCTCTATGGACTGCTGCATCGTCAACCGCGAGACGCTGCTCGAGATCATCGACCACTACCAGGCCGCCGACTATCTGGACCTGCTCGAGGCACTCCAGGGCGACTTTGGCAACATCGACGTGTGCAGCTACGAGTACAAGGGCGAGGTCGTGGGCGTGTTTAGCGAGAAGTCGCTGTATCGCCGCAGCATGGACCTGCTCGACCAGACAGTAGCCGACCAGCTCTTCGATCCCGAGCGCCCGATCCTGACCAAGGCTCACGACGTGCCGCCTTCGCGCTATGCGACCGGCAGCCACGCCTGCAACTCGATTATCTCGGCCGGCTGCATCATCAAGGGCACCGTGCGCAACTCGATCCTGTCGCGCGGCGTCGTGGTCGAGGAAGGCGCTTCGGTGACCAACTCGATCATCAACCAGAGCTGCATCATCAAGAGCGGCGCCCGCGTTGAGAACGCCATTCTGGACAAGAACAACGTGGTTCCCACCAACACCGAGCTTCGCGGCACGCCCGAGAACATCCTGGTGCTGGGCAAGGCTCCGTTAACTTCCGACACCACCATCGTACGTTAACGTTGGCACCGCAACATCGCTCGTAACAAGTAGAATAGCCGCCCGGTTAGCGCCAGGCGGCTATTCTCGAATTGCAACATGGGAGACAATATGGCAGATTCCAGCAAAAAGATGCAGATCGTGTTTGCCTCGGCCGAGTGCGCACCGTTTGTAAAGACCGGTGGCCTGGGTGACGTGGCAGGTTCGCTGCCTGCGGCGCTTGTGCGCGCCGGCGCCGAGGTCATCGTGATGGTGCCCAAGTACGCCACCATAAAGGACGAGTACAAGGCGCAGATGGAGCACTTCTCCGACTTTTACGTGAGTCTGGGCTGGCGCAACGAGTACTGCGGACTCGAGAAGCTCGAGCACGACGGCGTCACCTATATGTTCATCGACAACGAGCGCTACTTTGCGCGCGACTATCCGTACGGCTTCTTTGACGACGGCGAGCGCTTTGCGTTCTTCTCTAAGGCCATCACCGAGAGCCTGCAGCACCTGCCGGCCGACTTTGAGTGTGACATCCTGCACTGCAATGACTGGCAGACGGCACTTGCGCCCGTGTTTTTGCGCGAGTTTTACCAGGGCCTGCCGCTGTATGACCGCGTCAAGACCGTGTTCTCGATCCACAACGTGGCGTTCCAGGGCCAGTTTAGCGACACCGTGATGGAGGACATCCTGGGTGTGGCACACATTCCGGCGGCCGCCTCGCAGCTGCGTTGCGACGCCTGCAGCATCAACTACATGCTGGGCGCCCTGCGCTATGCCGACGCCATAACCACGGTGAGCCCCACCTATGCCAGCGAGATCCAGACGCTCGAGTTTGGCGAGGGCCTGGACGGCGTGCTGCGCGAGCGCTCCTATGCGCTGCAGGGCATTTTGAATGGCATTGACGTGGCGGGCTTTGACCCGGCGACCGACAAGCGCATTGCCGCCAACTACACCGTGGAGGACCGTTCTGGTAAGGCCGTATGCAAGGCCAAGCTGCAGGAAGAGCTGGGGCTCGAGGTTCGCGACGACCGTCCGCTTATGGTCATGGTCACGCGCCTGACGCGCCAGAAGGGCATGGACCTGGTCATGTACGCGCTCGACCGCATTCTGGCCGGCGGCGTGCAGGTGGCGGTGCTGGGCACCGGCGACCGCGACTACGAGGACGGTCTGCGCTACTTCCAGGACAAGTTCCCCGGTACCATGGCCGCACGCATCGAGTTCGATCCTGCGCTGTCGCAGCGCATGTATGCCGCCGCCGACATGTTCCTAATGCCTTCGAAGTTTGAGCCCTGCGGCCTGTCGCAGATCATCGCCATGCGCTACGGCACCCTGCCTATCGTGCGCGAGACCGGCGGCCTGAAGGACACGGTGATTCCGTATAACGAGTTTACCGGCGAGGGCACGGGCTTCTCGTTTACCAACTTTAACGGCGACGAGATGGGCGACGCCGTGTTCCGCGCGGCGCGTCTGTTCTGGGATAACCGCGACGCCTGGAACCAGCTGGTAACGCAGGCCATGAGCCAGGACTTTAGCTGGACGCGCTCGGCCGATAAGTATCTGGACCTGTACTTCTTTATGCACCCGGAGATCGAGCGCCCGGTGGCTGTTGTCGACGAGCCTGAGGCTGTTGCTGAGCCGGTGGCCGCTGAGGAGCCCAAGGCCGAAGAGAAGCCGGTTGAAGCTGAGCCCGTTACGGCCGAGTCTGAGGTGAAGGCTGAGGTTGCTCCCAAGGCAGAGTCCGAGGTCAAGCCTGCTGTAAAGCCCGCAGCTAAGAAGACCACGACCCGCAAGACGACCGCTAAGAAGGCTACGACGACCAAAGCTGCCGCGACTAAAACAACGGCTGCCAAGACAACGACCACGCGCAAGCGCACGACCGCCGCTGCCAAGAAGGCCGCCGAGGCCGAGGCTGCTCCCGAGGTAAAGGCCGAGGTCGCTGAGGCCAAACCGGCCGCCAAGGCTCCGGCAAAGACCGCTGCCAAGAAGACAACCGCGACCGCCAAGAAGACTACAGCTGCCAAGAAGACCACGGCAACGAAGTCGACGGCCGCCAAGGCTACTGTGACAAAGGCCGCTCCGAAGGCTGCCGCAAAGCCCGCCGTTAAGGTCGAGGAGACAGCCGCCGAGCCCAAGGCCGAGGCAGCTGTCGAGGCCAAGCCGACCGCCAAGACCACCACGCGCAAGCGCGCAACGACGACGGCCAAGAAGTCCACGGCAAAGGCCGCAACTCCCAAGGCAGAGGCTAAGGCCAAGCCCGAGCCCGCCAAGGAGGCCCCGGTCTCCCCCGCCGCTTCGACCGAGGAAAAGGCTCCGACCAAGAAGACCTCCGTCCGCAAGGCAACGGCCACCCGCAAGCGTCGCTAGCCCACAGACGATCCAAAACCTCATCAAACCCTAAGCAAGGGGCGCTCCAACCGGGCGCCCCTTCTCTGTAGGTAGTGGTAAAACGATTTTCTAGGACAACCGTTCGCCGATGGTAAACGGATGTTGTTTATACACCCTGTGTACTAAAGATATACTTACATCTTAGGCGTAAAACCCATGGCCCGCAGGCCATGATTCTATTGAACTGGACCGTACTATGAGATTGATACACAACAGCCGTCTACCGCAGTTTCGCACTCCGTTTGGCGCTGTGACCACTGGAACTTCCGTTGCACTCTCGGTGATTTTGGAGGATGCCGATCCCAACCAGGCAACGCTTACGCTGCGCACCTGGGTAGATGAGATCGGTGAGTCTCGGTATCCCATGACGCACGAGGGCGACGGCATATTTACCGTAGAGCTTGAGTGCACCGAGCCCTGTCTTATCTGGTACAGCTTTATCTGCAATATCGAGGGCCAGCCCGAGGTTCGCCTGGGCGCGCCGCAAGGCCGCACCGGCGGCGAGGGCGTAACCTACGGCTACGCCGAGGTGCCGTCTTTCCAGATTACCGTCTATAAGCACCGCGAGAACCGCCCTGCCTGGTACGAGCGCGGCATGGTCTACCAGATCTTCCCCGACCGCTACGCCCGAGATGAAAACTGGCGCGAGCGCACGCTGGCCGAGGTCGAAAAACCACGCAACGGAATTCAGCGCCGCATGGTCGAGGACTGGAACGAGCCGCCCGTGTACGAGCGCGCCGAAGACGGCTCCATCAAAACCTGGGACTTCTACGGCGGGTCGCTCAAGGGCATCCAGGAAGACCTGCCTCGCATCGCCGAGCTGGGCTTTACGGCCATCTACCTCAACCCCATCTTTGAGGCCGCGAGCAACCACCGCTACGACACGGCCGACTACACCAAGATCGACCCAATCCTGGGCACCGAGCAGGACTTTACCGAACTGTGCCAGGCGGCCGAGAAGCTGGGCATCTCCATCATCCTGGACGGCGTTTTTAACCATACGGGTGACGACTCCATCTATTTCAACCGCTACGGCAACTACCCCGGCGTGGGCGCGTGGCAGAGCGAGGACTCGCCATGGCGCGATGCGTTTTATTTCCACGAGGACGGCTCGTACGACTGCTGGTGGGGCGTGGGCAATATGCCCGCCATCAATGAGAGCTCCGAGCTGGTACGCGAGCGGCTTCTGGGCAAGGACGGCGTGATCCGTAAATGGCTACGTGCCGGCGCTCATGGCTGGCGCCTGGACGTCGCTGACGAGCTTTCCGACGACTTCCTGGCCGAGATCAAGAAGGCCGTACTTGCCGAAAAGCCTGACGCGCTGTTGCTCGGCGAAGTCTGGGAAGACGCCTCCAACAAGATTAGCTACGGCCATCTGCGTCGCTACCTACAGGGCTCCGAGTTGGACTCTGCTATGGATTACCCCTTCCGCGACATGGTCATCGGCTTTTTGATGGGCTACAAGAACGCCTACGAGGCCGCTGAGGATATCGAGACCCTGCGCGAGAACTACCCGAGCGAGGCATTGTCCTGCGCGCTCAACCTGCTGTCGAGCCACGACCGCCCGCGTATCATCTCGGTGCTCGGCGGCGGCCCCGACGAGTCGCAGCTGCCCGAGTGCGAGCGCAGCAAATGGCGCCTGGACGAGAACTCGATGGGCCTGGCCAAGAGCCGTTTTTGGCTCGCCACGCTCATGCAGATGACCTTCCCCGGCGTGCCTTCGATCTACTACGGCGACGAATACGGCCTGGAGGGTCTAACCGATCCGGGCAACCGCCGCACCCTGCCGACCAAGGACCAACTGCACGACTTCGACACGCTGGCTATTGTCAAAAACGCCTCCGCCGTACGCCGCGCACTGCCGTTTATGATCGACGGCGAGATCAGGGCCTTCGCGCTCAACGACGAGGTGCTGGCATACAACCGCACGGGCAAGGATGGCGAGTCCGCGACGGTTATCATCAACCGTAGTCTACGCAATTCGCACCGCGTGACGATTCCGGCGCTCGCCGAATGCGCGAGTGACGTGACCAGCGGTCACGAGTGCGAGATCCACAACGGCACGGTCACGCTCGATTTGTATCCGCTGGGCTCGTCGATCATCTATCATCATGCCGAGCAGCGCCTGCAGGAGCCGCTCGATCACGGCGCAGGCGTTGTGTGCCATATCACCTCGGTACCGACCGATGACGGCAAGCCCGGCACGATCGGCGCACCAACGCGTCGCTTTATCGACCATCTGTCCGCTATGGGCATGCGCTACTGGCAGGTCCTGCCCGTCAACCCGACGGATTTCTTCCGCTCCCCCTATGCCGGGCCCTCGGCTTTTGCTGGCAATATCGACCTACTGCCCGAGAGTCACAAGGAGCTAGCCGCCGACTTTGAGACCTGGAAGGCCCGTGGCGGCGAGGATGCCGATCCGCTGTACACCGCGTTTAAACATCGCAATGCCGATTGGCTCGAGAAGTACTGCGTCTATATGGCCGTTAAGAAGTACTTTGAGGGCGAGTCGCGCCACGATTGGCCGGCGGATGTCGCGCGCTATAACGAGCACCTGATTGACGACAAGCGTTTCCACGACGAGGCCGAGCTTCAGGCGTACATGCAGTACCGCTTTGACCTGGCTTGGTGCGAGCTTATGAACTATGCGCACAAGAAGGGCATCGAGGTCATCGGCGATATCCCGATGTATGTCTCGGACGATTCGGCCGATGCATGGAGCGAGCCCGAGAACTTCTGGTTGTCCGATACCGGCAAAGCGATTGAGATTTCCGGTGCGCCGCCCGACAACTTTGCGCCCGAGGGCCAGGTGTGGGGCAACCCGACGTTCCGCTGGGACCACATGAAGCAGAACGGCTATAGCTGGTGGATGGATCGCCTGCGTCGTGCATTTTCGCTCTACGACCGCGTACGCCTGGATCACTTCCTGGGCTTCCACAGCTACTTCAGTATCCCCGCGGGCAAGGCTTGCGCCGACGGTCGCTGGCTAGCGGGCCCGGGCAAGGACCTGTTCCAGACCGCCTACGACGAGCTGGGTCCGCTCAACTTTATTGCCGAGGACCTGGGCTATTTGACGCCCGGCGTTCACGCCATGGCTTCGACCTGCGGTTTCCCCGGCATGGACGTCCTGGAGTTTAGCGACTACGACGTCCGTTGCGGCGTGCACCCCACGCCTGGCAAGATCCTGTACACCTCGACGCACGATACGTCGACCCTCACCGGTTGGTGCACGCGTTCCTTTGCGGGCGGCGACGAGCCGAGCGGTGTTGAGGTGGCAGCCAAGCTGATGAGCGATGCGCTGACAAGCGACGCTCCCCTGGTGATGATGCCGCTGCAGGACGTGCTGGGGCTTGGCGACGACACGCGAATGAACGTACCGGGCGTGGCCACGGGCAACTGGACCTGGCAGGCCGATGAGGGAGATATTGAGGCGGCTGAGGATAAAACTGCACAGCTCCTGCGCAACACCCATAGATTCTGGGGCGAAGCGTGATAAAACCCCCGATATAGGGTACAGTTACAGACGTTTGAATTTTTGCGGGCAGAGTAATCTGCCCGCTTTGTACTGAAAAGGAAGTATTATGGCGCGCTACGATTACAAGTGCTCGAGCTGCGGCAACGTGTTTGAGGTTGAGCATCCCATGTCCGAGACCCCCGAGGTCGTGTGCCCCAGCTGCGGCGCTCCGGCCGCCAAGACGTTCTCGGCCAGCGGCATTAAATTTGAGGGCAGCGGTTTCTACAACACCGACCAGCGAAGCGGCGGCTCCAGCACCAACGCCACCAGCGGCTGCTGCGCCAACTGCCCTCACAGCCACTAGAAACAACGCGGCCCCGCGATCAACACCGATCGCGGGGCCGCTTCTTTAGCTGCCGAGGTTTCCTTATGAGTTGCGGTGAAATAGTTCCTGAATCGGCCCATCCAACGGCCAAACAGGAACTATTCCACCGCAACTTTTCTATAGACGAGATTTCGGGCTGACGCTAAGTTTGTAACAGTTCAAAACTATGCCGAATTACGGGGCTGAATTGACAACCTCTATCCATACCGGTAATTTGCAAATTTCAACAAGCCATCTACCTGCGGTTTTATCTAGGCCATTTTTGCTGTGGTCGGACATCACCAATCTAGCCCCGTAATCCGCCCTACTTTTGATAGCAGTAAGTATGAGACGGGGCTTTTTTACCACTCTTTACCGATATTGCGATCTCCGCATGCATGACCTCCTTAGTTGCGGTGAAATAAGGACTGTTTGGCGGGTAGAAGCCGATATTCAATCCCTATTTCACCGCAACTTTGTAGTTACTTGTGGACCAGTCTGGCGCAGAAGTGGCCGTCGTAGGAATCCGCGTTTACGGGGACGCTTTGGAAGAGGCCTCGATCGTTCTGGCGTACGGAGACGAGCTTCTTGGCCTGATCGAACTCGGGGAGTTGCAGAATCTGGGCTTCGGAGAGCGGCGCCACGGTAAAGCCGGCGCCCTCGGGAGAGGCCAGGAAGGCATCCACGACCTGCGTGTTCTCTTCATCAAAGACCGAGCAGGTGGCATAGATAAGCTCACCGCCGGCAGCCACGCGCGCGGCGGCTTCCTTGAGCATCGTCAGCTGCAGTTTGGGCAACTCGGTCGTAACGTCATTCTCAGTTAGGCGCCACGGGATCTCGGGATGACGGCGCATGGTGCCGGTGCCAGAGCACGGAGCATCGATAAAGACCGTGTCGAACGTAACCGGCTCGCCAAGCATGGCATCAAACGACGTCAGTACTTCATCAAGCTCGCAAGCATCGCCCGAAACCGTACGAACGCCCTGAATACCGGCCTTATGCAGGCGAGCAAGATTCAGGTCGCACTTACGGTCATGAAGATCAAGTGCCGTATGCTGACGCTCATAGCCGGCGCGCTTGGCCTGGCACATCATCACATAGGTCTTGGTACCGCGACCGGCACCAATCTCAAGGCAGCTTCCAGGGCGCGTGGCGGCTGTTGCGATAAGCTGCGCGTTGAGATCAGATGCCACCGCGGCAGCACGCTCAAACACACCCGAAGCAACGGTAACCTGGGCATCAACCGGGGCATGGCAGCCCGGGAAGACAGGCGCGACGAGCTGCGAGATATACGAATCGAGCTTAGTCGCAAAGGCGTTCTCATGCAGGGCCAGCGGCGCGGGGGCCAGATTGCCGGCAAAGTTAAGCGCACCCTCTGGCGTGTCGAAGGATGCCATAATGCGAGCGCACAGCCAGCGCGGCAGACCCATCAGACGCGACAGACGAACCAATCGTCGCTCAGACTCATTCACATCGGACGCCGTAGCAAAGTCCTCAACGTTATCCGCAACCTTATGCAGTACAGCATTGGCCAAGCCAGCGGCAGACTTAGCACCGCAGCGAACCAGCTCAACTCCCTGACTTACGGCAACGCGGCCAGGCGTATGCAGGTAGAGCATCTCGAAGGCAGAAATACGAAGCGCCATGCGAACGCGCGGCGCAACCTTTTTGGGCTTATCGAGAAACTGATCGAGCAGCTCGTCCAAAATACCCTGAGTGGCGGCCACACCCAGCGCCAAGCGGGCGGCAAAAGCGGAATCGCGCTGGTCAATAGCCTTGGCCGATGCGCGAGAGGACAGCACGTCGCGCGCATACATGCCGCGGCGATCAGCCTCCATCAGCACATCGAGCGCAAGCTTGCGCGCGGGAGACAGCTTGCTCATGACAATACACCCCACGAAAGATCGGCACCCTGCAAGCCAGCAGCCCAAGCAGAAGCGGCCATAGCACGCTTGCCATCAGGCTTAACCTCGAGCAACTCAACCGAGCCATCGGAAAGGCCAAGGTAAACACGCTTGGTCTTAACAAGAACCTGACCCTCGTCAAGTGACACATCAGCCGGCGCAGCATCGAGCACACGCACAGTCTTGCCGGCAATCACGCAACGGGCAGGCGCGGTATCGGACGAAGCAAGCACATGGCGCACGCAATCAAGCACCGCCATCTGCGGATCCAGACGCATCTCCTGCTTGGAGATCTTGGCAGCATGAGTGACGACCGACTCATCCTGCTCAGTCCAAACAGCCGAGCCATCGGAAAGCGAGGGAAGCATATCGGCAAGCAATTTGCCGCCAAGTTCAGCAAGCTCCATGGTCAGCGCCTCAGCATGCTTACTGGCAACCGACGTGGAAGCCTGAGCACAATAAGCACCAGTATCCACGCCATGTCCAATGCGCATAATGGAAACGCCGGCAACCTCATCACCAGCGAGAATCGCACGCTGAATGGGAGCAGCGCCACGCCAACGAGGCAGTAGCGAAGCATGAACATTCACAATACCAAGCGGCGCTATATGCAGCACCTCATCAGGCAAAATACAGCCATAAGCAGCCACACAGAAAATATCAGCCTGGGCAGCCTGGAGCACCTCAACAACCTCAGGCGTCATACGATTAGCCTCAACAACAGGCAGACCAAGCTCGAGCGCCTTAGCCTTAACAGGAGACGGCTCCAGCTTCTTACCACGCCCACGAACAGCATCAGGACGAGTAACAACAAGCGCAATCTCGTTCCCAGCCTCAACAAGCGAAGTCAACGAAGGCACAGCAAAATCAGGCGTACCCATAAACACAATACGCATAAAAGTTAGTCTCCTCTCAACCAAAGCCGAGACGGCTAGAAAGAGCAGCGGAAAGCCAAGTACCCAGCCCATCCGCAATAACAATTCAACAAGAACAAATATACCCAAAACCAAAGAAAGAGCCGCAATAAAAGCAGCTCTTTCAGCAAAGCAATTATCAGCGAAGACGCCCCTCCCTGGTCCAACGGCACCCGGGAGAGACGAGCACGAAAACGCAGTCCCCTTCCGCCGCAGGGCTTAGGTTATTGCTCCACGCGCAGTTCCGCACGAGCCGAAGAGCACTTAATGTGCTCTTCGTGCGAGCAGGACTGTTTGAGCATGGAGCAAAACCTAAGCCCTGCGGCGGAAGGGGACGGTGGGGCTTACTCCGTCTCGCCCGGTCGAGCGCCGCGGGCCAGAGCGTCCTGGTACTCCTTGACTGCCTTGATCCTCTGCATCGGCTTCAGTCGCTCGAACATGGTGTTGCCGTGCAGGTGATCGATCTCGTGCTGCAGGCACACGCAGAACAGATCGCCCGAGGCCTCATAGCGAATCAGGTTGGCGTCCAGGTCATACGCCTCGACGACGACATGGTCGGGACGCTCGATCTCACAGCTAATGCCAGGAATGGATAGACAGCCCTCGCTATACGGAACGAGATGGTCGCTTTGCTCGACAATCACGGGATTGATGAGCACGTACGGGTCGTAGTCGTTCTTGTCGCTGTAGTCGCAGTCGATGGTAACGAGCTGAATGAGCTCGCCGATCTGCGGAGCAGCCAGGCCGCAACCGCCGTTATCGAACATCATTTTCTTCATCTTCTCGGCAAGCGCCTCGATCGCCGGGGTGATCTCCTCGATGACGGCGCACTCCTGGCGCAGACGAGGGTCGGGCGACAGTACGATTCCGTTGGCTTCCATGGCCATCCTTTCGGTTTGTTACATCAAATCATAGGCATCGACGTCAACGCTCACGCTCACGCCGCGCACAGAGCCCACCTCTTTGAGGCAGGCGTCGATATCATCAGAGACATGGTACCCCACGGGCGACTTCACAAGCAGATGGAAGCGGTAACGGTCCTTGGCTCTCTCGATTACACACGAAGCCGGGCCCAGCACCTGCGGCATGGCACTCCCCGCCCTCAAAAAGTCGGGCGCGGCGGCATGCCAGCGGCGCTTAAGAAGCTTTGCAATGCGCCCAATGTAGTCCTGCGCGTCGTCTCGGTTTGCCGACCACACCAAGATGTTGACCAGGCGAACAAACGGCGGGTACAGCGCGTCGCGGCGCTGGTCCAGATCGTAGTCGGTAAAGATCGAACGGTCGTGCTCAGCGACGGCACGAATGACCGGATCCTCGGGCAGATAGGTCTGGATGATGACCTCGCCGGGACGATCGCCGCGGCCGGCGCGGCCCGCCACCTGCTCCAGCAGATCGTAGGCGCGCTCCCCTGCGCGGAAGTCCGGCAGCTTGAGGGCGAAGTCGGCATTGACCACGCCCACGAGCGTGACCTCGGGAAAGTCGAGACCCTTGGCGATCATTTGGGTGCCCAGCAACACGGCGCAATCGGCCG
>URRN01000009.1 GCA_900550185.1 uncultured Collinsella sp.
CCGACATCAAGACCATCACGGCGCACCGCCTGTATGCCGAGACGGCCATCACCGCCATTACAGCGCAAAACACACTGGGCGTCACCGCCGTGCAGGATATCTCGCCAGATATCGTAGCCGCGCAAATTGACGCCGTCTTTGACGATATCCGCCCGAGTTCCGTCAAGATTGGCATGGTCTCCTCTGCCGAGATTATCGAAGTCATCGCAGACCGCTTGAGCGCTTGGAACGCAACGAACGTGGTCGTCGACCCCGTCATGGTCGCCACCTCGGGCGCCCGTCTCATTGCCGAGGATGCCTCCGAGGCACTCACCCGCCGCCTGTTCCCGTTGGCAACGGTCATCACGCCCAACATCCCCGAGGCTATGGCGCTGCTCGACTACGAAGTCGATTCCGAGCGCACGCAGCAAAACGCCGCCATGCTCCTCACCCGCCGCTTTGGCTGCGCAGCCTTGGTTAAGGGCGGTCATTTTGTCAACGAGGCCAACGACGTACTGGCAGAGCCCGCGCCACTCGATGACGAGGGCAACCACCTGGGCGATCCACTCACCACGTGGTTCCGTCACAAGCGCATCGAGACCGACAACACGCACGGCACCGGCTGCACGCTCTCGTCAGCCATCGCCTGTGCGCTGGCCCAGGGCATGGATCTTGCCGACGCCGTCAATGCGGGCAAGGCATACCTGACAGGCGCTCTGGCCGCCGGCCTGAACATGGGCAAAGGCTCCGGCCCCGTCAATCACATGTGGCAGTATTAAGATTCGCAGCCCAAACCACCGCAAAGGGGACAGACACCTTTGCGGTGGTTTGGGGTCGCGCTACTCACCGAGCATCTCTTGGAGCTTGGCTGCCACGGCGTGACCCAGGCTCTCGTGGCTTTCGGGCATCATATGCAGATAGTCGATATCGCCCGGCTCGGCAAAGTCGGCGGCATTCAAAAAGTCGCAGCCAAACTGCTCAGCCACATGTGCGTAGTACTCACCAAAATGCTCCGAGGCCTCGACGGAACGCTCGTCAAAATCGGTCATATATACATCGGCGATTTGCGGCTTGATCTTGATAGGTGCCATCAGCAGAATACGCGGGCAGGGTGCGGCATTGGTCCAGGGAAATGCACGCACCGCGCGAATCAGCGCCATAGTGCCACGGGCAATATCGGAGGCCGTCACACCAAAGACCGTCTTGCAATCGTTAGTTCCCAGCATAATAACGATCGCATCCAGCGGCTTATGGGCCTCGAGCAGCATCGGCAGCGCGCGGATGCCGTTAAGATTGGTGTCCAGATGGCACATGTCGTCGCGTACCGTCGTGCGGCCGTTGAGGCCTTCTTCAATTACATGCCAGCCCTCGCCTAAGTCACGTTGGGCCACGCCGCACCAGCGCACATCCTGCGCATAGCGCACCGCGGTGCCGTCGCGCATGCCCGCCGGATCGTAACCATAGGTGTTGCTGTCGCCAAAGCATAGAACGTTTTTCATCGTAAGCCCCTCGCTCAGTAAAAAACCGACGGAAGCAGCCTCTCCCGCCGGCTCGACCCATCTGTCAGCACGTACCGATTACAGGTACTTGCGCCAATCGTCCTCGTCCTCATCGTCCTCGGCAGCGGCCTGAGCCTGCTCGGCGGCACGGGCGGCTGCGGCGCGGGCGGCAACCTGAGCATAGGACTCCTCGTTGCGCTCGGGGAAGTTTGCCAGCACGTGCTCGAACTTGGCGAAGTCCTCGTCCCAGCGCGTAGAGGGCACGGCAAAGAAGACCTGCTTGACCTTGAAATCGCCCGATGCGAGCTCCTTGCGGAAGAGCTCGGCCACGGCCTCGGCATCAAAGCCGTTGTTGTCGCAGCCCCATGCGCCCAGCACGAGCTTCTCGCGACCCAGCTCATCGCAGATGGCAAGGACAAAGCGGATACGGTCGCGCAGGGCATCCAACAGGGCGTCGTCGCTCACGCGGTACTCCTGGCGGGCACGCTTGACGTTGGGCGCGGCGGCAACGATCACATCGGCGTATGCGTGCACGTGGTTGCGGTCGAAGCGCACGGCGGGCACCACCAGTGCACGATTGCGGTAAAGCTCGCAGTTGATGTTGCGGCGACGGTTCTCGCCGTACCACTTACGCTGTTTATCGAGAACGTTGTACAGATACGAATCGGCGCACAGCGTGGCCTCCTGACCCAGATAACCCTGAATATAGCCACCGCCCGGATTGGTAAACGAGGCAAAGGCAAGCACGGCCATATCGCAGAACTGCGCATAGCCACGACCGTTGTCCAAGATGACCTGCGTGGCGGAGGCATCGAGCACAGTGACCTCGGGCAGAACCGGAGCGGGCTCCTCAGCAGGCGCGGACTCAGCTTCGGCGATTTCCTCGGCAGGCTCCTCGACGGGCTCGGGCGCTGCCTCGGTCTCGGGCGCTGCCTCGACCTCGGCAGTCTCCGCGTCCTCGACGTCCTCGGCGACCTGCTCTTCGGGGGCCACAGCAGTCTGAACCTTGGCCTTCATCGCCGCGACAAAGCCGGCGGGCATGCCGTCAAACTCGCGAACACCGGCAAGCGAACGCTCGATATCCTTGGCGCACGCTTCGCACACAGTCGCCACATGGCGCTCGGCGGCCTTGGCACGCGCCTCGCGCTTAGGATTGGGCTGACCCGCTCGGTTGGACCTGCGGTTACGGTTCCTGTTGTCGACGTCTGCCATAAGTGGTCACCTTTCTCGGTCTCTGCCGCTATCGGCTTTTCCCATCCATGATACCCCGCCGCGTACAAAAAAGACGGCCCCGAAGGACCGCCTTTCGCATCGATTTACACGCACGGCAAGCACCGCCGCAATTCGCCACTAGTCGCGACGGCCAAGGATGTTCAGGATGCGCAAGAACACGTTGATAATGTCCACGAACAGATTGGACGCCATGAGCACGGCGTTGGGCAGCGTAGGCGGCACCGTCGTGGCAACATAGGTGTCGTAGCCAATAAAGCCGGCGAACACCACGATCACGATCAGGTCGGTGATGGACTGCGAAACGCCCATGAACATCAGCACGATCTCGACCAGAATCGTGGCAAGCAGGATGCCAAAACCAATGCCATACACACGCTGGAAGAACTTGGGGAAGGTCACGCCCAGCGCACCGAAGACAAAGGTGATGGCAGCGGTGGCGATAAAGGCGGTGTTGATGGTGGGCAGGTCGTAGTTGGCAAGGCCAAACGACGCGGTCAGGCCAAAGGTACTCGCAAAGATTACGTAGCCCACAAGGGACAGACCCACGGACTGCTTGCCCGCAGCAGCCGACATCATGACCATGCCGACGATGGTTAAAATAAACGAGCCAAAGACCAGTGGCAGGGCGGCGCCGCTCATCATCATGCGGGCAAACGCCATGGTGCTCGTAAAGTAAGCACCGGCGCCCATGGCACAAAAGCCCAAGAAGATGAGGGCAGACATGGCAAGATTGTACGCACGCGGCGACATCTCCTTGGCGCAACTTGCGCCGGCCTCGATGGGGCCGTTCTGATAGCCCTGGATATCGTTCATACTTCGTCCTTTCAAAAAGCGCCACAACAGCGCCGTAGGTGACAAGATTCCTGCCATTGTACCCGAATGCCGCGCGCTCTTACCTGCGGCGCTCGCCCTCGAGCGTACGATCAAACGCCCAGACCCACCAACGCATCACGTGCGCCTGCGAGCCGTCCGCCCGCTCACGCGTTTGGTCCTCCAGATACAACTCGGTCGCATGTCCGCCAAAACGTACCTTATAGGTTGCCGTACGAATGCCGTGAACCGTCAGGCCAAACCCGGTGGTCGAGATAATTTCGTCGATCGTAAAACAACGGCCGTCAACCCAGCAGACGGTGACCGGCACGACTTGTCCGCCCGCAAGGATGCGGGCCACGACGTCCACATACTGCTTGTGCACGCGCCGAGTTTTGCCATCTGTCTGTCGATATTCCATGCCTCCTATTATCGAACGCATGTTTGCATGTTGTAAAGCGAACAGACTGTGGTTTTGGAGTGTCGTAGTAATCGCACGTGTCCGCATGGCGTGTTAGCAAAAAGAACACCCGCGGTCAACAGGGCTAATATTCAATTTTAGTGCCAAAAAGTTCACTTCTCCCATCAGAACTCGGTAAAGAAACCCGCAGGAGGTGATACGATTTATCATGTTTTTGTAACGTGCCTGCAAACTTCGAGAAAGCCCATATATGGACGTAACGTTCTCAACCTTCCTCGGCCAAATCGTGTCGAACCCAGTCCTTGCCGTCACCGTGATCCTCGCGTTGGGCGCCATCTTCGTCAACGGATGGACCGACGCGCCCAACGCCATCGCGACCTGCGTCACCACGCGCTGCATGCCCGCCCGCGCCGCCATCCTCATGAGTGCCGCATTCAACTTCTTGGGCGTGCTCATCATGACGCACTTTAACGCGAGCGTCGCCAACACCATCTCACATATCGTCGACTTTGGCGGAAACAGCACCATGGCACTCGCGTGCCTCTGCGCGGCGCTCTTCTCCATCGTCGTCTACGGCGCCACAGCGTCGCGTTTTGGCATCCCCACCTCGCAAAGCCACAGCCTTATCGCCGGCCTGACCGGTGCTGCCATCGCCCTCGGCGGCGCGAACAGCGTCAACGTCCACGAGTGGATGAAGGTCATCTACGGCCTGGCGCTCTCCATCGGTCTGGGCTTTGTCATGGGCTGGATCCTGTGCAAACTCGTCTCGATTCTTTTCGCCGCCGCCAACAGGCGACGTGCCAATGTCTTCTTTAAATACGCTCAGATCGCGAGCGCTGCGGCCATGAGCTTTATGCACGGCGCGCAGGATGGACAGAAGTTCATCGGCGTGCTCTTTTTAGGCGTGGCCTTTGCCAGCGGCCAGACGAGCGTCGGCGATGCAGGCATCCCCATCTGGATTATGCTGCTGTGCTCGGCCACTATGGGTATCGGCACCAGCGTGGGCGGCGAGCGCATCATCAAGTCCGTCGGCCAGAGCATGGTCAAGCTCGAAAAGTATCAGGGCTTCTCCGCCGACCTGGCGGGCGCCGCAAACCTGCTGCTTGCCACCCTTACCGGCATCCCCGTGTCCTCCACACACATCAAGACCTGCGCCATCATGGGCGTCGGTGCCGTCAAGCGCCTCTCAGCCATCAACTTCGGCGTCGTCAAAGACATGATGTTCACCTGGTTCTTCACCTTCCCCGCCTGCGGACTCATCAGCTTTGTCATGGCCAAGCTGTTCATGATGTTCCTCTAGCCACACCGAGCGTCCATCCGGACTGCAATGCATCGCCCACCCGTCTTCGCCTCGAAAGGACCCACCCATGGCAAAGAAACCCGATTCGTTCTACTTCGATAACTACGTCGCCTGCGCCGACCTCGCCGTCCAGGCCGCAGAGCTGCTCATCAAGATTTTTGAGAACTTCGACCCGGCGCAGATCCACGACATGCTCGAGGAGATGCATGCGATTGAGCATGCGGCCGACATGAAGCACCATGAGCTCGAGGACGCCCTGCTCACCGCCTTCATCACCCCGCTTGAGCGCGAGGATCTGGACCTGATGAGCTGCTCACTTGATACCGTGCTCGACCGCATCGAGGGAGTCGTTCAGCGTGTCTACTTCACCAACATCCAGAGCATCCACCCCGATGCCATCGTGATCGCCCACAAGGTGACCGATGCCTGCCGCGCCATGAAGGACCTGATGGTCGAACTGCCCAACTACCGCAAGTCCAAGACCCTGCGCGAGCTCGTCATCCAGATCAACACCATCGAGTCCGAAGCCGACGAGCTCTATATCAACGCCATGCGCAACCTGCACGTTAACGGCAAGGACCCGCTCGAGGTCATCGCCTGGCGTGACGTGTACGCCTTCCTGGAGTACTGCGCTGACTGCTGTGAGAATGTGGCCGATGTTGTGGATTCGATTGTCATGAAGAACAGTTAATTGGGGGTACGTGTCCCGGCGGCGAAGGGCCGGCCACGGTTTGCTTTCTCACTCCGGCTGCTTTGCAGAGTCGTTCGAAAGTAAACCGTGGCCGGCCCTTCGCCTTACGTACCACCATTGGAACTTTGGCTGATAGTTAGAGCGCAATGGGGGATTGGCCGAGGGGGCCTTTAATACCCAATTGAACACTTTGGTATTCGGTGGGCGTTTGGGTGGATGGGGGTTTGGGTACCCTTTGGTTTACCTTGGATTGATTTGCTGACTTTGGAGGGTTTGGTTATGGGGTATTTGGATCTGGCTCGGGGTCGGTATTCTTGTCGTGAGTTTGAAGATCGGGCTGTAGAGCAAGCTGTTGTGGATGCCAT
The DNA here is from genome assembly GCA_900550185.1 of uncultured Collinsella sp. Classification (GTDB taxonomy): domain Bacteria; phylum Actinomycetota; class Coriobacteriia; order Coriobacteriales; family Coriobacteriaceae; genus Collinsella. The sequence continues at coordinate 6,299 of URRN01000009.1, forward strand.
TGTTGAGGCTGGGCGTATTGCTCCTTCTGCTTGTAATAATCATCCAACCCGTGTGATGGTGTTGGATACGCCTGAGCTTCTGGAGAAGGCAGCTGCTTGTCAGCCTCGGTTTGCTCGTGATGAGTCTATCTTTGGCGCTCCGCTTGTCTTCCTTATTTGCAGCGTTACCGATGATGCTTGGGTGCGCCCGTATGACCAGATGAATTCCAGTGAAATCGATACGTCCATCGTGTGTGATCAGATGATGATGGAGGCCACCGAGCAGGGCCTGGGAACGTGCTGGGTATGCCATTTTAAGCCTGAGGTGGCGCAGGAGCAGTTCAATCTGCCCAAGGGCGTCTATCCCTATCACATGCTCGTCTGTGGATATCCTGCCGACCACATCGCCGATCCCGAGCATCGCGAGGCCCGTACCATTCCCCTCTCCGACTTCCTCCTCAAGTAGGTTTTGGGACATGCCTTAAAACCTACCCTTGACCGCTCACCCGTTCGCCGAGTTCTGCGCCATTATGTGCAGGGCTCGGTTTTTTATGTTACGCACTCCGGCACAGTCATAAAAAAGGACCCGCAAGCTGCGGGTCCTTTCTAGGCACTAAATTGTAGGCCGAATGTTAGTCCAGGTCGTCAGCGGCGAAGTTGTCGATCGGGGCGAAAGGGTCGGCCACGGGGACAACCGGGTCAGCGACGGGCAGCGGCTCGGCGGGAACAGTCACCGCAGGAGAAGCGGCAGAACCGACCGGCGTGGAGGCCATCAGATCGGCCGGGAAGGAATTCTGGGCATCGTCCATGAAGTGCTGGATGAGCTTGAGATACTCTGCCTTGAACTCCTCACGGGAAGCCTTGAGACGATCGATCTCCTCGAGCTCGGCCTGCTTCTCGGTCAGAGCCTGGCGGATAACCTCGCGGGCCTTGGCGTCAGCCTCGTTGCGGATACGCTCAGCGTTCTCGTTGGCATCGTTGACGATGGTCTCAGCGGTCTGCTGGGCAGCGATCAGGGCAGCGGAAATCTGGCGCTCCTGAGCGGAGAAGTCAGGGGCGGGAGCAGCCACGGGGGCGGCGGGAACGGCTTGGGCGGTGGCATCCTGAGCCTGGGCAAGCTGAGCCTGTGCATCGGCAAGCTGCTGCTCGGTAGCAGTCAGACGACCCTTAAGGTCGACGATCTTAGCGAGCATAGCGTCAACCTCGGAGGACAGCGTCTCCAAGAAGACGTCGACCTCGGCAGGATCGTAGCCACGCTTGGCCTCAGAGAAAGTCTGAGCCTGGATGTCTGCAGGGGTAATAGCCATAACAAGTCTCCTTTTTCATCGCCTCGGCGCTACACGCCCGACGTAAGTTACAAAGTCAGTTCTATACGAGTATACCTATAAGAAGCTGCAGAACCAGCCTCTGCACCAACTGCAACGCAATAATCGCAACGACCGGCGAAAAATCGATACCGCCCATCGGCGGGATGAAACGACGGAACAGGTTGAGCCACGGACCGCACACGCTATCGAGCACCGCAGCAATATCCTGAAGTAAACCACCCTGCTTCATGGGAATCCACGTCATAAAGCAGTAGACGACAATGAGCGTGGAATAGAAGTTGAACAGCGTGTTGACCAGCTGGACGATAGTGTAGATGTTGATGGGAATCTCCTCGTCTTGTCTTTACTTAAGGTAGCCGTCGGCACGAAGCTTCTTGAGATCGGAATCTTTGACCTCGCAACCGGCGGGCAGCACCATGAACACGCGGTCGCCTACCTCCTTGACCGTGGCGCCCAGACCGCAGGCAAAGCCGTAAGAGAAGTCCAAGACGCGCTTGGCAACTTCGGTGCGTACGCCCACAAAAATCAGTGCGACAGGCTGCTTGGTGCGAACGCGGCGCACCACGGTCTCCACGTCGTCATAGCTCTCGGGGCGCAGGACATAGGCCGGCAGCTGCGGCGTGGCGTTGATGATATTGCTCGCATAGGCCGAGGCATCGCTCGGTGCAGGCGCGGGTGCAGCGGCGGCACGGGCGCGGGTGTTCTCGGCGTAGCTCGACGGCGTGTCATAGGCACCAGGACGATAACCGCTCGCAACACTGTCCTGCGAGCGCGAAGGCGGGTTATACGTCGTGGCATGGCGGGAGTCATCGCCGACCAGCTGACCGGAGCGCGTATACACGGCAACCGACTCAGCTTCACCGCGGCGCGTCTGACCAAGCAGGCCGTTGCTCGGCTCGTCTTGGGTGTAGAAGCCCTCGCCCGAAGCACCGCTGTAGCCGTTGCCCTGATAACTATCGTCATAGCCGTCATCGTAGCCGTAGTCGTCGTCCTGGCCATAACCCTGGTCGTAACCCTGCTGGCCGCCCAGGTGCATCTTATTTTTAATCTCGTCAAGGAAGCCCATGGTTGTGTCCTCTCGCGGTTTAGTGCAGGCGCCCCGATAATCAGTGCGCACTTCAGAGCCTTATTTTACTGCAAACTCCGGGCTAAATACTACCCTGCCCAGGCGAACGAGCGTAGAGCCCTCCTCAAGGGCAGACTCAAAGTCCTCGCTCATACCGCAGGAAAGCTCAGGCAGGTTCAAATCGGGATGCGCCGCCTCCAGCTCATCCCTCAGCTCACGAAGCCCCGCAAAGGTGCGGCGTGCCACATCCTTATTCCCCCGGGGCGCCATAGTCATAAGCCCCTGTACGCAAATTCCCTCAAGTTCTGCAAGCTCACCCGCGGCGGCGCGAATCTCATCGGGTGAAAAGCCTCCCTTCGACTCCTCACCACTCACATTGACCTCAATGAGCACACGCTGGGGGCCGACGAGCTCGCCTGCCTCAATCTTGCGAACAGCACGGCTCGAGATCGCCTGCGCCAGATGCAGCGAACCCACCGAGTGAATCAGCTCGGCTGAGCCCAGCACCGCATTGATCTTATTGGTCTGCAGGTTGCCGATCATATCGAAGCGCACCTCGGGCAGCTCCGGATGCTCCGCCAGACCCGTGAGCTTGCGAACCAGCTCCTGCGGGCGATTCTCGGCAAAATGGCGATATCCCGCCTGGATGGCGGCAACGGTCTCATCGACACCAACGGTCTTGGACACGGCAATGAGGCGCGCGGCGTCGTGGGGGCGGCCCGCGCGATCGAGCGCCGCATAAAAACGTTCCAGAATCTGCTCGCGGCGAGCGCGCATCAAATCCAAATAGTTATCCATTGCCAATCGCCTCCGCTGACAGCCAAACAAGTAGTCCCATGCTAACGCAAGAGCGCGGCCCCGCATGTGCAAGGCCGCGCTCACTTAGGTATTTACAATCTTTCGACGAACGGGGCTACTTACTCCTCGTCGTCCTCGCCATCGTCCTCGTCCTCAAGATGATCGAGCAGGTAGCGAAGACCCTCGCTGACCTCGTTAGTGGGCACCTTGGCAACGTAGCGAGCGTCGACGGCGGGCCTCATGATAACACCCTCGCCCGAAGGCACGCGCATGCTCTCGAGCTCATCCTCGTCCACACGGGCGATATCGCCGGCAGTCATGCGCTGACCAGTCAACAGGAAGGTCAGACGGCAAGCGGCGTCGATGGAAATCGAAGCGATGCGATCGAGGTAGCGCGAAACCATGATGGCGCGGCGCAGGTCGTCATAGTTGCTGTCGTCGTCCATAAAGTCGCCCGTATCCATACGGTTAAAGGTGCGGAAGAACTTCTCGTAGGCAGCGTGCACTGGCTCGTCCTCGACGGCCAGGTTGCAGATGATGGACATATCATTGATGACGAGCGCAGAAAGCGAAGAGCCCAGCACCTGGTAGACGGCCTCAGCCTCGGCCTCGACCGTGCCGACAAGCTCCTTGGGCAGCGAGATGTCGGCCTTGATCATATGACGCGTGGCACGGCAGATCTGACGGACCTTATCGGTCATGCGCTGCAGGTTAAAGTCGACGTAGATGATCGTCTGAAGCAGGCGGAAGTCGGAGGCGACCGGTGACTGCGTGGCGATCAGGTTGTAGCAGACGGCCTCCAGGTTGGCGCAGCGCGCGTCAATCGAAAGCGTGCGCTTCTTGGTCTTGGTGGCGAGCTTGCGGTCGTCGGTCACATAGGCCTTCACGGCATCGTGGAGGGCCAGATCGACGGCCTCATAGATGCTCAGCATCTCGTGACGGGCCTCGACGAGCTGACGGGAAAACAGTTTGCGCATGGTTCACTCCAATCAGTTGGGTGCGGTCATGCCGCCCGCACAGTGAATACGCACCGGACCAGATCCGATCGGCTTGGGACTAGTCGCACCGATCAGCCAAAGCGGCCGGTGATATAGTCTTCCGTCCGCGAGTCCACCGGGCTGGTGAAGATCGCGTCGGTTTGACCATACTCGATGAGCGTGGCGGGCTCGCCGGCAACTTCTTGCAAGAAGAATGCGGTGTAGTCGCTGATACGAGCTGCCTGCTGCATTGAATGCGTGACGATGATGATCGTCATCTCGGGCGCCAGCTCGGCCATCAGATCCTCGACCTTAGAGACGGACGTGGGGTCGATGGCGGAGCAGGGCTCGTCCATCAGAAGGACATCGGGCTGCACCGCAAGCACGCGCGCGATGCACAGACGCTGCTGCTGACCGCCCGAGAGCGCCAAGCCATCCTTGTTGAGCTGATTGGATACCTCTTTCCAGAGGTTGGCGCGCTTGAGCGATTCTTCCACGATGTCATCGAGGTCGCTTTTGCTAGTCACGCCCTGCAGACGAGGGCCAAAGGCGACATTCTCGTAGATGGATTTAGGAAACGGGTTGGGCTGCTGAAAGATCATGCCCACGCGACGACGGAGATCGACCGGGTCGACACCCTCGGCATAGATATCGTTGCCGTCGAGCGTCATGGTGCCCTCGACGCGCGTGCCCTCGATCAGGTCATTCATGCGGTTGATGCAGCGCAAAAACGTCGACTTGCCGCAGCCCGAAGGGCCAATGAAGGCGGTGATGGCGTTTTTGGCGATGTTGAGGTCAAGCCCCGTCAGCGCATGAAAGTCACTGTACCAAAAGTTGAAATCCTTGGCCGTAATGGCCGCTTGCTCCAACGTGGGAGCGGACTGATAAACGGACATGGGACTCCTTAACTAGCGACGCTTGCGCGACAGGAAGCGCGCAAACAGGTTGAAGGCCAGAATGATCACCATCAGCAAGAGCGCGGTGCCGTAGGCTGCGTTCATGTTGATGCCGTCGTTGGCAAGCAGATACAGGTGAACCGTCATGGGGCGGCCGGAATCGAGCGGCGAAATAGGTAGATTGATGGCCTGCCCCATGGTATAGAGCACCACCGCGGTCTCGCCAATGGCACGGCCGATGGCGAGAACGATGCCCGTGGCAATACGGCCAAAGGCAGAAGGAAGCACGATCTTGGAGACAACCTGCCACTTGGTGGCGCCCAGGCCATACGCGCCCCAACGGATATAGCGCGGAACGGCGCGAATGGCCTCTTCGGTGGTGCGCATGACGATGGGAAGCATCAAGAGCGCAAGCGCCAGAGCGGCCGAGACCATCGAAAGGCCCAGACCCATAGCCTCGACAAACAAGGCGTAGCCAAACAGGCCCATAACGATGGAGGGCACCGAGGCCAAAGCGTCAGCAGCGTAGCGAATGAGCTCGACGACCTTGCCCTGCTTGGCGTACTCGGCCAGATAGACGGCTGCCAGCACAGCGATCGGCGTGCAGATAAGCATGGCGAGCGCCGTCACATAGACGGTCGAGACGATCGTGGGCCAAATTCCGCCCTCGGCGTTGACGCCCTGGGGCCAACCGAAGATAAAGTCGAGCGAGATATGCGGCAGGCCGTTAATGACCACATAGGCAATGATAGCGACAAGCACCAGCGTGGTGATGTATGCCGCGGCACGGAACACGCCAAGCATGATCTTGTTGGACAGGTCCTTGTTGATGCGGCCCTTCTTGCCATGGGAAAGGGCACGCTTGATGCGCTCGCGCGACGAGGTCGTATCGACCGTCGTGTCAACGGAATCGGACATAGCCTACCCCCTCTTCTTCTTGGAAATCAGACGGACGATGCCCACCAGCGTGGCGGAGATGATAAACAGGACCACGCCCATGCCGAACAGCGCCGAGCGATGCAGACCCGAGGAATAGCTCATGTCGAGCGCGATCTGGCTCGTGAGCGTCGAGATAGGGCTCGCAATGCTGTCGGGAATAACCGGGGCGTTACCCACGACCATGAGCACGGCCATGGTCTCGCCGATGGCACGGCCCATACCCAGCACGATGGCATCCACGATACCCAGCTTGGCGGCAGGTAGCACAACCTTATAGATGGTCTGCCACTTAGTAGCACCCATGGCATACGATGCCTCGCGAATACCCATGGGAATGGAATTGAGGGCATCGATGGTGAGCGTGGTGATGGTAGGGACGATCATGATGGCAAGCACGAACCAAGCCGTCAGCGCACCAAAACCAAGACCACCGGTCAGTTGCGCGATAAACGGACGGATGATGATCATGCCAAAGAAGCCATAGATGATAGAAGGGATGCCGGCCAACAGGTCAACGGCAGGGCTGATGAGCTTGCGCACGCGCTTGTTGGCGATCTCGACCAGATACACGGCCGTGCCCACGCCTAGGGGCACACCCATGGCGAGCGCACCGACGGTCACCAGACCCGAGCCGGCAAGCAGCGACAGGATGCCGTAGTGGCCCTCAGAGGGCGCCCACGTAAAGCTAAAGAAGTCCGCCAGACCGATGTCGGTAAAGACGGGCAGCGCCGAGTACGTGGTAAAGACAAAAATCAGGATGACGGTAACAACCGCCAAGAACGCGCAGGCAAAGAAAATCCACTGCAGCGCCTTCTCCTTGATATAGGTGCTGCGCGATACGAGCGCCAGCTCGCGCTTCTTGGGCGCCTGAGCATTCTGCTCAGTCTGGGAGTTTTCCTGTGCTTCCATGCTACTCACTCCCCTTCTCGTCGTTGGTGACGGGAATAAAGCCCGCCTCGCGAATCTGCTTGTCCATCTTTTCGGACGTCACGTAGTCGATGTAATCCTGCGCCTGCTGCGAAGGCGCACCCTTCACAAAGAAGTAAAGGTCGCGCGAGATGGGATAGCCGCCACTCGCGACCGTCTTCTCGGACGCCTCAACATGATTGACCGAGACGGCCTTGACCGAGGTCTTGGCGTTGAGGCTATCGACGAAGCCCAGCGAAATGTAGCCGATGGCCCCACGCGAACGAGATACCACGTCGCGCACCTGGCCCGTGCCCGAAAGAACGGCCGAGCGGCGATCGAACGGGGTGCCGTCCATCACGATGGTGCGGAAGGCTTCACGCGTGCCAGACGCCTCATCTCGGTTGATAACCTGAATCCTCAGGTCCTCGCCACCGACTTCTTTCCAGTTGGTGATCTTGCCGGCATAGATATCGCGGAGCTGCTCGGTCGAGAGGTTATCGACGGGGTTGTCTTCGTTCACGATGACCGCGATACCGTCGTGGGCAATGACGATGGGAGTCAGGCCCAGATCCTGTTCGTCGGCATTGAGTCCACGGGAGGAGCTGGCGATATCGGCCGTGCCGGCGCTGACGGCCTCGATCCCAGCGGAAGAACCCAAACCGGAAACGAGCACGTCGATGCCGGTCTCCTCCTTAAAGCCCTCGGCCGCAATCTCGGCGATAGGAAGGCAGGTCGTGGAGCCGGCAACGGTAATGGAAGAGGTAGAAGATCCCGAAGAACAGGCGCACAGCGTAAGCGTAAGCACAGCGGCGCTCAGGACCGATACGATCTTTCTCATAGCATCACGCCGATCGCAGCATGGCGCCCACAGGTGCCGTCCTCGTTACGGTAGGAATAAAAGCGGTCGTTCTGACGCACAGTCGAAAGCTGGGTATCCACGATATTATCCGCGTCCACACCGGCATCTACCAGCGCCTCACAAATGGCAGCAGAAAGATCGAGCATGCGAGAGGCACTCGCATCGATGCAAGAGAACTCGACGGCAAAGCGATCCATGAGTTCCTGGGATACCTCATATTCGTCAGCCAAGATATGGGGGCCGATATAGGCGGAAACGTCGCTCGCATCGCAGCCGGCAGCATCGCAAAGCGCCTGGCACGCCTTGGCAGAAATACGTGCAATCGTGCCCTTCCAACCGGAGTGCACCACGGCAAATCCGCCAGGGGCCACCAGCACCACGGGAGCGCAGTCGGCAAAGCAGAGCAGCACGGGCACGTCATGGGCCGTACAGACGATGGCATCGCAGCCCTCGGCAATCTGCTCGCGAACAGCCTCAAGATCGTCGGCGCCGTTCGAAGTCACCGTAACGATATGGTCACCATGTACCTGATTGGGCACGAGCAGATTATGCTCGCACTCAGTGGCGCCCATAGCTTCGAGCGCTCGACGACGATTTTCTTGAACAGCAAAGGGGTCATCGCCTACATGCGAGCCCAGGTTGAGCGAGGAGTACGCATCTTCAGAAACGCCACCGGTGCGCTCGGTAAAGGCAAAGCGGACATCGGATGTCGCGCCCTCCACCAACGTAACTCCATCATGGTCGACACGCGAAACGTTGTCCGCACGTGCTGCCATACTAAAGCCTCCTAATAACACAAGTACCGCGGCGTCGCCGCGCAGTCCGCGTTTATACGGCTGTCATACTTCCTTAAAAGGATACCCGCAGCGGTAGGGACCAAACGTAAAGGGAACGTAAGGAGATTGGAGGCTTTCGTTTACAAACGAGAAACAAAACGGGGTGCATCCAAATGGAGACACCCCGTGCAGGTCGTTGAGAAAAACGAACTAGAAGCTACCGCGCTTCAGGAAGTCGGGAAGCTCGAACTGGTCGTTGCCAAAGTTGGGCAGCTCGGTACCACCGACGTTGCGGGTCGGAGCGGCCTGAGCCGGGCTGGCAGCCGGAGCGGTGCGCTGCGGCTCAGCGGAGGCAGCGGCCTTGCTCTGAGACTGCTGAGCAGCAAAGAGCTCGTCCTGACGGTTGACGTTGGAGTCGGAGAAGCCCGTAGCGATGACGGTGATACGCACCTGATCGCCCAGGGACTCGTCGACAACGGTACCGAAGATGATGTTGGCCTCGGGGTCGACGGCGTTGGCGACAACGTCGGCGGCGTCGCTGATCTCCTGGATGCCCAGGTCCTTGGAACCGGCGATGGAGAGCAGCACGCGCGTGGCGCCATCGATGGAGCTCTCGAGCAGCGGGCTGGAGATGGCCTGCTGGGCAGCGTCGACGGCACGAGTATCCCCAGAAGAGGTACCGATACCCATCATGGCGGTACCGGCCTGCTTCATGATGGTCTTAACATCGGCGAAGTCCAGGTTGATGATACCGGGGACGGTGATGAGGTCGGTGATGCCCTGGGTGCCCTGGGAAAGGACGCCATCGGCAATCGCGAAGGCCTCGAGCATGGTGGTCTTCTTCTCGGCGATGTCGAGCAGCTTATCGTTAGGAATGACGATCATGGTGTCGACGCAATCGGAGAGGGTCTTGATGCCCTCCTCGGCGCTCTTCTTACGCTTGCGGCCCTCGAAGGTGAAGGGCTTGGTCACGACGGCGACGGTCAGTGCGCCGACCTCGTTCATCGCGATATCGGCAACGATGGGAGCAGCGCCGGTACCGGTGCCGCCGCCCTCGCCGCAGGTGATAAACACCATGTCGGCGCCAGCGAGCGCCTCGGCGATGTCGTCGCGGGACTCATCGGCAGCCTTGCGGCCAACCTCGGGATTGGCGCCGGCGCCCAGGCCGCGGGTAAGGTCGGTGCCGATGTGCACCTTGATATCGGCATCAGAGATCGCGAGTGCCTGAGCATCGGTGTTGATGGCAACAAACTCGACGCCGCGGATGCCCTCTTCGATCATTCGATTGACCGCGTTGGTACCGCCGCCGCCGACGCCGACCACCTTAATGACGGCAAGGTAGTTGTTGATCTCTGTCTCGTGCATGTCGGTCCTCCGAACAAAGGTTATAGCCATAGCATGGGTCGACCCCTGCGCACATTAACCTTCAGGTTGAAAGTAAATGCAAAGGTAAACCGTATTATGTTTGCACATTATGAACGTATCAGTCAAATAATTGACCGTGAAAACCAAACAAACCAGATAAACGGCGTGGTATGGCCCCTCAACAAAGCATCAACCAGCGCTACGAGGTCGGAGCGTTCCTAAATGTATAGTTACCCGGAGAGCGCACATTGATATACGTTACGCCCTCTACCTGCGAAAGCAACTTGGTGACTACGCGTTCCTTCTTGGCGATATCGCCCGAATCGCCCAGCGACACCTCAATGCCGTTATTGAGGTTTGCCGAGATGGCTTCGACCGAAGGCGTGGAAATATCCTTGACTTGTCCCAAGAACTCGCTCGAAAAACCACGCACATAATCCAGGCCGGCCTTAACGGCTTTGGAGTTCACCGCCTGGCCGGAAACCGGAGCGACATCCGCCGAGACATCAGTCAACAACACCGCGCCATAATGCTTGGCGAGCGCCAGCGCGGCATCGATTCCGGTCAAGGTATTTGAGCCCTGCCCTGTCGTGATGACGTTGCCTTGGTCGTCCACTTCGACCGACGTCGACAGTGGGGCGATCCAGGTGTCATCATCCCCGATGGCCCAGGCAAGGTCATCGGAACTGATATAGGCAATTGCGATGACCTTGCGCTCCATCGGCGTAATGATGAGCGTATGCGGGAACTGACGCTGGACATCCACGCCCGAGACCCACGGATTCTGCTTGAGGTCCTCGGTAATCTGGTCGGGATCGACGTTAAAAAGCGACGTTCCCTCGGGCAAGTCGATCAGCTGGATAGCATCGTGCTTCGTCACATGCTCGCTGCCTTGAATCTGAATATCAGTGGCAGTAAACAGTCCAGAGTTGATCACCACGATGGCAACGACGACGAGCACGGCCAAGGCGGCCAGAACGCCGCCCACGATTTTGCCTTTGCCTGCAACGACAGAAGCGGCGTCTGATGTTTTATTTACCATCGCCCCAAGTGAAGACAACGGGTTGACGCTTTTTTTACCCGAAGGCTTCTTGGCGGTAGCCGGCACCGATGTCAGCGAGCGCGGTTTCGATGCGCCCAGCGTGCGACCTGGACGCGCCGCTTTAGTTCCCGTCGAGGGCTTGGGAGCCGCCATGGGACGGGCAGGCTTGGCGCCCATAACAGGCTTTGACGTCATCGAGGGACGCGAGGACTTTTTTGCGGCCGGACGATTACCGAGCTGCGAGCCGACGACCGGACGACTGGTCTGTCGAGCATACCCGACAGACTTAGAGTGCGCGACGGTATTGCGTTGAGGTTTGGCAGGCGCGCCGGAACGCCCTCCGGCGCGGCGGAAGGTGGGTTTCGATGCTCTAGAAGCCGAGGAATTTAACTTCCGGTCTGAGCTCGATGCCATACGCCTCCCTCACCTTTCCGTGCACATGTCTGATAACCGCGGCAACGTCATCGGCCGAGGCAGTTCCGTTATTAACGATAAAATTAGCGTGAACGGGCGAAACTTCCGCGCCGCCAATCGAAAAACCCTTTAATCCACAATCCTCGATAAGCTTGCCCACACTCGCATCCTGCGGGTTGCGAAAGACCGACCCGCAGGATGCGCGACCCATGGGCTGCGTACGCTTGCGCCTCGTCAGGTACCGCTCCATGCGCTCGCGAATGTCGGCCTTGGGCGCCGGTTTAAGCTTGAGCACGCACTCGAGGATGATCTCATTGCGGGGAAGGCTACATTCGCGGTAGCCCCAAGTGATCTCGGACCCCGCATAATGCTTGATACCGGATGCCGGGTCAAACGTTACGACATCCTCAACCAGCGAGCCAATCCACTCGGTCCGTGTGCCGGCATTCATAGATATCGCACCGCCGACCGAACCAGGGATGCCAACGGCAAACTCAAGGCCCGAAAGGCTACGCGACAGGGCATCGTTGACCAAGCGCGCAAACATCACGCCCGCACCGACCGTCAGCGTACAACCGTCATCGGCAACAACCGTGCGCTGAAACTCACGTCCGAGCGAAATGACGGCACCGCGATAACCGCCATCGGCAACCAGCAGATTGGAGCCCTTGCCGATGATGACCCACGGCACCTGCTCGCGATCGAGCACCGCCACGGCGCGGCGAAGGGCATGATAGCTATGGCACGTCACAAAGAGGTCGGCCTTGCCGCCGATACGATAGCTCGTATGACGCGCAAGGCGCTCGTCCTCGATCACATCCGTGTCGATCATGCCCGAGAGCGCCATGACGGCGTTAAACAGACCCATTAGACTTAAGCGTCTTTCTTGGCAGTCAGATACTCAATGAACTCGGGACCGACGGTCGTAACGTCGCCGGCACCCATGGTGAGCAGCAGGTCGCCCTCGCCCACCATCTGCTCGAGCTCCTGATTGAGCTCAAGACGGCTGGAGCAGTACACGACCTCCTTGCCAGGATGCTTGGCGCGCACGGTATCGGCGAGCATCTTAGAGGTGACACCCGGAATGGGCATCTCGCCAGCCGAGAACACATCAATCAGCAGCAGTTTATCGGCATCGGCAAATGCATCGGCAAAGTCGTCGCACAGGGCCTGCAGGCGCGAATAGCGGTGCGGCTGGAACACGACATCGACGTGCTTGTAGCCCAGCGAGGAAGCGGCAGCAAGCGTCGCCTTGATCTCGGTGGGGTGATGGCCGTAATCATCGACCACGGTGATGCCATCGATATCGCCCACGTGGGTAAAGCGACGGCGGACGCCCTCAAAGCTCGAGAGCGCCTTGGCGGCGGCGTCGATGTCAAGGCCCAGGACATGGGCGACGGTGAGCACCGCCGTGGCGTTGAGCATGTTGTGGCGACCGGGATTGCTCTTGATCTCCACAGCATGCTCAGTGCCGTCCTCAAAGCGAACGATAAAGTCACTCTGGATGCCCTTGACATCCGGGTGCACGCAGACGATGTCGTTGCTCTCGGCAAAGCCGTAGGAAAGCACGTGACGGCCCGTCGACTTGGCGAGCTCGACCAGATGCGGGTCCTCGCCGCAGACGATGACGGTGCCGTCCTCGCCCACCAGGCTCATGAATTTGGCGAAAGTTGCCTCGATCTCCTCGATACCCGAGTAGTGATCGAGGTGGTCGGCCTCGACGTTGGTCACAATGACCACGTTGGGGTTCAGGAACAGGAAGGAGCTGTCGGACTCGTCGGCCTCGGCGACAAAGTAGTCGCCCGAGCCGTTCTTGCCGTTCGTGTCATAGCCCTCGACGATGCCGCCGATCAAGAAGCTCGGATCCAGACCCATGCGGTCGAGCATGGTGGCGCACATCGAAGACGTGGTGGTCTTGCCATGCGTGCCGGCAACAGCGACGGTGGTGTAGCCGTGGCCCAAAGCAGAGAGCATCTTGGCACGGGGCCACACGGGAATACCCAGCTCGCGAGCGCGCACGAGTTCAGGGTTGGACTCCGGAATAGCGGTGGACACAACAACCACGTCGGGCTTGACCTCGTCGATCGTGGCGGCCTCATGGCCCACATGCACCTTCACACCAGCGCGGGTAAGCTGGCGGATATAACGTGACGTCTTAAGGTCGGAGCCGGTAACGGCATAACCGCGCTCGTGCAGAACGAGGGCGATGCCGCTCATGCCGGCGCCGCCGATACCGATAAAGTGGGCGCTCTTAAACTCGGGCGCGGAGGTTGCAGTCTGGGAATCAGCCATGTGCTCGTGTACTCCTTGCGTAAACACTGCCTGTAACCCGTTAACTGTACCGCACCTACCGCATCAGCGCGAGGGCGACCGACGATATCCCGTCTAACTAACGCAAACCCTCTACCGCATCCGCCAGAAGAGCGGCGGCCCTATCCTGAGCCAGACCACGCGCCGCCTGACGCATGGCGTCGCGTGCCGCCGCGTCATCGACCAGGTGCAGCAGCTCATCGGCAAAGGCAGAACCGTCGATATCGGCATCGGCGCAGAGCACGCCGGCCCCGGCGTCGACCAGATAACGAGCATTGGTGGTTTGGTGGTCGGCCGTCGCATGCGGATACGGCACGAGCACCGAGGGCACGGCGAGCGCAGCGATCTCGGCCACGCTCGATGCACCCGAACGCGAGAGCACCAAATCGGCAGCAGCCAGCATATCGCCCATGTTGTCGATGTAAGGCTGGACGCGGTAACGCTTCGCCTCCTCGGGCGTCAGCGCCAAAGCGCGCTCGGTCTCCTCAAAGCCGTCGGCACCCGTCGAATGCAACACATAGAGGTTCTTGCGCGAAAGCAGCTCGTTTTTGAGCGAAGTCACGCGCTCGTTGAGGTGCTGGGCGCCAAGTGAACCGCCAAAGACGAGCAGCAGCGTAGCGTCCTCGGGAACGCCAAGTGCCTTGCGGCCGCGAGCGCGATCGCCCTCGATCACCGAGCGACGTACGGGGTTGCCGGTCATGAGCACGTGGCCAGGGTCACCTTCGCGCTCAAAGACCGAACGCGCTGCCGGCACCGAGATGCACACGCGGGCGGCGTGGGAGTTCATCATCTTGTTGGCCAGGCCCGGAACAGAGTTCTGCTCATGCAGCAGATACGGAACGCCTGCGCCCTTGCACCACCCCAACAGCGGAACCTCGACATAGGCACCAAAACCGATGGCGGCATCGGGCTTGCCGACCTTTGAGAAATGATTGGCGAGCGCACGCTTGGCCTTATTGACACGCCACAGCGAGGTCAGCGCCGTCCAAGGACGGGAGCGGTCGAAGCCCGTGACCGTAATGGGCACAAAATCAAACCCAGCCTCGGGGACCAAACGACCCTCGAGCTTGCGCGACTGGCCCACGAACACAACGTGGTGGCCACGGTCACGCAGTTCTTCGGCCAAGGCGAGCGCGGGGTTGATGTGTCCTGCCGTGCCGCCGGCTGCAATAGCAACGGTCATTTTATCGGTCATGGTAGTCCCTTCGTACACGCGGTCCCTGGTCGTCGGTGCGCAGACGCGCCGACGGGTCCGAGTTCAAATCGATTCGATTATATCCGCCGCCCGCGTTGCGAGGGCTGGGGCGCTGCGGACGACCTTGCGGAGCCGTTCGCGAGCGTGGACGAGCTGCCGGCTCGGATGCAGAACCATCCAGAACGGTAAAGCCGCTACGCGAAGGTCGTTCACCGCGCACATGGGCTACGCCGGCGGTGCTCTCGTCCATAACGGCAAAGCTCTCACGGCGGCGGTCATACTCATCGCGGCGGGCGCTCTCGTACGAAACGCGCAGGATCAACCCGGCAAGCATAAGCGACACAATAATCGACGAACCGCCGTAGCTAATAAACGGCAACGGTTTGCCCGTCATGGGAAACACGTTGAGGATGCCCAGCGCGTTAATCAAAAACTGCACTGCGAGAATGACCGCGGAGCCAGACGCCATAAGCGCGCCCCGGCGATCGGTCGCCTGCTCGGCAATGCGAAACGCCGAGTAGATCAGCATCGCAAACACCAAGAAGAACAGCACGGTTCCGACAAAGCCGACTTCCTCGCCAATGATGGCCAGGATGTAGTCATTGTGCGCCTCGGGCAGATACGAGTACTTCATGGTTGAGTTGCCGATGCCACGGCCGAACAGACCGCCCGAGGCAAAGGCCATGATGGCAAGCGTGGCCTGATAGCCGTCACCATACTCGTCGGCCCAAGGGTTCAAGGCAACCTGAATACGCACCATACGGTACGGCTCTGCGACAAGCGCAATCACGATCACGAGAATGCCGAAGATTAGCACGCCGATGATAAATCTGGGGTCGAGACCCGCAAACAACGCCATGCACATGAGGGTCAACAGGATGATCAGGACAGTACCGAAATCGGGCTGGATAAAGATCAGAAAGAGCGAAATGCCCAGGTAGATGCCCATCTTGCGAAGGAATTCGTTGATGTTGCCACCGGGCGAAAAGAAGCGATCAAGCATGATGGCCGAATACGCAATGGCAAATGGCTTTAAAAACTCGGAAGGCTGGAACTGAATACCGGCGATGTTAAGCCAGCGCGTGGCGCCACGGCTGCCGCTGCCCACCAAGAACACCAGAAGCAGTAGCCCTATCATGCCGATAAGGAAGATCCTAAGCACATCCTCCCCAAACCAGCTGTCCGGCAAAACGCGCACGATGGCAATCAGCGCCAGAACACCAACCACGGCAAACGCGGCCTGTCGACCCAGGAAAAACGTCGCCGAGCCATTCTCGTGCAGCGCCTCGACCGAAGACGCCGAGTACACCATCAGCAGACCAAAGCACACCAAAGTAAACAGGCAGGCCATAAATATCAGACGGGGGCGCATGATGCGGGCGGGAACGCCGGCAATATAGCGTTCGCTAAACGACTGCCCGCCACGACCGGAACGCGGTGTGCTACGCCGCGAGGAAGCACGGTCCGAGTCGGGCCTCCTCATACCTTGTCGGGGGCTCTCCTCTCTCACCGGCAACCCCTATTCCATTTGCGATTTCGCTGCAGCGGCAAGCTGAGCCACGTAGTCCTTAAACACGCGGCCGCGCTCCTCATAGCCCGAGAACTCATCGAACGAAGAGCAGGCAGGAGAAAGTAAGATCACGTCGCCACGGCTCGACAGCGAACGGGCAACGTCCACGGCATCGCGTAGGTCATCCGCTTGGGCGATATCCACATCGCCATCGACATCGGCCTCGTCCATAGCGGCGGTAAAGCGCTCGCGCGCATCGCCAAAGCAGACGACCGAGCGCACGTTATCCATAACGACGCGCGCGAAGTCCGTGAGCGGCGTGCCCTTATCGTGGCCGCCGAGCAGCAAGATCACGTTGTCATCGGGAAATGCCGTCAGTGCCTTCTCGACCGCGTCGGTGTTGGTCGCCTTGGAATCGTTGACGTAGCGCACTCCGTCAATCTCGCCGCACGGCTCCACGCGGTGCTCGAGCGGCTGGAACGAGGCCAGACCGCGGCAAATGCCCTCGGGATTGGCACCGACGGCCAGGACAGCCGTGGCAGCGCACAGGGCATTGATAACATTGTGATGGCCCGAGATCTTGAGCTTGGATGTAGCGATGAGCGGGGTCTCGACGCCCTTCAGGCGCACGATCATCTTGCCATCGCGCACAAAGGCGACATCCTCACCCTCTGGCTCGTCAAAGGCAACCTTGCAGATGCGACGACCCGACGTGTAGATGTACTCATCGAACTCGTGAATGCCGGCGTCTTCGACGTCGACGACCACCAGATCGTCATCGACCATATTGTCAAACAGTTTGATCTTGGCAAGCGCATAGTTCTTATGGCTCTTATGCCAGCCCAAGTGGTCGGGAGTGATGTTGAGCAGCACCGCCACGCGAGGGTGGAGCTCGGTGGTCGTAGCAATCTGATAGCTCGAGAGCTCAGCCACAAACCACTCGTTGTGGGCTCGGCCGTCAATCTCGTTGATAGGCGGCTCGCCGATGTTGCCGACAGCTACACTGGCCTCACCGGAAGCCTTGAGCAGATAATCGGTCAGCGACGTGGTGGTCGTCTTGCCGTTGGTGCCCGTGATGGCAATCCAGTTATCGGGCGACAGGCGATAGGCAAACTCGGGCTCACCCATAATCTGGGCGGCATGCTCGCGCCCGGCCTTAAAGAAGCCCGAGAACTCCGAGATGCCCGGGCACGTCACGCATACGTCATGGGCGCCCTCGACCTGTTCGGTCCCATAGACAAACGACGCACCGGCAGCCTCGAGCGCACGCGTGGCGTCATTGGGCTCAGAGGTGCCGCCGCCATACACGGTAACGGCGCTTACGCGCTCTGGATGTGCCAGCGCCCAGCGGGCGACATCGAGACCGGATTTGCCCTGACCCAAAACGAGCAGGCTAAAGACATCAGCAAGAGGCATGAAAGACCACTATCCCAACTGGAAGAACAGGGCAAGGCCAACGGCACCAAATGCCGCAGCGATAATCCAAAAACGGATGACGACCTTGGTCTCGGCCCAACCCTTCTTTTCGAAATGATGATGGATGGGCGCCATAAGGAAGACGCGCTTGTGCGTAAAGTGGAAGTAGACAACCTGAATCATGACCGACAGGGTCTCAACGATAAACAGGCCGCCGATGATGAGGGAGACGACCTCGGTGTTGGTCATGATGGACGTGCAGGCAAACGCGGCGCCTAGGGCAAGCGAGCCGGTATCGCCCATAAAGATGCTCGCCGGATAGCAGTTGAACCACAGAAAGCCCAGGCAGGCACCGGCACACGCGGTGCAGAAGATGGACAGGTTCACGTCTCCGTGCAAAAACGCCATGGCAGCCATGGCGAGCATGGCGATCATGGAGGTGCCGCCAGCAAGACCGTCAAGGCCATCGGTCAAGTTCACGGCATTAGAAAGACCGGCAATCATCAGCCAGCAAAAGACAATGTAGAGCCACGGGAACGAAAGGCCGCAGATGGTGGTCGAAAGCACGCCAAGGTCAATCGTCAGGCCGCCGGGAAAACGAATCTCGGGGGCGACGCCGCACCAGTTAACGGCAAGTACCGTAAAGGTGACACAGATAATGGTTAGGCCGATCATCTTGGCATGAGGCGTCAGACCGAGCGAGCGCCCATGCGTAACGGAGGTCAGGTCGTCGATCAGGCCCAGCACGCCGGTCGCCAGCGTGGCGAGCAGCACGAGCACGAGCTCGGTGGTGAGCTTGCCCATCAGCAGGCAGGTCAGCGAGATCGCGACGAGGATGACAACGCCACCCATGGTGGGCGTTCCCTGCTTAACCAAATGACGCTTGGGGCCGTCGGCACGAACCTGCTGGCCGATACCCTCGACCTTGAGCAGCTTGATCCACCACGGCATGAGCAGCAGCGCAATGGCGGCGGCGATGCCAAGCCCCAAAAAAGCCTGATACGTTGGATACGAGGGATTGCCGAACATGGGCTAGCACACACCTTCCACAAAGCGGTCGAGCTCAACAAAGCGGGAACCCTTGACCAGTACAACATCATGTTTTTCAAGCGCGCCGCCCATGCGGTCGAGCACCTGCTGATAATCGGAGAACACCTGGATGCGGTCCTCGTCCATGCCCATCATGCGCGCGGCATCGGCCATAAGCTGGGCCAGCTCACCACCCACGCACGCCAGCATGTCGAGCTTCTTGGCGGCGGCATAGGCGCCCACGAGCTCATGCATGCGAGGAGCCTCATCGCCCATCTCGCCCATCTCGCCCAGGATAGCCATGCGAGACCCCGTGCACGAAAGCGAGCACAGCAGATCGAGGCCAGCAGCCATCGATTCGGCACTGGCGTTATAGGAGTCATCGACGATGCGTGCACCGCTCTTGGCGCGCTTGATCTCCTGGCGGTGCCCGGTGATCGTAAGACCCCTAAAGGCAGCATCGATCTGCTCGGGCGTCACGCCCAGGCGATAGGCAACCGCGGCGGCCTTAACGGCATTAGGAACGGACTGCACGCCGGGGATGGCAAGCATGGTATCGATTGTCTCGCCCTGACAAAAATCGAGCGTAAAGACCGGACGGCCCTCGTCATCAACGCGAACGTCGCGGGCGCGGACCTCATCATCGTCAGAGACACCGGCCAGCATCACGTCGATACCAGCAGGCTGGGCGAACGTATCGCGAATGAACGGTGTAAAGTCGTCCTCGCCGCCCAAAACCAGCAGCGGCAAGAAGTCGCCAGCGGCGCACATACCCTGGACAATCTCGGCCTTAGCGCGGGCGATATTCTCGCGGCTACCCAAAATGCCGATATGAGAGGTGCCGATCTTGCTCACGATGGCAAGGTTGGGATTGGCGGACTGGGACAGGCGCTCAATCTCGTGGAAATGGTTCATGCCCATCTCGAGCACCAGGACCTCGGTATCGGCCGGAGCGGAAAGCACCGTGAGCGGCATGCCGATCAGGTTATTGAAATTGCCCCTGGTGGCCCAGACACGATAGCGCTTGGCGAGCACAGCGGCGAGCACGTCCTTGGTCGTCGTCTTGCCGATGGAACCGGTAATGCCAACGACCAGGCAGCCAAGCTCCAGGCGATACGCGTGCGCCAAACGCAGCAGAAACTCCTCGGGATCATCGGTCAGCAAGATGGCACAGCCTTTGTCCTGCGCCAGCGAGACCAGCTCGGCCTCGGGCTCACGCGTCATCACGACGGCGCCGGCACCCGACTGGACGGCACGGGAAGCAAAATCATTGCCGTCGACGTTTTCACCGGGAAAGGCGACGAAAATCGTCCCTTCCTCGACCTGGCGCGAGTCGATAACGCACCCGCGGCATACCCGATCGGCTTCTCCCGTCACGGTTCGGGCCCCTGTTGCGGCCGCGAGGTTGTTGACGGCGATCTCTATCATTGCAGCTCCCCTGTAAACCTAATAATGCTATCGGCGTATTGTATCCCAGCGCCGCGCATGCGTGGTGCAGGGCATGTGAACACCCCTCATATGGGACAACAAACCACGCCCCAAAGATTGTAACCCCCTACTTCGTGTGCGGGATACCCAGCACGTCGAGCGCGTTGGCCATAATGGACTGGAACGGCACCGCAGCGGCATCTGAGCCGCTCGGCGTTCCGTCGAGCGTGATATAGCACAGCACCTTGGGCGATTGTGCCGGCGCAAAGCCCATAAAGGACGACATGTAGTTCTCCTTGAGGTAGCCGCCGTTCTCGTCGGCTCGTTCGGCCGTACCGGTCTTACCCGCCACGTCATAGCCGTCAACCGCGCCGCCAACGCCCGTTCCCTCGGACACGACCGTCTGCATGCACGATGTCACCTGGGATGCAGCATCCTCAGAAATCGCGCGCTCGCCTTCGCCCCAGTCTTTCTCGTCGCCTTTGCTGGACTTATAGAAGTGCGGTGTCATCATCACGCCGCCGTTGGCGATGCCGCCCACGGCACGTGCGATCTCAATCGACGAGACGGACAGTGCCTGTCCAAAACTCATCGAGCCCAGCGTGGCGCCGTCATACTGGTCACGCTCCTTGACGATGCCCAGGCTCTCGCCCGGAAAATCGACACCTGAGCTGTGACCGATGCCCCACTTGTCCACATAGGCGGCAAAATCGTCGGCACCGATCTTGCGCCCCACCAGGACAAAGCCCACGTTGGACGAACGGCGCATCATCTCGCGCACATCCATGGTCATGGCATAGTCGCGCTTGTCGGCATCGGTGACGGTATCGTCACCCACCTTGATGCTCGCCGGCACCTCAAACGACGTACTCGATCGCACGACGCCCAAGTCGAAGCCGGCGCCCGCCACGAGCGTCTTAAAGACCGAGCCGGGCTCGTAGGCATCAGTGACCAGGCGCAGGTTCATATCCTCGGTCTTGGCGTTCTCTAGATCGGTCTGGTCGTAGGTCGGGTACGAGCAGGCGGCGAGAATTTCACCAGTCGCGGGGTCGGTGACCAAAGCCGAGCCGTTCTTGGCCTTAGTCTTCTCGACAGCCTCCGCCAGAGCATCCTCAGCCGCTCGCTGGATATTAACGTCGAGCGTCGTCACGATGTCAACGCCGTCGACCGCAGCCACCTTTTTATAGGCACCGCCCGCGATATAGCTGCCGTCCCTCGCGCGCTCGCGTACGAGAGAACCGTTCGTGCCGGTCAGAAGCTTGTTGTATTGCTTTTCGAGACCCGTCAAGCCGTCGTTGTCCACATTCACTACACCCAGCACCTGCGATGCCAGATTGCCGTATGGATATACACGCTTCATAGCCTGCTCAAAAAGCACGCCAGGCAGGTTCTTCTTCTCCAGCGCCGCAGCATCGTCTTCGTCCACTTGGCGCTTGATATACACCCAGGTGCCATCGGACTCGACGAGCTTACGGCAGGTCTTTTTATCGATTCCAGTTGCCTTGACCAGCGCCGACACCGTCTTGTCAACATCCTCGACAAGCTGCGGGTTCACGGCGATGTTGCGACATTCGACCGACGACGCCAGCACGTTACCGTTGCGGTCGTAGATGGTGCCGCGTTTGGCATAGAGGGTCTGTGCAAGCAGGCGGCGCGCAT
Organism: uncultured Collinsella sp.; assembly: GCA_900550185.1. GTDB lineage: Bacteria > Actinomycetota > Coriobacteriia > Coriobacteriales > Coriobacteriaceae > Collinsella. The sequence goes on from URRN01000009.1 coordinate 28,194, forward strand.
CGGCACGCTCGCGCAGTTTATCGGCTTCGACAATTTGATAGTCGGCAAGGCGAAAGACGCCCAAGCCCAAGCCAAGCCCAATGAATCCCATGACGGCTTTGCGGCGAGGCAGAGGCGCGCCTGTGAGCCATTCGGTCGACGAACTCTTGCGCGTCCTGGTGTTATGCACTTGAGGGCCGCCCGAGCCGCGAAGTCGCGACGCCGGGTCGTTGCCACGGGACTGCCCGGCGTTGTAAGATTGCCGACCCGTTCCTTGATAACCAGAACGTCCCCGCGACGAGGGACGTCCAGAACCGCGGCCCCCATCGGAACCGCGGCGATAGTCATTTGTCATACTCAGCTACCGTCTTGCTACTGAGCGGTCGCGGTCGCGTTGGCGCCCGCGGCTGCATCCTGCGAAAAGTCAAGTGTAACGCTCTCGCTGGGCTCCACCATGCCATAAGCGCCCGCAAGGTCGCGAATGCGCGTGTCGGCGCCATAGACCGAATGCATGACCTCTAGGTCGGAGCTCTCATCGGTCGCCTTTTCGAGCGTGTTGGTAAGCTCGGCGTTGCTGTTGAGCACCTGGGCCGTAACGCCGGCGAGCGCCACGCGGGCGACGCCGATCGTCATGAAGATAGCCGCAATGATGCAAAACGTTTTAAGAACGCTCATGAAAACCGGGCTTACCGCCTGGTTTGCCTGACGGCCCGCGCCCGTGTAGACATCAAAGCGCGGCGTGCGCTGCTCACGGGGAGCAACGGGGGCCTGCGGCGTCTCACGATAGGCGGGCATGGCGTTCATATCATAGGCGAGTGCTGCGCTTGAAGTGTTGTAGCCCATGATATGCCGCCTCCCATCCCGAGTACGTTGGTAGTGTGTTTAAGCTTCGTTTATGGTGCGAGCGGGAGGTCCAATATCGCGCGGTCGCGTCTACAGACGCTGCGCCACGCGGATTTTGGCTGATCTCGCCCGAGGGTTGCGCTCAACCTCATCAGGCTGGGCAACCAAGGGTTTGCGGGTGATGACCTTGAGTATCGGCACGTTGCCGCACACGCACACCGGAATCTCCGGCGGACACGTGCACCCCTGGCTCATCTCCTTAAAGTGGTTCTTTACGATACGGTCCTCGAGCGAGTGATACGAGATGACACAGATACGTCCGCCCGGGTTGAGCCACCTGGTGGCGGCATCAAGCCCCCGTTCGAGCACATCGAGCTCGTGATTGACCTCGATGCGAATGGCCTGGAAACTTTTCTTGGCCGGGTGTCCACCATGCCGACGAGCGGCAGCCGGGATACCCGCCTTGATGATCTCGACAAATTGGCCGGTGGTTTCGATCGGTTCTTGCTCGCGGCGGCGCACGATCTCGCGCGCGATCTGCGAGGCGAACTTCTCTTCGCCGTAGACGCGTAGAATCCGGGCGAGGTCGTGTTCGTTATAGGTGTTGATGACCTCAGCTGCGTTTAAGGTGTTATTACCCGGATCCATCCGCATGTCCAATGGGGCGTCCTCGTTATACGAAAAGCCCCTGCCAGGGATATCGAGTTGCGGTGACGAAACGCCCAAATCGAACAGGAAGCCATCGACCCCGGGCACCTCGGCCGAGCAAAGCAGCTCGTCCAAGTCGCCGAAGTTGCCCTTCAGCAGCTGGTGCGGAACGCCGGGAACCTCGCGGTCCAGACGGGCGCCAGCGGCCTCGAGGGCCATGTCGTCCTGATCGACGCCGAGCAAAAGGCCCGTCTCCCCCACCTGCGCGGCCATCTTTACCGAATGGCCGGCACCGCCAAGGGTGCAATCGCAGACAACGGAGCCGCTCTTTAGCCGCAGCGACTCAAGCACTTCGCCGAGCATGACAGGTTCATGCCGATATTCTTGTGTCAAGATCCCACGCTCCATCCGTTACCCGTGCCTTGCCCTTACGAGAAGAAGAGGTCCAGCAGGGCCTCATCGTCATCGTCCTCATCGGCCGCGGCGCGATCCCAAACCTCAAGGTGGTCGTAGTTGCCCACAACCGTGACCTCGCGGTCGAGGTTCGCCTGCTTGCGGAGAGACTCGGAAAGACCGATACGACCGGCGCTGTCCACATCCATCGACGTGGTGCGCTTGTTGATCGCCCTCATGAGCTTCTGGTCATTAATGTCACGCGGGTTAAAACCCTCGTGGCCCTCACGACCCGCGAAGAGTCCTTCGACCCACTTATCGAAGGCCTCGGCAGAGAACACGTACAGAGCATCGACATCCAGGGCTTTAAACACGCGAACGTGCTCTCCAAGCTCCTCGCGAAGGGGTGCAGGCAGGGATAGACGACCTTTTGCATCGAGATTGCGCTCGTATGCACCAGTCATTCCCATGTGCGCCCTCCCCTCGGTTACTCAGATGGCACGTACGCGGGGAACCACCCCGCCTGTCGACGTCATTAATAATATGGGGAACCGCCCCATTTTTCAACACCTTTCCCCACCCCTTCAC
>URRN01000010.1 GCA_900550185.1 uncultured Collinsella sp.
CACGGTAGGCGTCAAACGGCACAAAGATGTTCTCCTCAAATATGGGCTCGCCGTCGGCCGTACGCACGCGCTTGATATGGAGCAGCAGCGCATCCTTCTGCAGGCCAAAGAACTCCATCTCGTTTTGGCGCGCCGGCACAATCTGGCGATCGACCACATGTGCACCGGCCTTCATGCCGTTGTTGGAACACAGCGCGGTAAACGTCTGCAGCGTCGAGGCATGGAACTGACGATTGATGTGCGGCGTGGAAACAAAGGTGCCGCGGCCCTGTTGCTTAACCAGGTAGCCATCGGAGCACAACTCCTCGACGGCGCGACGCACCGTAATTCGGCTCACGTCGTACTGCTCGGCAAGCTCGAGCTCGGACGGAATACGCTCCTTGGGTGCATAAACACCTTTCTCGATCGCATCTTTGATTTCATCGTAAATCTGCTGGTAAAGCGGTGCATTTTTGGGTGCAGGCATATCTGATCACTCTTATCGAAATATCGAAATAACTAATACGTATATAACGTCTAGTTTCATGTTACCTCATATTGATAAAACGATACACCCCACCTACCAAAAAGCGACAGCTTCATTTTGGTAGGTTTTATCTGGGCAAACGAAGGCCTCCCGAAAGCAGCGAGGCTTTCGGGAGGCTCAAGCGGACAGGATTGCGCCGTGCCGGCAAAATGCCAATACCCTACTTGCCGTCGTCCTGCTGCAAACTGTCCTGCTCGCTGAGGCGCGCCTGCCTGCTGGCCATGCGCGCGGGCTTGTCGGGATCGGGTACGGCCGTGGGCATGGGCTCGTCGACATGACCGCCCCACCAGCCGCCCACAAAGTTGAGCGTGTGGAACACGTTGATCACGGCGCCGGGATCAATGTCGCACACCAGCTTGATAATGTCCTGGCTCTCGTAGGTCGATACAACGGCGTGCAGCAGGTACATCTTCTCGCGGCTGTATCCGCCAATGACCTCGGCGCAGCTAATGCCGTGCTGAAAATGGTCAACATAGGCGGTCATGACCTCGTCTGCCTTGCGCGTCGTGATCTGCAGCGTCACGCGGTCGTAGCGACGATAGAAACTGTCGATGGTCTTGGTCGAAATAAACTGGAACACGATGGAGTACGCCGCCTTGTCCCAGCCAAACATAAAGCCAAAGATCGCCAGGATAAAGCAGTTGAAACCAAAGATGACGCCCCAGATGGTCTTGCCCGTGTGATTGGAAACCCACAGCGCGATAAAGTCGGTGCCGCCGGTGGATGCGCCGGATTTAAGCGCGATGGCAGCGCCCAGACCCGAGACCACGCCGCCAAAAATGATGAGCATAATCTTGTCGCCCAAAAACGGGGCAAAGTGAAAGATGTTGAGGAACAGCGATGAGAGCACAACCTGCATCATCGAGAAGATGACGAAGCGCTTGCTGATGCCGCTCCAGCATAGGAGCGCCACGGGGATGTTGAGCGCGAGCATACCGAGCGAGATGTCGATGTGAACGCCGCCGAGCGAGGTAACGCGATCGAGCAGGACCGCGACGCCGGTGAGACCGCTCGGAAGCAGGTCGGCGGGCTGGATGAACGCCTGGATCAGAAATGTCTGGAGAACGGCAGAAATTGTGACCGCCACGGCAGTAATGGCACGGCGGACGATGGTGAGGCGGCCGAGCATGAGCACGCGGTCCGTGAGCTGGTCGATGGCGTTCGCCACGCAGGCTCCTTTCGAAGGCAGATGTAGTTGTGGGGCATGCCCGCGATTGTAGCATGGAGCGTGCGGGGGCGCTTCAATTCACCCTCCCTCGACAACCAAAGCGGGACCAGCAACCCCCACGACCAAAGGCCCAAATTACAAGTGAGTAGACTTTTTACGATCTGCCGAGCACACCCAAAACCGCCACCCCTGTGACCTGCGGTTTTACAAAGGAAGATATGCATTGTGCTTGGCCTGCGCCAAAAAGTCTACTCACTTAGCCCGAATCGAAGCCAAACGGATCAAAATCGAAACCAAATTGAGCCAGTCCACCGCAAAAAACGTTTGAACCCGTGCTTCTCGCGGCGGATTGACACTACAAAGCGGCCAAAATGTCGGTCAGATTATCGATAACGGCATCGGCTCGCGATTGATCGAGGTTGACGCCCTCGTGCGGACGCAGCGCCAGGACTCGGGCGCCGGAGCGCTTGCCAGCCTCGATCCCCAAAGGCGAATCCTCGATAACCAGGCACTCGGCAGACTCCACCCCCAGCGCCTCCATGGCACGCAGGTAGATCTCGGGGTCGGGCTTAAACGCACTGCACTCGTGACCGCTGATGGTGTAGTCCAGCACGTCGGCGATACCGGCGATCTCCACCAGCTCGTCGATCAGCTCGCGATAGGACGAGCTCGCGATGGCGCACATCACGCCGCGCTCGTGCAGCTCACGCATCACCGGCTCCGTCTGCTCGTTGAGCAGCTCGGCATACGGAACGGGGTGGTCCGGGCTGTAGGCCTGCTTGTACTCCACGCGCAGACGCTCGCGCAGCTCAACATCGTCGGGCACCAGCGCCTCCCAAATGGCAGGCTCGTTAGACCCCGAAAGATCGGGGATCTCGTCAAAGTGGAACCCCTTCTCTTCCATAAACGCCACGCGACGACGGTTGTAGAACCACTCGGTATCGACCAGCACGCCGTCCATATCAAACAGCACCGCTTTGATCATACGCATCTCCTCCCACCTGCCAAAAAGGGACAGGTTTATTTTGGTAGGTTTTATCTGGGGTTTTGCGGCGCGACAGACACGCCCCCAAAGCAAAAAGGGGACGGGGCACAAACCCCATCCCCTCTCAATCAACCCGTAAGGTCTACTTACTTGTGATTAGTAGGAAAGCTTCCACATGTAGCGACGCATGGTCAGCGGGTGCTGGCGGGCCTCGGCGATCTGGTTGCCGTACTCACGCATAACGGCGAGGTGCAGCAGCGGGTTGAAGTAGGTGAGGACGCTAGCCGGCACAGCGTCGGCCAGGCCGTAGTCCTTGGAGTCAATCAGAGCGACCTTGGCACCCATACGCTGCAGGAAGGTGAGGGCACGAGCGTCCATCGGACGGGTAGCACCGTCGGACATGAGGAAGACGTAGGGCTTACCCTCGGTGGAAACCTCGAACGGGCCGTGGAAGTACTCGCCGGTGTTGTAGGAGGCGGCGTCGATCCACTGCATCTCGGTGAACAGGAAGGCGGCGTTAGAATAAGCCATCTTCTCGGAGGCACCGGAGGCCATGAAGTAGATCATCTTGTCGTCCTTGAAGTCCTGAGCGAACTGCTTGGCCAGGCCCTTGGCAGACTGAGCAGCGTTCTCGATCAGCTCGAAGATGTTGTTGAGGCCGGTGATCATGTCCTCGTAGTGATCATAGCCCTCGGTCTGCTGAAGGATCTCGAGAGCAAGAGCGATGGCGTAGGCGGGCTTCTCGGCCTTGGCAGCATAGTTGGCATGGAAGCCGTGAACGATGACGTGGTCGGCCTCGACGGTCAGAGCGGAGCCAGCCTTGTTGGTGAGGGAGACGACCGGGCAGTTGTGCTTCTTGGCGGTCTTGTTGGCCTCGACGGTCTCGGGCGTGGAGCCACCGAGGGAGCAGGTGATCACGAAGGTGTGCTCGTTGACCCAGGAAGGCGTGTCGTAGTTGAACTCGTTAGCGGTGAAGATCTGAACGTTCAGCTTGTCCGTGTTGTTGGCCAGGAAGTACTTGGCGGGGTACAGGTCGGACATGGAGGCACCGCAGCCGACGAAGGCGACGCTGTGGATCTCGTGGTTGGACAGGACGTCAGCGACGATCTGCTTAGGGAGGTTAAGGTCGATCTCGTACATCTGACACATTCCTTTCAATTATTTGCGGCGCCACATTGCCGGGCGCTCGCAGGGTTACCGTGATTTGGACCGAGTCGCCGGTCCGTTGAGGATGTGTCAAAGGAACTGTCCCTTTGACACATTTAGGGATGGAAGCCTGCCTGGGGTATGGGATGCCAGGCAGGCCCCCGGGGGAAAGCGGTTAGGCGCTTAGTCGCGACTAGGCAAGGATGCCGACCGCGGAGAGGGCGATGCCGCCCACAATGGCGATCACGAGAAGCCAACCGGTGTTGACGTTCTTCTTGATGAGCCAGTACATAAGGCCGGTGAGGCCAAGGGAGATCATCTGGGGCATCATGCTGTCCAGGATGTCCTGGATCACGACGGTGCCGTCAGCGAACTGCAGCGGGGTGGTGGCGCCGATCAGCGTGGCGATCATGCCGCCCACGGACATAAGACCCACGATGCCGCAGACATACATGAGCTTCTCCATGAGGTCGCCGCCCTGAAGCTTGCTCAGGTACTCGTGGCCGCCCTGATAGCCCATCTTGGCTGCGAACCAAGTGATCAGCACAGAGGGGACGATGGAGATGAGCATGGCCAGGATCGGGCCCATGATGGAGCCCTGCTGAGCCAGCTGAACGCCCAGGCCAAAGGCGATAACGCGGATGGTGCCCTGGAAGAAGGAGTCACCGATGCCGGAAAGCGGGCCCATAAGGGAGGTCTTGACCGCGTTAATCGAATCGGGGTTGAAGTTCTCGGGATCCTTGGCGTACTCCTCCTCCATGGAGGCGGCGAGGCCCAGGATGAAAGCGCTCGTCTGCGGGGTGCAGTTGTAGAACGCCATGTGACGGTGGTAAGCCTCTTTCTTAGCAGCGAGCTGCTTGGGGTCGGACTCGTCCGGATAGAGGCGATCGAGCGTGGGAACCATGCCGTAGAGGAAGCCCATGTTCATCTGACGCTCGTAGTTCCAAGAGGCCTGGATGGCCCAGGAGCGCCAGAAGAACTGGCTGACCTTCTTGTTCAGGGACACGTCCTTGGTTGCGGTTGCCATAGTGTGTTCCTCCTTAGTCTTCGTCGTCTTCGAGCGGATCGTAGTCGGAATCGACACCGGCGGCTGCATGGGAACCGTTGAACTTGAAGCCCATGAAGACGACAGCCAGGCACACACCGATCAGAGCGACCGCGATGACGGACAGGTTGAGGTAAGCGGCGAGCAGGAAACCGATGAACAGGAACGGAGTCATACCCTTCTTGATCATCATGGTGAGCAGCAGGGCCAAGCCGTAGGCAGTCATGATCTTGGTCGAAACGTTAAGACCAGTGGACAGCCACTCGGGAACCATGTTGACGATGGCCTGAACCAGGTCGGTGCCAACAAAGACGGCGAGGAAAATCGGCAGGAAGTACATGATGGCGTACAAACCGGAGCCGGCGCAGATGTGCATACGGTAGGCGGTCTTGAACTTTCCGTTATCAATCGCGCTATCTGCCACATGGGTGAGGACGGCGATGATGGAACGGAACACGATGCCGAGGAGCTGACCCAGGACGGCGACCGGGATGGCGATCGTCATGGCGGTCTCGGCGGAAGCATCGGTCAGGCACGCAAAGGCAGCGGCCACGATGCCGCCCAGGACCATATCGGGCGGAACGGCGGCGCCGACCTGCACCAGGCCCATGGACACGAGCTCGACGGCGGCACCGACGGCAAGGCCGGTGGGCACATCGCCCAGCAGCAGACCGACGAGCGTAGCGCCAACGAGGGGCTGCTCGAAGTTAAGACGACCGAGCAGGCGGGAGTCCCACATGCAGAACACGCCGACGAGGCCGACGAGCACCGCACTGATGAACGTATTCATACCCTTCTCCTTTCAGTCAGGCAAAAGCCTGGTTGATTACAGCTTGGCGTCGATGTCGACGCTCTGATACGTAGGGGTCTGCTGGACATAGAGCTTGATGCCCATGTCGAGCAGCTGGTTGACGTCGGCCTTCTGGGTGGCGTCGAGGAAGACGGAGCTGTCCTTGCCGCCAATCTGATCGGCACCGTCGTGGTTGGCGGTGGCGCCCAGGTTGATGGCGTCGAGCTTGTAGCCCTGGCAGAACTGCAGCATCTCGGCCGTGTTGCCAAAGACGAACATGACGCGCTCGCCGAGGGTGTTGAGCTTGTCCATCTTGGCGAGGGCACGCTCGACGGTGAAGACGTTCAGGCGCACGCCCTGGGGCTTGGCCAGCTTAAGAGCGCCCTTCTTGATGTCATCGTTGGCGGCAACGTTGTCGACGACGATGATGCGCTCGGCCTGAACCTTGGTGGTCCAGGTAAAGACGACCTGGCCGTGCAGCAGACGGTAGTCAAGACGTGCGAGGACGATCTTGGCGGGACCGGAGCTGTGACGGAACGCCTTGGCCTTCTTGGCGGGAGCCGTGGCAGCCTCGACCGGTGCGTTGGGGTTGGTCAGACCGGTGCGGGCCTCGTTGATGAGGGCTGCGAGCTCGGCACCCTTGACGGGGACGGGGCTCATAGCGAGTGTGAGCGCCAGCGGGATGTTGAAACCGCTGACAACCGTGAACTTCGTGCCGTTCTTGGAAAGCTCGACCATGTTGTTGTTGACCGAGCTGCCGAGCATATCGGTCAGCACATAGACGGTGTCGTCCGCGTTGAACGTGGCGATCATGGCGTCCACCTTATCGGTGATGGGCTCCTTGTCGTCACGAGCAAGCGACACGACGTGGACGTTCGACACGTCGCCGAGAACCATCTCGAGCGTGTCTTTGGCGCCTGCGGCCAGGCCGCCATGAGATGCGAGAATGATCTGATTCATCTTGCCTCCTCCTTTTCGTTATGGTCATTATAACGTCTTATACGTTGCTTATATTGCTAATTAGTATAAAGACCGTTCGCGGGTGAAAATCGACCGTTGACGGGTTTAACGTACTTGAAACGTTGGGGCCGGGTAGGCCGGCGCTGGCTGGATAACCCGAGGTCAGACCCTGCGCGCAATCCTCTATCGCACAAAGTACCAGGGGCTTTCCTGCACGGTGGGCTCCAGCGCGATGCCGGTGCGCTCCTTAAACAGATCCATGTCCTGCGATTTCTCCGTCCACCACGCGTTGGGCTTAAAGGTCATGCTCTCAACGACATGACCGACAAACACACTGTTGCGCAGCTTAGAGAAGTCGGTGTTCATGATCAGGATGGACGCGAGCACCAGCACGATGCCCAGGACCTTGATCGCGCCGGCGGGCTCGGCGTAGATGCCAATGCCCACCAGTACGGTGACGACCGTCTCGAATGACATTACGACGGGAACTTTCGATGTCTCGAGCCCCATGGACAGACCCTGCATATATAAGATGTAGGCCACAGCTGTGGGGATGAGTCCAAAGCCAAGGAACAGCAGCAGCAGCTGTGGCGACATTGCCGCGGCGACATCCGGCCACGGAGCCGCGATAGCTGCCATAACCGCACCGCCAAAAACAAAGCCCCAAAATGTGACAGCCAGCGGGTGGACCGTCTTGGTTGCTATTCGGCTAAACACCGCGAGCGACGCACCACAAAGGCCTGCAATCACGCCCGACGTGACGCCCCAAACCGAAAACTGGAAACCGGAAAGGTCGCCATTGGTCACTGCAAGCACGCAGCCTACGATGTTAAAGACAATGGCAACGAGCTTGTTGGGGGTCACGTCCTCGCGATAAAGCACGCGGCCGAGCATGACGCCAAACACCGGCGAGGTGTAGAGCAGCACCGAGGCCGTGGACATGCCCACCTCGCCCATGCACTCGTAATAGCAGGTGTTGGCGGCGGCCAAACCGACGATGCCGACAAGCGCACAGGGAACAAGCTCTTTAGGGCTTGCCTTGAACAGGGCCAGCGGACCCTGAGCCACGGTAGACCCCTCACCCGGACGGCAGCCCATAAACATCAGGACCGGCGCCAAGATAAGCGCTCCGACCAACAAGCGAAAGGCAGCCATGCTCTGGGACGAAACGCCCATGGCCGAGATGCCGTTTACAAAGATTCCGATGCTGCCCCACATAAGCGCGGCGATCAGTACCAGCACATAGCCCAGATTGCTTTTCTTCAACGCAGCCTCCTCGGTATTGTTTCCAATATGTTTCACACTACGTTATAGTCGTTATATACATTTTTCAAGACACAAATCGCCGAACGGAAAAATCTGCTCTACCTAGTCATTGGGGACGTTCTTAAATGACTAGTCGTTGGGGACGCTCCTGAATGACTAGCCATTTAAGAACGTCCCCAACGACTAAAGCGCCGCTGGTTGAGCATAAATCAGCGAGCGGGCCGCATTTGAGGCAAGGTGGCGTGAAACGAAAGGGCGCTGACCTTCTGGTCGCGCCCTTGAAGTTGAACGCCAGATTGACCAAATGCGGCCCGCGCAGCGTCGAGCGGTTACGGCGTTTGGTAAAACGCCGTAACTAATAATCCAGCTTCCACATGTAGCGACGCGTCATGTAGTCCTTGTGAGTTACGGCAGAGAGTGCGCGCATGTAGACGTTGTTGAGGATCGGGGCAAAGATCAGGTGGTTGAAGTACTCGCTCACGCTGTCCTTGATGTCGTTGAGGCCGAGCTCCTTGGCGTCGAGCTGATAGACGCGCTCGCCACCGTACTGGTTGACGAAACGGATGCCGCGCTCGTCGTTGCAGCGGCTGCGGCCGACGCTGATGAGCTGGAACAGCGAGGTGCGCTTGTCCAGGATCTCGAAGGGGCCATGGAAGAAGTCGCAGGTGTTGATGGTGCAGGAGTCGATCTGCAGCATCTCCTGCACGTTGCAGATGCTAAAGACGTAGGCGGCACCAAAGAGCGGGCCCTGGGCCATGACGTTGATGCAGGGCTTGTCGGCGTTCTGCTCGGCCCACTTAGCAGCGAGCGGACGGGTGTACTCGACGGCCTTGCGATAGATGGGGTCGACCAAGTCGAACGCGGCCATAGCGGTCTCGTACTCGGCATAGCCCTCGGTCTGCTGCGTGAGCTCCATGGCGATCATGGTCACGACGGCGGAGTTGGTGCGGCCCATGCAGGACTCGTCGACGGCCAGACTGTCGTACTGGATCTTGTAGTCGCAGACCTCGGTGAGGCCGGACTCGTCAACATAGATGGCGATGGTGCTGGCGCCGTGGTCCTTGGCGACCTGGGCGGCGACGATGGTCTCCTTGGTGCCGCGCATGGACACGACCACGGCCAGGGTGTTCTCGTTAACGTAGGCAGGGGTTGCGTGCACGAACTCGTTGCTGGTGTAGCTGGAGCTCACGACCTGCGTGGCCTCGTGCTCCATAAAGTACTGGGCAGGATAGTTGCCGCCGTTGGATCCGCCAGCGCCAATCCACACGACGCGCTTGATGCCGCCCTTGTCTGCCTTGTCAGCCAAAACCTGGGAGACGACATCCTTAACCTGTTCCTGAGTAGTCATCGTGCATCAGCCTTTCTTCTCGTTTGATGCTCTCGATGGCATACAAGTTACATACATGTTTTGGTTATGTCGACTAGTTGTATGCTATATTTATCTTAGAAATTTTGCTGATGCGGTTTTCGATAGCTAGCTACCAGCGGTTTTGTTGTTGTATTGAATACATGCTTGATTAGATACGCATACAAGTTAGATACAGGTTGATCGCATGAACGCTTCGTCTAAAAAGAAACTGGCCCAATACGAGCGCTTGGCGGGTACGCTTCGCGACCGCATCGCCGCCGGCATCTACGCACGCGGAGACAAGCTGCCGTCCGAGATGGAGCTTATGGACGAATCGGGGCTGTCGCGCAGCACCGTGCGCCACGCCCTTAAGGTGCTCGTTGATGAGGGCCTGGTGCGCACCGAGCGCGGGCGTGGCGCCTTTGTGGCCGACACGCCCGCGCTCCACGAGAACAGCCTGGTGTTTTCGAGCTATACCAAGCAGGTCGAAGGCCAGGGCATGAAGCCCACCACGCGCACCGTGGACTCGGGCTTTGCCAAGGCGGCCGGCAACATAGCTAAGTTCTTTGACGCCGCCGTGGGCAGCAAGCTCGTCAAACTTGTCCGTCTGCGCTACCTGGACGACGCGCCGCTGTGCCTGGAGACCACCTACCTGCCGCCAAGCTTCGAGACGCTCATCGATCGCGATATTAACGGTTCGCTCTACGCCACGCTGCGACAGGAGTTCCATCGCGCGCCGGCACAGGGGCATAAGACCTTTGAGGTGTGCTACGCCTCGCAAAATGAGGCGTTTTTGCTCAACGTCGAGCGCGGGCAGGCGCTGATCCTGATCACCGACTACGTCTACGACACCGACGGCCGCCCGCTCCACGTCTCCAAGCGCATCCAGCGCACCGACCGCGCCAAATACACCGAGCCCATCGGCTAACCTGCCAAAATAAACCTGTCCCTAAATGGTGGGTTTGGGGAGGTCGGGAAACCAGGTTGGTTTGGGTTGATTGGGTGTGCGCTCGGCCAGGACCAGCTCCATCCAGCACATGTCGTACCAGCGGCCGAACTTTTGGGCGCAGCGGTCGAAGGTGCCCACCAGGCGATATCCCATATGGGCATGGAAATCCTGGCTGTTGTGCGTCAGGTACTCGTCGTCCTTGTCGTGCGGCACGGCGATGAGGGCGCACATGTTGGTGATGCCCATCGCGACCAGGCATTGCTTGAGCGCGTCGTGCAGCTTGCGACCCAGCCCGCCATGGCGCACATCGCGTGCCAGGTAGATCGACGTCTCGACCGACCAGTCGTAGGCCTCGCGGCTGTTAAGCGGACTCACATAGGCATAGCCTACCGGACGCCCGTCCAACTCCATCACCAGATACGGATAGCGCTTGAGCGTACGCTCAATACGCCCGGCGAGCTCCTCAACGCTCGGCACCTCATATTCGCAGGTAATCGCCGTCTCGAGCACATACGGCTCGTAGATGGCCAGCAACGCCGGCGCGTCATCGGGCGTCGCCAGGCGAATCGTCGGCTCGGACATCTCGGTCATACAACCCTTCTCCCCCAAAAGCAAAGGCCGCCCTGCGCCAAGCTCAGGCGTAGGGCGGCCCCTTGTCATTACATCAGGCTACAGGACAGCCGCCAACGCGTCGATATCCTCCTGCGTCGTGGCCCAGCTGGTGCAAAAACGCACCACCGTGTGGGTCTCGTCGTACTTTTCCCAATACTCGATCGAGGCATGCTCGCGAATGCGGGCCATGTCCTCGTTGGGCAGAATCACAAACTGCTGGTTTGTGGGCGTCTCCAAGAAGAACTGGTAGCCGCGCTCGTGCAGCACGCGACGAAGCGCCTGCGCGGTTTCGATCGCCTGGCGGCCAATCTCAAAATACAGGCCGTCGGTAAAAAGAGCCTCGAATTGCACGCCCGTCAGGCGGCCCTTGGCCAGCAACGCGCCGTGCTGCTTAATGCGCGGAATGGGATGCGCCGGGGCGTGCATGCCGCAGAACACCACGGCCTCGCCGCAGAGCGCGCCGCACTTGGTGCCGCCGATGTAGAACACGTCGCACAGCTGCGCCAGCTCGGGCAGGGTAATGTCGCACTCATCGGCCGCCAGCGCATAGGCCAGGCGGGCGCCATCCACAAACAGCGGAATCTCACGCTTCTGGCACACTGCGTGAATCGCCGCGAGCTCGGCCTTGGAGTACAGCGTGCCGTACTCGGTCGATAGGCTCACGTACACGGCACCCGGGAACACCGTGTGCTCGTAGCTCTCGTTTTCGTAGAACACCTGGATATAGCTCTCGAGGTCCTCGGCGTGCATCTTGCCCTCGTATCCGGGGATGGTGAGCACCTTGTGACCGCCAAACTCGATGGCGCCCGCCTCGTGGCAGGCGACGTGGCCGGTCTCGGCAGCAACGACGCCCTCGTACGGCGCGAGCAGCATGTCGATCACCGTCGCGTTGGCCTGCGTGCCGCCCACCAGAAAAAACACGTCGGCATCGGGGGCCTGGCAGGCCTCGCGGATAAGCTGCTTGGCACGCTCGGTGTGCGCATCGGTACCATAGCCGGGCTGCGGCTCCATGTTGGTATCGACGAGCGCCTGCAGCACCGCCGGATGTGCGCCGTGGGAATAATCGTTGTTAAACGCGAGCATGGCAATCCTCTCTTACCAGGTATCGTCCAGATGATTCAGGTGGGGCTATTGTACGCCGTGAGGATAGGCAATGCGCGCGGCAAGGCACTCAAGTGCCAACACCAGGGCAAAGCCGCAACTCACGTCAGTCAAAAAGTGTGCACCGATCACGATACGGCCAAAGGCGACGAGCGCCGCGACGGCCGCCGCGACCCAAAAGACCACGCGGCGTCGCGACGGCTTTTCCTTAAAGGCCGCCGCGGGAAGCCCGGCGAGCATAAGGCCGATCGCCGCATGCGCCGTGTGTCCGCTCGCAAACGACTTGAACCCGTCCTTGATCACGCCGGCGGCGATATAGGCCCACTTGTCGGGGTTGCCGATCACCCACCACGGCTGAAAATTGAGCCCCGGCGTGACCTCGATCACGCGCATGCGCGGGCGCGACCATAACGGCTTAACAATGACGTTGAGGATGATGGCCTGAGCGACCCACACGGCCAGCACCATCAACGCCCAGCGCGTAAGCTCGTCGGGCTCGGTCGTGCGCGTGAGGCGGTAGGCGATGAAGTTGGCTGCGATGACCAACGCAAACGTCAGAACCAGCTGAAACGCAATAAGCTTGCCGCCGACGCGCAGCGATCCGATAATTTCGTAGCCGACCAGACCCACGTTGATCAAAACGCCCAGTGCAGCGAGCCATTTGCTCCCCCTGGAATCGGGACGCACCGCGCGCACGAGCATAACGCCTGCGATGCTCGCCGTCAGCTCGAACGGCAGCTCGCCGGCCGCCTCGACAAAACGGCCGAACAGGCTAGACGAGTTGAACAGCGCGCTCGAGATTTGGTAATCGAAAAACGTGCCGATGAGCAGGCAGAGGGCCAGGATGGCCGCGACAATGGCGGCGTCTTTCTTATAGATATACCCGAGCATACTTTCCTTTCGGTCGGGTGAAGACTCAACCAGCGGCGTAGGTCCTCACAGGCTGAGCATAAGTGAGCGAAAACGTTCCATTTGTGGCAAGGTGGCCCGAAGGAGGAGGGAAGCGTACTTGCGTACGCGACCGACGAGTGAGGGTCAGATTGCCCAAATGGGGCGTTTGCAGCGTCGACCCGTTAGTCGTCGTCGCTAGCACCCAACTGCTGCAGCAGCATGAGCGCGGCCGCCACGGGGCCGGTGCCGTCGTTGGCGTCGAGACCGCGACCCAGGCCGCTGCCCGCGCCGGCACCCGCCTTGTAGGGCACCGACAGTTTGCGACTCTTGGGAAAGTTCACCGCGCCGTACCGGTTCTTGAACTCAAAGGCCACCTTCTTGGGAACGTCAACCCCCAGGAAGGTAATGCGTCCGCCGCTGAGCGTGACGCTCTCGAGCCCCAGGCGCTCGCCGCGAATACGGATGCGAGCGCGGTTGAACAGGTTGAGCCCCGCCAACGGAAGCTCACCGTGCGCGGCCTCGGTCTCCTCCTGTACCTCGTCGATACTCTCCAGGTCCTCGGCCGCCGCGAGCTTGCGGTACACGAGCACGCGCTGGTCCACCGCCGGCATGTACTCCTCGGACAAGAAGTAGTCGGCCGGCAGGTTGATGCCCACGCTCGCCGCCTCCACGCCGGCATCGTCGTCGCCGCGCGCCTCGGCCACGGCCTGGCCCAGCATCTGCGTAAACAGGTCAAAGCCCACGCTCGACAGGTTACCGTGCTGCTCGGCACCCATGAGCGAACCGGCACCGCGAATCTCCAGGTCGCGCATGGCGATGCGCATGCCGCTGCCCAGGTCCTGAAACTCGGAAAGCGCGGTCAGGCGCGCCGTGGCCTCCTCGGTAAGCGGCAGCTCGCCGGGGAACATAAAGTACGCATAGGCCTGCGTGGCAGAACGGCCCACGCGGCCCTTAAGCTGGTAGAGCTGTGCCAGACCCAGACGCTGCGAGTCCTCGATGATGAGCGTATTTGCCGTTGCGTTGTCGATGCCACTCTCCACGATGGTCGTGGCGATAAGCACGTCAATCTTCTTGGTCGCGAACTCGATCATCACGTCTTCGACCTCGCGCGGGCTCATCTTGCCGTGTGCCACACCCACGCGCGCCTCGGGCGCGGCCTCGTGCACGCGCGCCACGGCGTCATCGATGGTCTTGACGCGGTTGGACACGTAATACACCTGGCCGCCGCGGCCCACCTCCAGGCGAATCGCCGCGCTCACCACGTCGGGGTCGTACTCCCCCACGTGCACGATCACGGGACGGCGCCCGGTCGGCGGTGTGGTGATCAGGCTCATGTCGCGCACACCGCTCGTGGCCATCTGCATGGTTCGCGGAATAGGCGTTGCCGAGAGCGTGAGCACGTCGATTTGCTCGCGCAGGTTTTTGAGCTGCTCCTTGTGCTGCACGCCAAAGCGCTGTTCCTCGTCGATGATCACCAGGCCCAGGTTCTTGGGGTTCACATCGGCCGAAAGCAGGCGGTGCGTGCCGATGAGCACGTCAATCGTGCCCTCGGCAAACGCCTTGAGCGCGCGCTTTTGCTGCGCCGGGGTGCGGAAGCGGCTGAGCACCTCGACCTCTAGGCCAAACGGGGCAAAGCGCTCAAAGAATGTCTCGTAGTGCTGCTGGGCCAGAATGGTCGTGGGGCAGAGCACCATGACCTGGCGACCGGAATCCACGCACTTAAACGCCGCGCGCAGGGCGACCTCGGTCTTGCCGAAGCCCACGTCGCCGCACAGCAGGCGGTCCATGGGCTTGGGCGCCTCCATGTCGGCCTTGATGTCGGCGATAGCCTCCAGCTGGTCGCGCGTCTCGTCGTAGGGGAAGCTCTGCTCCATCTCGATCTGCTCGGGCGTATCGGGCGGGCAGGCGATACCGGCGATCGACGAGCGGCGCGTATACAGGTCGACCAGGTCAAACGCCAGCTTTTTGGCATTCTTGCGTGCCTTGTTGGTGGCACGCGTCCAGTCGGCGGTGTTGAGCCTGGTCAGGCGCGGCTTGTCGCCGTCTGGACCGACATAACGCGTGATGCGGTCGACCTGCTCGAGCGGCACATAGAGTTTGTCGCCGTCGGCGTATTCCAGCAAAAAGTAGTCGCGCTCCTTGCCGCCCACTTCCTGGCGCGCAATCTCGCTAAAGAGCGCGATGCCGTGAGTGGCGTGCACCACGTAGTCGCCCGGCTTAAAGGGGAAGGTGATCTGCGTAATGTCCACCTTGCGGCGGCTGCGCGCACGGTTGGCATCCATGCGGGCGTTGAGGTCGGCGATCGAGAACACGGCCAGGTTGGCATCGGGCACCACCACGCCCTGCGGCAGGGCGGCGTCCACAAAAGTCACGCGTCCGCGCGAGATGGTGGGCACAGCGGCACCGGCGGCAGCCTGAGCGGCGCCGGCCTCCAGAGAGCGGGCGTTGAGCGCGTCGGCCTTACGCTCGCGAATCGAGGCATGAGCCTCCTGGCGTGCGGCACGGTCAGCGGAATCCGCCGCTGCCACACGCACGCGGTCGCCGATAGCGCCGGCGTTTTCGGGCGCCGCGGTCAGCGATTCCTCAAAGGTAATGCCCTCGTCGCCAAAGGTGAGCTCCATCGACTCGCGCGCACCGCGGTCGGGGATGGCAAACACGCAGGCATAGCGCTTACCCACGACCTCCTGGATGCGCGTCATAAAACGGTTGTCCGAGCCTGCGATGGCCGGCTGCTCAATCTTGAGCTCGGCCGTCACCGCACCGCCGGCACGGATGAGGCTCACGTAGTTCAGGCGCTGCTGGGCACCAAAGTCGAGCTGTTGGGCGCGCACGTACAAGCCGTCCAGGCGATCGACCCCCGCCTCGCCGGCACGGGCCTCGATATCCTCGTAGGCGCGCAGGCAATCGTCGAACAGCGAGCGCGGCTCGGACAGTACCACGAGCGCCTTGCCGCTCACGTGCGACAGCGGGCTTACGGTCTGGCCGTACATCACCGGCAAAAAGCGATCGAGCTCAGGCGTGACGATGCGCGCATCCACCATCTCGAGCAATGCGGCCAGTTTGCTGTCGTCCTGGCTGGCACGATAGAGCGCCACATGCATGTTGTGGACGGCCTCGTCGGTAAGCGCCAGCTCACGGCACGGGAAGATCTCGATGCTGTCCTCGTTGCCGATGGTCTGGCCCGTTGAACTCACCATGCGGCGGATGCGATCGATCTCGTCGCCGAAGAACTCAATGCGCACGGGCGCCTTTTCCTGCGCGGGAAACACCTCGACGGTGTCGCCGTGCACACGGAACAGGCCGGGCGCGTCGGCGGCGCCGGCATTGGTGTAGCCCATGCCCACCAGACGCTGCGGTACCTCGTCAAAAGGAATCTCCTCGCCCACCGCGAAGGTCGTGGACTCCCAGTAGTGGCTCTCGACTGGTGGCACGCAACGCAGCAGCGCGCGAGCCGAGGCGACCATGATGCAGTTGTCGCCGCGCACGATGCGCCCGAGCGCCTCGCAGCGCTGGGCTACCACGGCGTCGTCGGGCGCCTGCTCGCGCCAAGGGTAGTCCTTGCGCTCGGGAAAGCGGCACACGTGCGCCAGGCCCACATAGGCGGCCAGACTACGTGCGGCGCGATCGGCCGCATCCTCGCCACTCACGATGTAGACCGTGGGGCGCGGACGACGCGCAAACTGGGCGGCGGCCATAAGCGTTCGGCCCGACTGAGACACGGCCAGCGTCACGTCCTCGCCAGAATCGAGCCCGGCCTCAACGGTCTGCAGTGCCTCGGCAGTATAGAGCTGCGCGGCTATACGGTGAATGAGCATGCTGTTCCTCCGGCATTGCAACGCCAAAAGCCCGCCGAGGCAAGCTCGGCGGGTCGTTCGTCAAATTCGTTGCCTGTCATGGTAGCGCATGGAGAGGACTCCGACTCAAGCGTACGCCCAGCCCCGCAACAAAAACGCCAGATAGAACTGGACTCGCCGGCTTCGCCAAAATCTCCCCGTCACGTCGAACGCCGCAACCACGGAAGGCTCCCCAAGAAACGGCTATTCCTCAAAAAAGCTCGCAACGTTCAAACGGCTCGTCCACTCTCCTATGGTGTTGGCAAAGCCCACACGTGTGTACACGCCCGCAAAACGGCCGCGATACAGATACAAGCCTTCCATATTAGAAGCGGGCGCAAAACCAAGATCATCCACAAGTCCTTTGGGCGCCTCTCCTCGATGCGGCCCATCGACAAGCGTTCCGCGCAAGCAGGGAGTCTGATACTGCTGAGCATACTCCTGTACAATCGCCCCAGCGGCCGCAGCGCGAGCAAGCACCTGAGGCCATTCCCGTTCCGCGACATCCAAACCAGCGACAACGCCAACCGCATTGTAGCCGCCGCACGGTTTGACAATCCACCGATCCTTTTCGGCAAATCGCGACAACTGGGTGCTTTCATCCAGAATCTCGGTATAGGGCACATGCTCCCGTACAAACGATTGCTCCTCCGGGCTCAACAAGGACTGACCGGCCCGAGACCACAAAAACGCAAATACGGTCTTAGTCGCACACGGCCACGTTCTAAATCCGCCGACGACGCATGCGAGCCCTTCTTGGGCAGCCGCAATTAAGGCCGAGCGTCCGTCGCACGGCTTATCCCACAGCTCGCCGGTCACCGCGCGCCGCCAAACGCAATCAATAGGACCGGCGGCATCGCACAGCCGCCTAGCACCGCTCTCGTCTTCGCCAATCCGCAGGTCGCGCACATCCGCAAAGCGCGCCACCACACCCCGTCGCCTCATAAGGTCGACAAAATGAGCCGCATCTTCCAAGTCGATGCTTTCCGAATAGTCGACGATTGCCACCGAAGCGGGATATATCTTTGATTGCGGTGCATAGGACCTCTTGCCAGCGCAAAATCCATCATCCGATCGTGCACTATCCTCGATGCGGAGAGGATGGGTCAGCTCCCACTCTGCATAGGTCTCAAACAATGCATCTATCCAGCCGTCGCACAAATCGTACTGCCGAAAGCCTGGGTGGTCGGATGCAAACTCCTCAAAGGAAGGCGTCATTCGCACTGCCTGACAGACCGCATCGGTCACTACCATTCCGGCACTGCCGTCGGTATTGAGCTCGCAAAACGTATACGAACCGGCATCTTCGTCAAGAAAGATATCGACACGCGCAAGAGGAATTTGGCAATCATAGCCGGCATCCATAGCGCACAGGTCAGCAAAAGCCGGATCCATGCGAAACCACGCACGCACGGAGGCATCGGAACAAAACGCCCGCGTCACCTTGTCCATAATGCCGTACATGCGCTCGGCGGCCTCCTTAAGAATCGCCGTCATATCCTTGTCGAATATCTTTGGCGTCAGAGCCCAGGGCGCAGGATCGCCGTGGTAGAGCGCATGGGTTTGAGACAAGTGCTCGTCGCCTTTGCGACGACCAGGCAGGTCACCTTCGCGCTTGCGCACGATGCGCTCAAAATAATCTTCAAGCTCTCGCGTCTTCGATGTTGCCACGTTACCCTCCATTGCTCGATTTTTTGCTCATGCTACGCCAGCGCGCGCGGCTTCGGCGCGCTTGAATAGCCTTCTAAATTAGCAACACATTTTTGCATGAGGCAGCGGGAGGCAACATATACTCCAGCTCAAGCGCACGCCCAGCCCCGCAACAAAAACGCCAGACAGACGAGCCACCTGGCGCTATCAGAGTGAGCTATACGCCGAGCCTAGTCGTAGACGCACATTTTAAGCAGCGTGAAGGTCGGGGCGCCGTCACCCTGCGCGACGCGGACCGTGCAAGTCTCGGTACGGCCCCTGGATGCGTCCGCTTGAATTGCGGCGATGAACTGATCCTTTGACAGGCCGTAGGTGCTCTCGGGGATGTCGGAAGGAAGTAACATGCCGCCAGCACTGTAGACTTCATAGGTGAGCTCGTAGATGTTGTCGCCAAGGTCAGTCGCGCCCGTAACGATGGCACACGGTGGGTTGTAATTCCCCTGGCCGTATTCCTGTTTCAGGTACAAGTACCCACCATGCGCTTCGGCCGAATCAGGAATCACCTGCCCCTCCGGCGTTCTGTCATACGTCATATCAGCATCGGAAAGCGTCAGGCCCGTCAAGCGGTTGAGTTCCCTATTGACCGCATCAGTCGCTATACGCTGGCTATTACCGTTGTCATAGTCGCCTTTCTCGATTCGATACGGCGCGTTGTCAATAAAATGGCACCAGATAAACTTGACCAGCTTGTATTTCTCGTCATCCGAAAGCCCATCAGTCGAATCGAAAGCACCCGCCTGATACCAGTCCAGATCGAAGTGCTCCTCCGTAAAGTTCGACAGAAACAGGTTTGCGGCGGCATAGGTTGCCTGGTCGTTGAGGTCAACCTTTACACTGCTGCCCGTCTGCTCGGGCTCATCCGCCTCGTCCTCGTCGGCGGTAGGCTTCTCCTTGGCGCTTCCCTTGTCCTTATGCTCGGCCGAACCCTCGTCGGACCCCAGCACCGTAACCTGCGATGAGCTGCCCTGCCCAAGCGGACCCAGTACGCCGGTCAGCGCCAGAGCGGCACCGCCCGCCACCAGCACGCCCACCACGCACACGCCGACAATCACCGCGCGCTTATGCGACTTCTTCTGCACGGGAGGCATCCCTGCCGCCGGCATCGGCGCGGGCTCAGCAGGCGCGGCAGCCGGAGAAGCGGCGCCCATGCGTGCCCCGCAGTTCGTGCAAAAATCGGTTCCGTCGGGCATCTCGGAGCCACACTTGGCGCAAAACATATTCGGGCATCCCCTCACAACAAACGGTATCTGCCGCCATCATATTGAGCCTTCGCAGCCCAAATGTGTTGCGCAACATTGGTCGCCGTCTTCGAGTGCCGGCAAAACGTGCCGGGCCCTATCCCGTCACACGCACGCTGGGGCAAAGGTCTGCCAGCGGGCACTCGTCGCACTTGGGCTTACGGGCGTCGCAAATCTCGCGGCCAAAGGTGATCCACTGGTGGTTGACCGATTCCCAGTACTCGTGCGGCAAGATCTTGAGCAGATCCTGCTCGGTCTTGAGCGGCTCTTTGGCGTGCGTCTTGGGACTCAGCATCAGGCGGTGCGCGATGCGGTTGACGTGCGTATCGACCGCGATGCCCTCGACAATGCCAAACCCCACGTTGAGCACGATGTTCGCCGTCTTGCGCCCCACGCCCGGCAGCTTTACAAGCTCCTTCATGTCGGCCGGTACCTCGCCGCCGTAATCGGCAACGATCATCTGCGCGGCCTCCACGGCGTGCTTGGCCTTGCTCTTATAAAAGCCGAGTGACTTAATGGTATCGGCCACATCGGCCACGCTCGCCCCCGCCATGGCCTCGGGCGTTGGCCACTGGGCAAACAGCTTCGGCGTCACCTTGTTGACCTGCGCGTCGGTCGTCTGCGCCGAGAGCAGTACCGCAATGAGCAGCCTAAAGGGATTCTCGTGGTCCAAAAAGCACTCGACCGGGCCATAGCGACGGTTGAGGCGCTCGCACACCTCAACGGCGCGCTCGCGTTTGGCGGCATTGGTCTCGCGTGGCATAACGACTCCTCGCTTCAGCGGCATAACAAACCTATGGGCACGATTGTCCCACGTATGGGGTCTTTAAGCCTCCAAAAATGCACCGGTCTGGCGGCTCCACAGGCTTGCGTATTCGCCGCCTGCCTCGACGAGCTGCGCATGCGTGCCGTCCTCGACAATCTCGCCGTCCGCCAGCACCACGATGCGGTCGAGCGCCGCCACGGTGGACAGGCGGTGCGCCACCACAATGGAAGTGCGGCCGCGCATCAGGTTCTCGAGCGCCTCCTGCACCAGCGCCTCGGACTCGCTGTCGAGGGCAGACGTCGCCTCGTCGAGCACCAGAATCGGCGCGTCGGTCAGGATAGCGCGGGCGATGGCCACGCGCTGGCGCTGGCCGCCCGAAAGCTTAACGCCGCGCTCGCCCACCATGGTGTCAAAGCCACGGGGCAGGCGGTCGATAAACTCCAGGGCATTGGCCAGGCGCGCTGCCTCGCGAATCTGCTCGTCGGTGGCGTCGGGGCGGCCGTAGGCGATATTCTCGCGAATGGAGCGGTGGAACAGCAGCGCCTCCTGCGGCACGTAGGCAACCTGGCGGCGCAGACTCTGCTGCGTGCAGCGCGAGACGTCCTGGCCGTCCACGAGCACGCGGCCGCCCTGCACGTCGTCCAGGCGCAGCAACAGCTTGGTGAGTGTCGTCTTGCCCGAGCCCGATTTGCCCACCAGGCCCACGCGCTGGCCCGCCGCCACATGAAGTGTCAGGTCATCGAACACGTTCTCGCCCGCCGCAGCGTCACGGTACGCAAAGCTCAGCTGCTCAAAATCAATCGCGCCCTCGGTCACTTTGAGCTCGGGGGCGTCCGGGTCATCTGCCACCAAACGTGGCTCGTCCAGCACGCGCGTCATCTCGGCCGCATCGCCGAGCGCGCGGTTGATGCGCTGCATCATGGAGCTTACGTAGTTCAGGCGCATGGTGAGGTTATAGGTGTAGGTAAAGATCATGACGAGCGAGCCGGCCGAGATGCCAAACCACGCGTTGCCGCCCGCCACGAATACGCTCACCACGGCCATGGTGATGACGATAAGACCCGAGGTCGTAAAGTTGCGCTGCATCATGGCGTGCATCGAGACCGTCTCGGCATCGCGCGCGGCACGATCAGCGGCGTCGAACAGATCACGTTCAAAGTCCTCGCGCCCGCAGGTCTTGACGGCCAAGATGTTCGTGACCGCGTCGGAGAGCACGCCCGAGAGCTTGTTCTGCGCGGCGGACGTCGCGGCCGAAAGCGGCATGATGCGCTTGTACATAAGCCAGACAAACGCGATGTAGACGGCCATGATGCACACCAGGATCACGGTAAACGTCGGCACCACCGGGGCGAGCGCCGCCACCGTGCAGATGACCGAGGTGATGGTGGGGATGAGCGAATACACCGTCACGTCGACCAGCCCCGTATAGCCGCTCATAAAACGGCTCGTCTGGCTCACGAGCGATCCGCCAAAGCGGCTGGTGTGAAATGTCATGGATTGATTGGAGAGCGTGTCGAAGCACAGGCGCGCCAGGTGATAGTTGCCCGCAATCTCGAGCTTGTAGACGGTGTAGTCCTGCAGCTTGGAGAGGATTTGGCCCACCAGGTTAACGAGTACGAGCGCCAGGATATAGGGGCCGAAGACCTCAAACACCTGATCACCCGCCACGGGACCGGCTTGAACGCGGTCGACAATGAGGGCCATCACATAGGTATTGGCAAACGTCAGCAAAAAGATGTAGCCCGCCGACGAGAACACCGAGAGAAAGACAATCAGCGGCTGCGTGCGCGTGACACCCCAAAACCGCTGCAGCGTGCGGCGCACGGTGGAGCGTTTCAGCGGACTGGTGTTTCTCTGAGACATGGGCTTCCTTTCGCGTCTGATAGGGCGAAACGCCATTGTTGC
>URRN01000011.1 GCA_900550185.1 uncultured Collinsella sp.
ATGTACTCCTTGGGCACGACGCCGCCGACGATAGCGTTGACGAACTCGTAGCCGAAGCCCTCCTCCATCTTCTCGAGCTTGATGACGGCGTGGCCGTACTGACCGCGACCGCCGGACTGACGGACGAACTTGCCCTCAGCCTTCTCGACGTCGTGACCGGCGGTCTCGCGGTAGGCAACCTGGGGCTTACCGACGTTAGCGTCAACCTTGAACTCACGGAGCAGACGGTCGACGATGATCTCGAGGTGCAGCTCGCCCATGCCGGCGATGATGGTCTGGCCGGTCTCGTGGTTGGTGGACACCTGGAAGGTCGGGTCCTCCTCGGCGAGCTTGGTCAGAGCAAGGGACATCTTGTCCTGCTCGGCCTTGGTCTTGGGCTCGATGGCAACGTCGATAACGGGCTTAGCGAACTCGATCTTCTCGAGGACAATCTCCTTGCCCTCGGCGCACAGGGTGTCACCGGTGGTGGAGTTCTTAAAGCCGACGCAAGCGACGATGTCGCCGGCGGCAGCGTCGTCACGGTCGATACGCTCGGCGGCGTTCATCTCGAGGATGCGGCCGAGGCGCTCGCGCTGACCGTTGGAAGCGTTGACAACGTAGGAGCCGGACTCGGCGCGGCCGGAGTAAACGCGGACGTAGGTGAGCTTACCGACGAACGGGTCGGTCATGATCTTGAAGACCAGGCCGGAGAAGGGCTCGTCGAAGGAAGGATGACGCTGGATCTCCTCGCCGGTGTCCGGATCGGTACCGGTGACGGCCTCAACGTCGAGCGGGCTGGGCAGGTAGTCGACGACAGCGTCGAGCAGCTCCTGAACGCCCTTGTTCTTGTAGGCGGAACCCACGAAGACGAGGTTGAGCTCGTTGGCCAGAACGCCCTTGCGCAGAGCAGCCTTGAGCTCCTCGACGGTGAAGTCCTCCTCCATGAGGATCTTCTCCATGAGCTCGTCGTCAAAGCTGGCAGCAGCGTCAAGGAGCTCCTCGCGCTTGGTGGCAGCGATGTCGGCAAACTCAGCCGGGATCTCGTCCATCGGCTCAGGGTAGGTCATACCCTTCTCGTCGGCCTTGAAGTCCCATGCGGTCATGGTGACCAGGTCGATGACGCCCCAGAAGTTGTCCTCGGCGCCCATCGGGACCTGAGCGGCCACGGCGTTAGCGTCGAGACGATCCTTCATGGTCTCGATAGCGTTGAAGAAGTCAGCGCCCACGCGGTCATACTTGTTGATGAAGGCGATGCGGGGGACGTTGAAGGTAGAAGCCTGACGCCAAACGGTCTCAGACTGGGGCTGAACGCCGGCAACGGCGTCGAAGACGGCGACAGCGCCATCGAGGACGCGCAGGCAGCGCTCGACCTCGGCGGTGAAGTCAACGTGGCCCGGGGTGTCGATGATCTGGATGCGGTAGTCCTTACCGTCCTTGTTCCAGAAGCACGTGGTAGCAGCGGAGGTAATGGTTACGCCGCGCTCCTGCTCCTGAACCATCCAGTCCATGGTGGCAGCACCCTCATGGACCTCACCGATCTTGTGGGTCTTACCGGTGTAGTAAAGAATACGCTCGGTCGTGGTGGTCTTACCGGCATCGATGTGAGCCATGATGCCGATGTTACGGGTATCGGAAAGCTTGTACTTAGGCTTAGCCATGTTAGTTCCTTACCTTAACTTACCAACGATAGTGAGAGAACGCGCGGTTGGCCTCGGCCATCTTGAAGACGTCCTCACGCTTCTTGACGGAAGCGCCCAGGCCGTTGGAGGCGTCGAGGATCTCGTTGGCGAGACGCTCGGCCATGGTCTTCTCCTTGCGAGCGCGGGAGAAGTTGACGATCCAGCGGATACCCAGAGCGGTGGAACGACGGGAGTTGACCTCCATCGGGACCTGATAGGTAGCGCCACCGACACGCTTGGGCTTAACCTCGAGCGTGGGCTTAACGTTGTCCATAGCCTTCTTGAAGGTAGCGAGAGCGTCGCCACCCTCGGACTTCTCGGCAACGATCTCGAAAGCGGTGTAAACGATGCGCTCAGCGGTGGCCTTCTTGCCGTCAAGAAGGACCTTGTTGATGAGCTGAGTCACCAGGCGGTTGTTGTAAACGGCGTCAGGCTGAACCTCACGACGATTAGCTGCTGCACGACGCGGCATGTGAAATCTCCTTAAGTGTCTACCGTGCGGCGCTCAAGACGGCACACGGCGAAAGTATCAAAACGTTATCTGGCTTATTTAGCCTTGGGGCGCTTAGCACCGTACTTGGAACGGGCCTGCATACGGTTCTGGACCGGAGCAGCGTCGTAGGCGCCACGGATGACGTGATAACGGACACCAGGGAGGTCACGGACACGACCGCCGCGGACGAGCACGATGGAGTGCTCCTGCAGGTTGTGGCCCTCACCCGGGATGTAAGCAGTAACTTCGATGCCGTTGACAAGGCGAACACGGGCAACCTTACGAAGAGCCGAGTTCGGCTTCTTGGGGCTCGTGGTGAAGACGCGGGTGCACACGCCGCGCTTCTGGGAGTTGTGCTGCAGAGCAGCGTTCTTGGACTTCTTGGGCACGGAACGACGGCCCTGGCGAACCAGCTGGTTAATAGTAGGCAAAGCGTACTCCTTCTCGAATGATTCCAGCTTTCTGTAAAGTGCAACGGCTTGAATCGAGGGGTCAGCATCCCCCTACGAAACACGCAGTTCGATAGGATACGTGGCGTTAGCTGTGCCGTCAACAGACCACGCCGCCGGGCGTATCCCAAAATTGGCACATTTCCGCAAAGCCTACACAAAAGGAATCCCCTCCTGTGCACGGGGCCGGGAATCCGACGTGCTCGTCGGGGCAACGTTACCTGCCAAAAAGGGAAAGGTTTGTTTTGGTCGGTTTTATCTGCGGAAACGTCGCGCTCCAGCGGTGATCCGCCCTCATCTGTCATAGGGAAATCGGCGGCGCTTTCGGAAGTATGCGGCAAATTCTGGACCTGCCGAGCACGCCGGGGTTTTGCGATAATAAACCCGCAGGTAGAGCGCTTGAGTATATGCGGTGTGGTCGGCCCATCGAGATTTTGCCGCATACTTCCGAAATTCAGGCGAATATCGCTCAAAATAACCGTCCATATAACGCAAAATAGGCCGCTTCCCCTAGTGGGAAGCGGCCTCAAGTCTTACGAGTAGATGATGGTAAAGGGTACTTCTGTTTCGGTCTCTCCTGTTGATGTGCACCTCGTTCCCTCAAGGGTTACCGATACAACCTGATCGACATTGATGAGCCTTGTCGGAACCCAGATGTTCTCTCCGCTATTGCGTGCCATCGAAACATAGAAATTGTACGCCCCTGCGTCGTCATCTTCGATAATCTGCTCTGACCCATCCTTGTAGGTGACGGTCAGTTTATGATCAACTGCTTCATAGCCCAGATCATCGATGTGCGTCTGGATGGAAAACGGGCTAATCTCGAGAGGCGAGTCATCGGAGCGGAGTTCTTTTGTATCGACGTGCGCTCCGACGTTAAACTCTGGCGTCGATACCTCGATCACCTTCGCATCCTCACCTTTGCCCTCCGTCCAACTGATATTCCAGGTGACCGCATGTCGTAAATCTCGATCGCGATTCCAAGATGCAAAGTACATCGTGCCGTTAATGACCGTGTCGCTTGATGTGTCTTTATCAATGGTGCAGCGTGTATCAGCCCATTCCTCGCCGAAGTTCATGCTGGGTGTACTGACGCCCCCTTCTTCTTCACCATAGAGAACAAGTTCGCCAAGCTCTGCCGCCGGCTTGTAGTAGTTAACGCCATTCGGATTGGACAATGTAAACGTCACAGCACCGCAACCGTTCTCGTCGATTGCCATCTCATGAATGTCGAGCGTATAGCCGTTGCCCTCGACGGACAGATTGACCTTCTGGACTGCACCCTCCAGGCTTTGGGGCGCGATACCATCACCAAACTCTCTGGTGTAGGTATATTTCGTCCCCGACGAGCCGCCATTTGTCCAGGTAACGGACTCTCCGTTGCCATGGTTTCCCCAGGCAGAGGCAAAATAACTGGAATTGACAACAGCGTAGGCGACCCCTCCGGTCGCCAGCACTCCGGCAAGACATCCGATTACGGCAACATACAGAGGCTTCGCGTGACCCTTTCGGCGAAGCGGCTCGCCAGCAGCGGCATAAAGAACACGGTCAGCAAGATCGCTATCGGCTTGGACGGACTCGAAGGCCTGCTTGATCTGGTTGGATTTCACGGTCGCCCTCCTCTAGGATGAACTTGAGCTTCGATCTGCCGCGAGCTAAACGCGTTCGAACGGTCGCGGCTGGCACATGCAGTAACTCGGCAATTTCTGAAGTCGAGAAGCCCAGATAGTAATAGAGCACGATGGAGATACGGAATCGTTCCGGAAGCCGCATGACGTCTAATAGGACGGCCTTGGTCTCGTCCTGCGCCGTCAAGAGCGAATCGGTCAGACTTTCAATATCCTCCACGCGCCTCCACGGCTTTCGAAAGAGAGATTTGCATTCATTGATCGTGACCCGGATGAGCCATCGACGAAGATGCTCCCAGCTTTCAAAATGCGTATCGCTTTTGAGTAACTTTAGAAAGACGTCTTGAGCGACATCGTCGGCGTCAGCGCGATCACGCAGATACGTCAAGGCGATTCGGAACACGACATCTCGGTGATCCTCGACCGCCTGTCTAAAAGCTTGTTCTTCCATAATCACCTCCCGGTGACACTGATGGTTCTTGATGGGGCCCTCACCATAGATACGCTTTGACCAAACGGAATGTTTCAAATTCAAGCAGGAAAAACTACCAAAATAAACCTGTCCTTTTTTGCAAGTGATCAACGGAACGCAACAAGTTGAGCATACGCAAGCGAGCGGCCCCCAGAGCGTACAAGGTGGTATGAAAAAGGCAGGGCATTGACCTTTTGGTCATGCCCTGCCTTTTGAATGACAGATTGTAGCTCTGGGGGCCGCGCAGCGACGGAGGTCGCCGCCGTTCGTTAGAACGGCGGAACTAATTACTCCTCGTCGTTGTCCTTGGCCTCTTCGGCGTCGTCGGTGTCCACGAGCTGGTTGAGCAGCTCGTCGAGGGAAGCCATGTCCTCGTTGATCGCGCCGTTGGCGGGAGCCTTCTTGTCGTCGATCGGGGCGCCCAGGAGCTCCTCGTCGGCGTCGGCGTGATGCGTCGGAGCGGAGGTACCCAGCAGGATATCGTCCGGACCGTCGGGGCTAAAGACCATCTGCAGCAGCTGCGAGAGGTCTTCCTCGTCGGCAACGTCGTCGTTGTTCTCGAGGATGTAGAGCAGATCGTGGGCCTCCAGGCCGTCACGGAGCTCCTCGATCGCCTTGGCGCCGATGCCATCGATGCGCAGCAGATCCTCCTCGGACTTGCCAACCAGGTCGCCGACCGTCTCGATGCCAACCTCGCTGAACTTGTTGGTCCAGCGCTGCGACACGCCCAGATCGTCGAACAGGTACAGACGAGCCTTCTCGGCGGAGATGGTGTGGCCGTTGCGGGTGAACGAACCGTCAGCACCACCGAACTCGTCGTAGCCGGCCCAGTCGAGCTGCTGCGGGAGCTGCTCGTCCAGGTCCTTGAGCTCCACAGGAGCCCACTCGGGCAGCGACTTGGCGTTGGGCGAAGCCGGGCCGTCGATGTCCACGTAGCCGTCGGCCGTGCGATACGTCAGTTTGGCGTTGGCGTACGGCTTGAGGCCGGTACCAGCCGGGATCTTCTTACCGACGATGACGTTGGACTTAAGGTCGAGCAGGTGGTCGACCTTGCCCTCGATGGCAGCCTCGGTAAGGACGCCAGCGGTACGAATGAACGAAGCGCTCGACAGCCAGGAGTCGATGTTGGACGCGACCTTGAGCGTACCCAGGATGACGGGCTCGGCCACAGGAGCCTGACCGCCCAGACGGGCAACGCGCTCGACCTCGTCGGCAAACTCGTAGCGGTCGACGTACTGACCAAGCAGGTACTTGGAGTCGCCGGGGTTGGTGATCTGAACGCGACGCAGCATCTGGCGTGCGAGCACCTCGATGTGCTTGTCGTTCAGGTCGACGCCCTGGCTGGTGTAGACGTCCTTGACGCTCTCGACGAAGGTGTGCATCGTCGACTCGATGTCGGTCAGCTTGCGCAGGTTGCGGAAGTTGACGAAGCCCTTGGTGATCTGGTCGCCAGCGCGAACCTCGCAGCCGTCCTCGATCTCGGGCATGAAGCGCACCGAAGCGGGGACGCGACGCTCGTCGAGGACACGGGTGTGATCCTCGGAGTCGGTGAGCGTCAGCACGTACTCGGACTTCTCGGGCTTAATCGAGAGGTGACCGGAGTACGGAGCCAGCTCGGCCTCGCGACCCAGGATCTTCTCGTTGACGTTGCCGACGATATCGAACATACGGCTGACCGTAGGCAGACCCTGCGTAATATCGTCGACGCCAGCGACGCCGCCGGAGTGAATGGTACGCATCGTAAGCTGCGTACCGGGCTCGCCGATGGACTGGGCGGCAATAATGCCGACCGCGGTACCGATGGCGACCGGACGACGGGTGGAAAGATCCCAGCCGTAGCACTTCTGGCACACGCCGTACTTGGAGCGGCAGGTGAGCAGCGCGCGAAGCTTGACCTTCTTAAGGCCGGCATCGACCATCTTCTGGATGTCAGCGACCTTCTCGATGTAGCCGTCCTGCTCAAAGAGCACGGTGCCATCGGGAGCCACGACGTCCTCAATGAAGCAACGGCCGACGAGGTCGGTGTTGAGGTCGGTGGTGCCGGGGATGATGAGGTTGTAGGTGACGCCCTCGTGCGTACCGCAGTCCTCCTCGCGGACGATGACGTCTTGGGCCACGTCGACCAGACGACGGGTCAGGTAACCAGAGTCCGAGGTGTGGGATGCGGTATCGACCAGGCCCTTACGGGCGCCGTAGGTCGAAATGAAGTACTCGAGCGGCAGCAGGCCCTCGCGGAAGTTCGCCTTAATGGGAAGGTCGATCGTCTCGCCGGACATGTCTGCCATCAGGCCACGCATGCCGCCGAGCTGACGCAGCTGGGTCTTAGAACCACGGGCGCCGGAGTCGGCCATCATGTAGAGCGGGTTCTCCTCGTCGAACAAGTCGAGCATGAGCGCTGCGACCTTGTCGGTACAAGCGGTCCACTCGTTAACGACTTCGATGTGGCGCTCCGTCTCGTTGATGAAGCCCTCCTCGAAGTACTCGTTGATCTGGTCGACGTTAGCCTGGGCGCGGTCGAGCAGCTCCTGCTTCTCGGCAGGGATGAGAGCGTCCCACACCGAGATGGTGAGGCCGGCGCGGGTAGCGTAGTGGAAGCCGGAGTACTTGATGGCGTCGAGGATCGGACCGACCTTGGCCTCGGGGTAACGATCGCAGCAGTCGGCAACCAGCTTGGCCACGTCGCCCTTGACCATCTTGTAGTTCATGAACTCGTAGTCTTCGGGCAGGCACTGGCGGTTGAAGATGATGCGACCGATAGAGGTCTCGAAGCGTGCGGTCTTGTTACCGGTGACGTCGTAGTCGACAAACTCGTTCTTGCCATTCTTGACGCGGAAGATACGGGTGCCGTCCTCGTTGATGACGTTGGCGTTCTCGGCGGACACGCGGACCTGAATCTTGGCCTGCATGTCGACCTCGGAGCGGCAGTCATAGGCGTGCAGCGCGTCGTCGAAGCTCGAGAACACGTGGTTCTCGCCCGGCAGACCGTCGCGGACCTGGGTGAGGTAGTACACACCGATGATCATGTCCTGCGAGGGGATGTTGACCGGCTTGCCGGATGCCGGCGAGCGCAGGTTGTTCGCAGAGAGCATGAGCACGCGGGCCTCGGCCTGAGCCTGGCTGGACAGCGGCACGTGGACAGACATCTGGTCGCCGTCGAAGTCGGCGTTGAAGGGCGAGCAGACCAGCGGGTGCAGGTGGATAGCCTTGCCCTCGACCAGAACCGGCTCAAAGGCCTGGATGGACAGACGGTGCAGGGTCGGTGCGCGGTTGAGCAGCACGACGCGGCCGTCGATGACCTCTTCGAGGATATCCCACACAAAGGTGGCACCGCGGTCGATAGCGCGCTTGGCGCCCTTGATGTTCTCGACCTTGCCAAGCTCGACCAGGCGCTTCATGACGAAGGGCTTGAAGAGCTCCAGCGCCATGGTCTTGGGCAGACCGCACTGGTGCAGCAGCAGCTTGGGGTCGGTAACGATAACCGAACGGCCGGAGTAGTCGACACGCTTACCCAGCAGGTTCTGACGGAAACGGCCCTGCTTGCCCTTGAGGGCCTCGGCGAGCGACTTGAGCGGGCGACCGCCACGGCCAGAGACCGGGCGACCACGACGACCGTTGTCGAACAGGGCGTCCACGGACTCCTGGAGCATGCGCTTCTCGTTGTTCACGATGATCGCAGGGGCGTCCAGGTCGAGCAGGCGCTTGAGTCGGTTGTTACGGTTGATCACGCGACGATACAGGTCGTTGAGGTCGGACGCGGCGAAGCGGCCGCCGTCGAGCTGGACCATCGGGCGCAGATCGGGCGGAATGACCGGGATGACGTCCAGGATCATGTTCGCGGGGCTGTTGCCGCCCTTCAGGAAGGCGTCAACGACCTCAAGGCGCTTGACGGCCTTCTCGCGCTTCTGCTTCTGGGAATCCTCGTCGGCGATGATGGCCTTGAGCTTCTCGGCCTCGGAGGGGAGGTCGATGGCAGCGAGCAGGTCGCGGACGGCCTCGGCACCCATGCCACCCTTGAAGTACATGGAGTAGTAACGGGTCATCTCGCGGAACAGCGGCTCATCGGAGATGAGATCGCGCTCGGTGAGCTTCATGAAGGCGTTGAAGGCGTCCGTGCGGAGCTGCTTCTCGTCCTTGCACTCTTCCTCGATGTCGACGATGCCAGAGGCGATCTCCTCGGGGGTCAGCGGCTCCTCGTCGGAGAACTCGTCAAAGTTCTCGGGGTCGCCCTGCTCCTTGAGGGACTCGATCTGGCGGGCGCACTCGGCATCGATCTCTTCCAGATCGGCGGCGAGCTCCTCGCGCAGGTCGTCGGCGTCGGCCTCGCGAGCCTCGTAGTCAACCTCGGTGATGATGTAGCTGGCGAAGTACAGAACCTTCTCGAGGTCCTTGGACTTGATGTCGAGCATACGGCTCATCGGGAAGCTCGTGGGGCTCTTGAAGTACCAGATGTGGGACACGGGAGCGGCGAGCTCGATGTGACCCATGCGGTCGCGACGCACCTTGGCCGAGGTGACCTCGACGCCGCAGCGCTCGCAGACGATGCCCTTAAAGCGGATGCCCTTGTACTTGCCGCAGGAGCACTCCCAGTCCTTGGCGGGACCGAAGATCTTCTCGCAGAACAGGCCGTCCTTCTCGGGCTTGAGGGTACGGTAATTGATGGTCTCCGGCTTCTTGACCTCACCGTGCGACCAGGAACGGATCTGGTCGGCGGAGGCAAGGGAGATCTTTACCGAGTCAAAATCAGTAGCTTCGAAATCTGCCACAGTCAACTACTCCTTATCAGTGGTCGTGGCGGCGACAGCCTCGGGCGCCTCGGCGGTCTCGGCATCCTCGGCCTCGACGTCGGCGTCAACGCCGGCGAGCGCAGCCAGGTCGTCGAGAGCGGAGGTCTCCTCGGCGGTCACAGGGGCGGAGGCGTCCTCGTCGGCATCGTGCATGGGCTCGATGTCCAGTGCGAGGGAGCGAATCTCCTTGACGAGAACCTTGAAGGACTCGGGGATACCCGGGACAGGAACGTTCTCGCCCTTGACGATGGACTCGTAGGTCTTGACGCGGCCCACGGTATCGTCGGACTTGACGGTCAGGATCTCCTGCAGGACGTTGGAAGCACCGTAAGCGTACAGTGCCCAAACTTCCATCTCGCCGAAGCGCTGGCCGCCGAACTGGGCCTTGCCGCCCAGAGGCTGCTGGGTAACCAGGCTGTAAGGGCCGGTCGAACGGGCGTGGATCTTGTCGTCGACCATGTGGCCGAGCTTGAGGATGTAGGACGTACCCACGGTAATGGGCTCGCGGAACTCCTCACCGGTGCGGCCGTCGAACAGACGGGTCTTGCCGCGCTCGTCAAGCTGGGTGACGAACTCGGGGCGCATGTGATCGCCAAAGGCAGCGGTGGCCTTGTTGAGCATGTTCTTGTTGGCACGACGGATGACCTCGGCGATCTCGTCCTCCTTGGCGCCGTCGAAGACGGGCGTGGCGGTGAAGAACGGACCGGGGACGTACTTGTCGGAGTCGGCCTGTTCGGTATCCCAACCGCAGGCAGCAGCCCAGCCAAGGTGGCACTCGAGCAGCTGGCCGACGTTCATACGCGAAGGAACGCCCAGCGGGTTGAGGATAACGTCGATCGGGGTACCGTCAGCCATGTAGGGCATGTCCTCGACCGGCAGAACGTTACAGATAACACCCTTGTTGCCGTGGCGGCCGGCGATCTTATCGCCCTGCTGGATCTTACGACGCTGGGCGACGTAGACGCGCACCTGCTCGTTGACGCCGGGGGCCAGGTCGTCGCCGTTCTCGCGGCTAAAGCGGACGACGTCGATAACGCGGCCGTAAGCGCCGTGAGGCATCTTAAGGGAGGTATCGCGGACGTCGTGGGCCTTGGCACCGAAGATGGCGCGCAGCAGGCGCTCCTCGGCGGTCAGAGCGCTCTCGCCCTTAGGCGTGACCTTGCCGACCAGGATGTCGCCAGGGCCGACCTCGGCGCCGATGCGGATGATGCCGTCCTCGTCGAGGTTGGCAAGCATGTCCTCGGAGAGGTTCGGGATCTCGCGGGTGATCTCCTCGGGACCGAGTTTGGTGTCGCGGGCGTCGATCTCGTGACGGGTGATGTTGATGGTCGTCAGCAGGTCCTCGGCCACCAGGCGCTCGGACACGACGATACCGTCCTCGTAGTTAAAGCCTTCCCACGGCATGTAGGCCACGGTGAGGTTCTGACCCAGTGCGAGCTCGCCATGATCGGTCGAAGGACCGTCAGCCAGAGGCTCGCCCTGCTCAACGGTGTCACCGACGCGCACGAGCGGACGGTGGTTGATGCAGGTGGACTGGTTGGAGCGCTGGTACTTGGCCAGGTGATACTCGTCCATGCCGCCGGCATGCTTGACGATAATCTTGGCGGCGTCGGCAAAGATGACCTCGCCGGCGTTCTTGGCCAGGGTGACCTCGCCGGAGTCCAGAGCGGCGCGACGCTCCATGCCGGTACCGACATAGGGAGCGGCGGGGTGAACCAGCGGCACGGCCTGACGCTGCATGTTGGCGCCCATCAGCGTACGCTTGGCGTCGTCGTGCTCAAGGAACGGGATCAGCGTGGCTGCGACGGAGAGCATCTGACGCGGCGAGACGTCCATGTAGTCGACGTCCTCGACGGGCACGTCGGCGGGAGCGCCGAAGGAGCCGTCGAAGTCGCGGGTACGGGCGATCACGGTGTGCGGACGGACGATCTTGCCCTCGGCATCGGTCGTGATGAACTCGTTGGTCTTGGGATCGAGCGGCGTGTTGGCCGGCGCGATGACGTGCTTCTCTTCCTCGTCAGCGGTCATCCAGTCGATCTGGTCGGTGGCAACGCCGTTCTCGACGCGACGGAACGGGGCCTCGATGAAGCCATACTCGTTGACGCGGGCGTAGAGGGCGAGCGAGCCGATCAGGCCGATGTTGGGGCCTTCGGGGGTCTCGATCGGGCACATGCGGCTGTAGTGCGAGTTGTGAACGTCGCGGACGGCCGTCGGCACGTTGGTGCGGCGGCTGGAGCCGGACTTGTGGCCGGCAAGACCACCAGGGCCGAGTGCGGACAGGCGGCGCTTGTGGGTCAGACCGGTCAGGGGGTTCGCCTGGTCCATGAACTGCGAGAGCTGCGAGGAACCGAAGAACTCCTTGATGGAGGCCACGATCGGGCGGATGTTGATGAGCGACTGCGGGGTGATCTCGTCGATGTCCTGGGAGCTCATGCGCTCACGGACGACGCGCTCCATACGGCTCATGCCGATACGGAACTGGTTGGCGACGAGCTCGCCGACGGTGCGGATGCGGCGGTTGCCGAAGTGGTCGATGTCGTCGACCTTGAAGCCCTGCTCGCCGGCAGCGAGGGACAGGAGGTAGCGCAGCGTCGCGACGATATCCTCGTCGGTGAGCACCGTGACCTCTTCCTCGGTGGTGAGGTTGAGCTTCTTGTTGACCTTGTAACGACCGACGCGGGCCAAATCGTAGCGCTGCGGGTTAAAGAGCAGGCCCTCGAGCAGGCTGCGGGAAGCGTCCACGGTGGGAGGCTCGCCCGGGCGCAGGCGACGGTAGATCTCGATGAGGGCGTCCTCGCGAGTGAGGGCGGTGTCGCGCTCCAGGGTGCGCTTGATCACATCGGAGTTGCCGAGCAGCTCGATGATGTCGTCGTTGGTGACGGCGATGCCAAGGGCGCGCAGGAACATCGTGGCGCTCTGCTTGCGCTTACGGTCGATGGAGACCATGAGCTGGTCGCGCTTGTCGACCTCAAACTCAAGCCAGGCACCGCGGGACGGGATGATCTGGGCCTTGTAGATCTGCTTGCCCGAATCCATCTCGGAGCTGTAGTACACGCCCGGGGAGCGGACGAGCTGCGAGACGACGATACGCTCGGTACCGTTGATGATGAAGGTGCCCTGATCGGTCATCATGGGGAAGTCGCCCATGAAGACGAGCTGCTCCTTGATCTCGCCGGTCTCCTTGTTGGTGAGACGGACGTCGGTCAGAAGCGGAGCCTGATAGGTCATATCCTTCTCGCGGCACTCCTCGACGGTGTGCGCGGGGTCGCCGAACTGATGCTCGCCGAAGGTAACCTCGAGAACATGGTTCTGACTCTGGATGGGGCTGGATTCCTTGAACGCCTCACGAAGGCCCTCATCCTTAAAACGCTCAAAGGATTCCCTTTGAACAGAGATAAGGTTGGGGAGCTCCATGGCCTCCGGGATTTTCCCGAAGCTGACGCGCTTGCGCTCAGTGGCAGTGTATGCGTAGGTCACCAGGTTTTTCCTCCTTCACGGAAATGCTCGGTGGGTTGGCGAGGCATAGCTTCGCCAGTTATCGCAACCTAATAGTTTATCAGGTACCGACCGTTGGGCAAGAAAAGCCTTGACGCGATTGAGTTTTTGGAGTAGCAAAGTTTTTCGACAGAAAACACGCAGGTAGATATATGTGTATCGAACATCTGTTCATATATTTTCTGTGAACAGAGAGCCGGCAATCGCAGCTCTTATAAAAAACGGGCGCGAACCGAAGTCCGCGCCCGTAAATGTCGGTGCCCGAAGGCTTACTTGCGCATCAATCCGCCGCGCTCGTCGATGGCGTCCCAGAAGGCATCGGCAAAGCGGGGGTCGCTTGCAGCCATGAGGGCGTTGGTGGCCATCCAGCCAGAGGGAGTGCCGGTGTCGTAGCCCGACAGCGGGTCGATGACGACCGCATACATGGCCTCGCGGTCGAGCGAACGGGCCATGGCGTCGGTGAGCTGGATCTCGCCGCCCTTGCCGGCCTGCTGATCTGCCAGCAGGTCCATGACCAGCGGGCTCAGCAGGTAGCGACCGACGATGTACAGGTTGGACGGAGCGGCCTCGGGAGCGGGCTTCTCAACCAGACCGCCGATACGCCAGACAGCGCCCGGCTCGGCATCGGCAACGTCCTCGGCGCCCTCGAGCGAACCGACGCGCTCGCCGGCGATAACGCCGTAGCGGCTGACTTCCTCGGGCGAGCAAGCAGCGACGGCGATAACCGAAGCGCCACCGTGCTCCTTGGAAACGGCGAGCATCTTGTCGCAGATATCGCGGTTAGGCACAACGTAGTCGCCCAGAAGAACCAGGAAGTTCTCCCCTGCCACGGCGTCGGCAGCAGAGCGAATAGCATGGCCGAGGCCCTTGGGCTCGTACTGATAACGGAAGTCGACCGGCATACCGCCAGCGTGGGCGACGGCATCGGCATAGGCGTTCTTGCCGCGCTCGCGCAGCAGGTTCTCGAGCGAACGGTCGGGCTGGAAGTAGTTCAGCAGCTCGGGCTTGCCGGGAGAAGTAACGATGATGGCGTCGTCGACCTCCTCGGGGTCGAGTGCCTCCTCGACGACGTACTGAATGACGGGCTTGTCGAGCACCGGCAGCATCTCTTTGGGCGTGCACTTGGTGCCAGGCAGAAAACGCGTGCCAAGACCGGCGGCGGGGATGATTGCCTTCATGTTATTCAAAGATCCTTTCGCAGGCGCAAAAGCGCCCCATGCGTGCGGCACACAGCCGCAGACCAAATTGCGATACCCAAGCATCTTACCGCTGGAACTATATGTCGCTACAAGGCAGAGACAATTCTTCAGCAGGTCAACGCAAATTATTGCTCGAATGGTGCAATTTTATTGCCCAACGGCAGGGCACCCGATACGACGCAAATCACAGAACATGGCAGTTTGAGCAACCGATGCCGAGGGACCGAAAAACAAAAAAGACGGGGCTCGCAATGCGAACCCCGTCTGCAAAGAAATCTGGCGAGAAAGCCTGATTACTTGAGGGTGACAGCAGCGCCAGCAGCCTCGAGCTTCTCCTTGGCAGCCTCGGCGTCCTCCTTCTTGGCACCCTCGAGAACAGCCTTGGGAGCGCCCTCGACGACCTCCTTGGCCTCCTTCAGGCCAAGGTTGGTGAGCTCACGGACGGCCTTGATGACCTGGATCTTGTTGTCGCCGAAGCCCTCGAGCACGACGTCAAACTCGGTCTTCTCCTCGGCCTCAGCAGCGCCAGCAGCGGGAGCGGCGACAACAGCAGCAGGAGCAGCGGCGGAAACGCCGAAGGTGTCCTCGATAGCCTTAACGAGCTCGGAAGCCTCGAGAAGGGTCATTTCCTTAAGAGCATCGATGATCTCATCGGTGGTAAGCTTAGCCATTTCTAAGTCCTTTCGGTTTCCGTGCGGATGCACGGAGATCAGTTAAAACACGGCGCGAATGCGCCAGGGGTGCGGCGTTGCCGCCGCGGGTGAAAACAGCGACTAGGCTGCCTTCTGCTCGGAGACCTGCTGGATCGAACGAGCGAGACCAGAGGAAACGCCGTTGACGCAGACAGCGATGTCGCGAGCGAAACCGGAGATGAGACCGGCGATCTGGCCGAGAAGCTGATCCTTGGTGGGCAGCTCGGCGATAGCCTTAACATCATCAGCGGAAACGGCCTTGCCGTCGGAGATACCGCCCT
Source organism: uncultured Collinsella sp. (assembly GCA_900550185.1). Lineage (GTDB taxonomy): Bacteria > Actinomycetota > Coriobacteriia > Coriobacteriales > Coriobacteriaceae > Collinsella. Next base: position 15,152 of record URRN01000011.1, read on the forward strand.
TGATCTCAAGGACGCCCTTGGACTTAGCAGAGAAGTCCTTAAGGGCCTTAGCGGCCTCGACCGGCTCGGACTCGTAGAACACATAAGCGACGGGGCCGGCGAGGATCTCGTCGAGCTCGGGCTGCTCCTGGTTCTTGAGAGCGATCTTGACCAGGTTGTTCTTGTAGACCTTCATCTCGGCGCCGCACTCGCGAAGCTGATGACGCAGCTCCTGAGCCTGCTTAACCGTCAGACCGTTGTAGTTGACGACAAACAGACCGGCGTTCTCGGCGATACGGGACTCGATCTCTGCAACCTTGTCGATTTTGTACTGCTGGGGCATAAATTACACCTCCTCGAATTCTTTCCGGGCACGGTCCGCCACAAGGACGTGACGGGGGCATGTCCAAAAAGAAAGCCCCCGCGCTGCATGAGCGACGGGGGCGAGAAGACATATCTACTCGACCACCTCGGCTGGCGGGATATCCCATTAAGCTCGCGGGCGATGCCCGTTTGCACCGGCTGTCTCTGGCAGCGGATTCGTGCGTGAACCGAAAGTATTATGGCGGGGACCCCGGCGTCGGTCAACGGAAACCCTGGCTGCACACAATTCCACCATCTCGGTCGCGCCGCCAGAGGCCAGGCGCAAACTTTTCGCTCGGTCAGGTCCTGGGCTCGCACGAAGAGCACATTTAGTGCTCTTCGGCTCGTGCGGAATCTACGAAAAGTTTGCGCCTGGCCTCTGGCGGCGCGACCTGTAGTGACTTTGGGGCAGCCAGGGTTTCCGTTGGCTGACGCCCCCACTCATAAGCCTTAAGTCGGTGGGCTGATGGGTTGGGTCCCGTTGGGCTACAGGGTTGAAACGAAGGTGGATAGGCGGTGGAGGCCTTCGTCTAGGTCTTTGTCGGAGACACAGTAGCTTAGGCGGATGTGGCCTTCGGTGCCGAAGCAGTTTCCGGGGACTAGGGCTACGTTGGCCTCTTTGATGGCTTTGATGCAGAAGCCTTCGCTTGTCAGGCCGAATTGTTTGATGCTGGGGAAGGCGTAGAAGGCGCCTGCCGGTTCCACTACGTCGAGGCCCATGGCGTCTAAGGCTGCGAGTACGCGTTCGCGGCGGGCTCGGTAGACTTTGAGCATGGGGGTTGGGTCGACGGTCAGGGCTCGGGCTGCGGCGTCCATCTCAAAGGAGACGGCGCTCGATACTAGGTATTGGTGGGCTTTTGCGATCTCGGCGATGACGGGGGCTGCGGCTGCAAGCCAGCCCAAGCGCCAGCCGGTCATGGCCCAAGGTTTGGAGAAGCTCTCGATAACCACTGTCTGCTCGCGTAGCTCCGGGTGTCGCTGGGCGAAGCGCTCGTAGCCGTCCACATAGACGAGGCGGTTGTATACGTCATCGCAGACTACGTAGATGCCCGCCTGCTCCGCCACGTGTGCCACGGCGTCGAGCGATGCCGCGTCGAGGATGCAGCCCGTGGGGTTGTTGGGCGAGCAGATGACGATGGCCTTGGTCGCCGGCGTCACACAGGCGCGAAGCGCATCCTCGTCAATCTGAAATTGCGCAGGCTCCGTATCCAAAAAGACCGCTTTGGCGTGATTGGCCACGACGATGCTCTCGTACAGGCCAAAGGCCGGCGTGGGGATAATGACCTCGTCGCCGGGGTTGAGCATGGCCAAAAACGTAGCCGACAGGGCCTCGGTCGCGCCGTCGGTCAGGATGACCTCGTCGGCCGGAAACGTAAGGCCCGCGTCCCCCATGTAGGCAGATAGCGCCTCACGCAGGGCGGGGCGACCGTTGTTGGGCGGATAGTGTGTGTCACCGCGGTCCAGTGCGGCGGTCACCTCGGCGCTAATCACATCGGGCGTGGGAAAATCGGGCTCGCCAAGCGCAAGCGCGATGCACCCTGGGTGCTGAGCGGCGAGCGCGTTAATCCGACGAATGCCGGAGGGCTTGAGCGTGGCAAGCGAGGTGTTCATAGGCAGACGCATGGCGTTCCTTTCGTAAGGGTTGCACTAGGATAGCGCGGCGAGGCGCTGCCAGACGGTGTAACCTAAACGGAAACCAACCGGAAAGGAGGCGGCATGGAGACGGCCGCGCGCGGCGATGTACCAAAAACACTGCATAGCATCGCGTTTGTCAGTATTCCCGAGAGCACCGATCTTGAGTTTTTGCTCTGGGACCTGCAGGATGCCATCACGGCCTATGCCCGGCTTTCCGGCACCGCGCTCCCCCGCCCGGTCGACTTGAAGGCAAATGACGCCGGCAGCGTTGCCGATGGCATCGTGCTGGCCATTGAAGATGTGGCTGACGATGAGACGTTGACTGCTACCGAGCAGGCGCTTGAGCGCTTTGGCGGTACGGGAACGCGCGTCTATGCCGCGATCCGAGCCGCACAAGAGGGCGCTGAGCAGGCGCGTGGGACCGCCGTTCGCCTGCACAAGGCATGTGAGCGCCATGACCAATTGTGGTGTGGCGGCGTTGCCATCTGCGCCGGCAGCGGCATCGCAGCGCTTCGCCATTCCCCGCGCATGGGACTCTTGCGGCGACCGTTTTCGGAGGCCATGGACAAGCTCGTGGGCGCCGTGCGCATGGGCTGTTCGGTTGAGCATGCGCAGCGACTTGGTGGTGGTAATGCCGAGGACGTCGACGCCGACGGCATGATTTGCACCGAGCCAGCCGTGCCCGCGCCGATCTGGCGAGGCGTTCTGAAACGTCTGGGTGCCCACGCTCAAACAAAAATCTAAATTAAATAACAGCCCAGTCAACGGCTTCACTCCAACGCTCGACAAGCCGCTCCAAACGCCACGCCGCGTTGGCAGGACTCGTCGACGGCAGCACGATGGCGGGTAGCCCCGTCCGCTCTTGTAGATAGCGTTTGTAGAGCCGCCCGGCCGCGCCGCCGTTGCAGATAACGACCTCAATCGGCGTGACATCGGTAATGCGCTCGACATGCGCCGGAACGACGTTTTTGATGCTCGCGTCGCTTGAGCCCTTGATGTCACAGCTCTCGATCACGTCCCACAGGGCCACGCCGCCGTTGAGCAGCATAGCCCGCTTGGCAGCAACCGAGGCGTCGAGCGTCGCGGGCTCGCCGCTCGCCAAAGAGTCTCCCTCGTTGGGCGGCACGGGCACACCGAGGCACGCGGCCATCACACGCCAAAAGCGATTCTGAGGGTTGCCGTAATAAAAGGCGTTGGCGCGCGAAAGCACCGAGGGAAACGACCCCAGCACCAAAACGCGCGAGTGCTGGTCGAACACGGGCTCAAACCCATGCTCAATATGTTGATAGCCCTCGTCGGACGCAGCCATGGCCTAGGCCCTCAACAGATAGCGCACCTCGTAGGGTGCAAGCTCAAGGGCACCCGTTAGCTCGACTGTGGGCGCGCCGTCGGCAAGTAGGTCGGCAAAGGAGCCGTTGAGCTCGCCGGCTCCAAAGGTATAGGGCTCGTTCACGGCATTGACCGCCACGAGCACCGTCGCGTCGTCGCAGGCGCGCTCGAACAGCAGCTGCTTGTTCTGGATCACCACGTTGCGATAGGCACCATAGTTGAGGGCACGGGCCGCCGCGTCGTCTGCCGAGCGCAGGTGCGCGAGCTGCTTGATGAAGGCCGTCAGCTCGTTGGGCGCAGGCTCATCGAGCGCAGGTCGCAGCGCCCAATCGCCATCGGGGCCGCCCTTTTCGCCAAGAATCCCCCACTCGCTGCCATAGTAGACGCACGGGGTGCCCGGCATGCCAAAGAGCATGCCATAAGCGGGGCGCAGACAGGACTTGTCGGTAAGGATGCTCGCCAGGCGCGGCACATCGTGGTTGTCGACAAACGACAGCAGATGTTTGCCGCGGTAGATGCACCACGGATCGCCGCCAAACTGGCGGTGCAGCGAATGGGCGATCTCGAACATGTTGACCGAGTTAAAGCTGGAATACAGGCCCTTGTAGCACTCGTAATTAGTGCACGAGTCGAGCATCTCGTCGTTGACGATCTGATTGTAGTCGCCGTGGAGCGTCTCGCCGATGAGCACAAAGCCGGGCTTGAGCTCACGGGTAAAGGAGTGTAGGCGGCGCATAAAGTCGCGGTCAAGCATATAGGCAACGTCCAGGCGCAGGCCGTCGACGCCAAAGACGTCGGCCCAACGGCGCACGGACTCGAGCAGGTAATCGACCACAGCGGGATTTTGCAGGTTGAGCTTCACAAGCTCAAAATGGCCTTCCCAGCCCTCGTACCAAAAGCCGTCGCCATAGCAGGAGTCGCCGTCAAAGCTAATGTGGAACCAGTCCTTGTAGGGCGAGTCCCACTTGCGCTCCTGCACATCGCGGAAGGCCCAAAAACCGCGGCCGACGTGGTTGAAGACGGCATCGAGCACCACGCGGATACCATGGGCATGCAGCGTGTCGCATACGGCGGCAAAGTCGGCGTCCCCACCCAGGCGGCGGTCGATGTGGCGCAGGCTGCGCGTATCGTAGCCGTGGCTATCAGACTCGAGCGGCGGATTGATCAGCACAGCGCCAATACCGAGTTTTTGCAGGTAGTCGGCCCATTGGGCAATCTTCATGATGGGCGCATCGGGGTTTGGCGCGGCGTTGACAGCCTGGGCGAGCTCATCCTCGACAACGGGCGCGGCGTTTTCGCGCGGAGCTCCGCAAAAGCCCAGCGGATAGATCTGATAGAACGTCGTCTCGTATGCCCACATAGCAACCTCCCGGTAAGCTCAACACAACGACATCCATTGTATGCCCGCCGCGTATCCCCTCCCCCAAAATAAGTTGCGGTGAAATAATTCCTGCTTGGGCCTTCAGAGGCCTTAAACAGGAGCTATTCCACCGCAGCTGATGAGGGGACGTGATTAGGCGACGGGCTTTGCGCGGCGTATGGCCGGGAACAGCACCGTGATGGCGAGGATGACGCCCACGACGGTAATCGCCCCGCCCGCGAAGCCAATCCAAGCGATACCGGGACCCGAAACCACGGCGCCACCGATTGCGGTGCCCGTGCCGATACCCAGATTGAACAGGCCCGAGAAGATCGACATGGCGACGGCCGACGAATCCGCCGGTGTGTACTTGATGAGCTCGGCCTGAAACGCCACGTTAAAGGCCGTGGCGCAGCAGCCCCATAGCGCGCAAACAGCGAGAACGGCGACGAGCGACGGTGCAACCGGACCCATGAGCAGCAGAGCCACCGGCACGCCGGAGAGCGTGATAGCCAAGAACGGGAAGCGATGCCCATCGAACAGACGGCCGAACAGCCAGCTTCCGAGCAGACCAGAGCAGCCGAACGCCGTCAGCGTCATGGTAATAGCGCTTGCGTCGACGTGTGCGACCTGCGCCAGGAACGGCTCGATATAGCTGTAACCCGCATAATAGCCGGTTGCCATAAAGACCGTGACCGCGTAGAGCGCGATCAGGAACGGGTTCTTGAGCAGCACGGGCAGCTGTTTGACGGTAAAGCGCTCACCCGCCGGCATAGCCGGAAACACCGCGGCTTGGTACACCACCGCGGCGGCAGAGAAGGCACCGACCACGGCGAATGTCATGCGCCAGCCCACGGCCAAGCCAATGGCGCGACCGAGAGGCAGGCCAAAGATCTGCGCGATGGACGAGCCCGTAGCGATCATGCTGATGGCGAGCGCGCCGTGGCGAGTGTCAACCAGGCGCGAGGCCATAATCGAGGCGACTGACCAGAACACGGCATGTGCGCAAGCGACCACCAGGCGCGCGCAGACCAGGATGGGATAGGTCGGCGCCACAGCGGACAGGAACTGACCGAGCGAGAACACGGCCAGCACGCCCAGCAGCATCCGCTTGAACTCAAAACGCGAAGCGAACATCATGAGCGGCAACGACAGCAGCATGACGCCCCAGGCATAGACCGAGATCATGATGCCCGCCTGGGCCTCGGTGAGCGAGAACGACGCGGCGATATCAGTCAAAAGGCCGATGGGCATAAACTCCGACGTGTTGAACACGAACGCACAGCAGGTGAGCCCGACGAGTGGGAGCCACTGCCTGAGCGTGATGCCGTCTTGCCTTGCCTGACTCATATATAACATCTCCAATCATTTTGAGCGGAGGCGATTATATAGCAACGGTCCCGCATCCGTCAGTAACGGACACGGGACCGAAACAATTCGATACACAAAGGTTGCGCCGTCAATAAATAACTAAGCCAGCCCCAGCAATATGCCCGCCGAATGCACGACAAACGCCACGATCCAGGCGACTGCCACCTGAAACGCGAACACGGCAACGGCGTAGCGCGCGCCCAACTCGCTCTTGACGGCACCGATGGCTGCCACGCAGGGCGGGTACAGCAGCGTAAAGACCAGGAACACGTAGGCAGTAAACGGAGAGAACATGGTCGACAACACCGCAGGCGAGGTCGCGCCCAAAAGCACCGTGAGGGTCGAGATGACACTCTCCTTGGCGA
>URRN01000012.1 GCA_900550185.1 uncultured Collinsella sp.
CAGCAGTTCTGCTCCAAAGGCTATAGCATGGGTGATGACAACCAGCAATGCCCAGCCGACAAAGAGATAGAGAACCACATATGCAACGGGGTGTTTTGAGCGGATGTTTTGGAGCACGTCGGGGGCATTCATGGGGCACCTCCAAATTGTTATCTATGGCAATCAAATTATACCCTGCTGCCATGTCGCGTTTCAGGACATGTATATCGACTGAGGTAGTGTGTCCGCCCCGTTCGCTGGCCGCGCGCCGTGGTACGATTTTTGAGTTTGAAAGTCCTGCCGTGCTCCGGCTGCCCTTGCAGCTCGGCGTGCGGCCGCACGTAAAGGAGCCATCATGGCCGGTATGAACATGCAGCAGATGATGAAGCAGGCCCGCAAGATGCAGGAGCAGCTTGCCGCCGCGCAGGAGAACCTCAAGTCCCAGACCGTCGACGCCTCTGCCGGCGGCGGCATGGTCAAGGTGACCGTTAACGGCGAGATGGAGCTCGTCAACCTCACCATCGATCCCGATGCGCTCGATCCCGAGGACGTCGATATGCTGCAGGATATGATCATGGCTGCCGTCAACGAGGCCGTCCGCGGCGTCAACGAGCTCGCCAACAAGCAGATGGGCGCCATCACCGGCGGCCTCAACATCCCGGGCATGCCGTTCTAAGACACGCATATATATGAGTGCCAACCACAGTCTGCAAAAACTGCTCGATGAGCTGGGCCGTCTGCCGGGCATTGGTCCCAAGTCGGCCCAGCGCATCGCCTATTACCTGCTCGAGGCCGATGCCGAGGAGGCGCGCCGCCTGGCCGAGGCCATCCTGGAGGTCAAGCAGGAGGTCCACTTCTGCAGCCGCTGCTTTAACTACGCCACGGCCGACGAGTGCTCCATCTGCCAGGACCCGATGCGCGATACCACTCGCATTTGCGTGGTGGGCGAGCCGCGCGATGTCCAGGCGATTGAGCGCACGGGCAGCTACCACGGCCTCTACCACGTATTGGGCGGCGTGATCAGTCCCATGGACAAGATTGGCCCCGAGCAGCTGCACATTCGAGAGCTGCTGGCACGCTTGGGCCACGAGGACATCCACGAGGTCATCATCGCCACCAACCCCAATATTGAGGGCGAGACCACGGCGAGCTATCTGGCCCGTACCATCAAGCCGTTGGGCGTCGAGGTGTCGCGTCTGGCAAGCGGCCTTCCCGTGGGCGGCGACTTGGAGTATGCCGACGAGCTTACGCTTGGCCGCGCCATCGAGGCCCGTCGCGCGATTTAGGTGGCGAGCCTGCTCCTGCCGTATGTTTTCCTCGCGGCGCACGGGGTAGTCATAATTTCCCCGTGTGACTGTGAGTTTGTTGTGCAACAAAGATGCTTCGTATCCGCTTATCGCATGGATGCTTCCGCTCGCATCCTTAATTTGTCCATTCGTTGCGCAACCTTTTTGGTTCGCTGATACACTCAAATATGGATTCGAATGAATGCGCCGCTTCTGAGCGGCGTGTTTTTGTTGGAGGAGAACGCATGCGGCCCGGTGGCACTCAGACAAAGCGCGGCGCCGCGGTGCGCATACGACGCCGACTGGGCTTGGCGCCGCGGGCGTACGCACTGCTATCGTGCTCGCTGGTGCTGGTCATAGCTGGCGTTTCTGCCTATGGCATGACCGTGCCGTCCATGATGCAGGCGCATGCCGCACGCGAACCGCGCGTGGGGCATGAGGTCAAAAGTGATCTGGGTACCACGACTGGATATGCTTGGGCAAGTGTGGTCGCGCATATTGTGTTTGGCACCGACGATGCGGACGGCGCCGAGGCCCCGGACAACGAAGTCACGCTTGCCAATGGCAAAACCATCGTGCTCACCAACACTAAGATCATCGATCGGTTGTCCAACAATAGCGTGGCGGCAACGGTGAATAAGGTCGAGCAGCAGAAGGAGCAGGACGCCCAGCAGTCCGGAAAGCCCGGTAGCTCGGATACTTCTGGCTCCGGCTCGGATTCATCGAGTTCGGGCGGCGGCTCTGGGTCGGGTTCCTCTACCGGAGGGCCTGGAAACGGCGGCTCGACGGGCGGCAACACTGACAACGATGCAAACTCCGGCGGCCTTTCCGCTGCTGAGGAAGAGAGCATTCACAGTTGGCTTGTGACCAAGTACAACATGCTCGACGGCTATGTTTCTCGTGCCAATGACGTGGTCTCGACCTATAACTCTACGGGAGATCCCAGGCCGTGCGACAGCATGGTCGGGGAGATGTTTGTCATTCGAGCCGAGTTCGGTCGTCAGACATTCTCGCCCCGGTCAAAGTGGTATCAGCAGTATGCCAATCTGTGGGGCTGTTACACCAACTTATGTCAATGGGTCGGCCATTACGGCGATGATGACGTCGCGCTCGGTAACTTCAACAATAACGTGGCGGCGCTTGCCCTATGATGACCGATCTTGCATCCACCACACCACAATCGCTCGGTCGCGATCCCATGGTCGGCCTGCGCCTGGCGCGTGTCGACGGGTTTGAGCCGGCCATTGCGCTCGGTCAGGACGAACTGCCTGCCTATCTGCGTCGTTTTACGATGCTGTTTGCCGACGATGCCACCATGCGCCGTGGCGGTATCGGCCGCGTGACGCGTGCCGTCAACGCCCAAGGCGAGGCCGTGGCACTCAAGCAGCTCATCTTGCCGACGCGCGATGAGTTTGATGACGATGCCGCTCACGAGGCGCTGGTCGCCAAGTTCAAGGCGGCGTTTCGCGAGGAATACGAATGCCATCGCGCCCTTTCGGGCCTTAAGGGCTTTCCCCGCCTCTATGGCTGGGGCGAGGTCGACGGTGTGCCTGCAATTGTCATGGAATGGGTCGAGGGCGAGACGCTTGCCCGCTTGCGTTCGCGACTTGCCGTGGACGATGCCGGACGCCTGTCGCCGCTTGTGGCGGCGCGTCTGGGTCGCGACCTGTTCGATCTGCTCTGCCGTATGAGCCTGGTGGGTGAGGGCTTTGTCCATCGCGATATCTCGCCCGCTAATATTATGGTGCGCACGGCGCGTCTACCGCTTGACCGGCAGCTTGCCGAGGGCACCTTTGACCTGTGCCTGATCGACTTTGGCTCGTCGCTGGCGCTCGAGCCTGCGTCGGCCGTGGCCGGTACCGGCGGCAAGGCATCCTTTACGGAGCGCTATGCCACGCTGCGTCGCGCGACGGTTGCCTATGCCCCGCCCGAGATGCTCACCGACGATATTCCAGACCTGCGCGCTTTGCGTATGTCGCCGGCGATTGACGTATACGCCGCGGCAAGCACGGTTTACGAGCTCATTGCCGGCGTCGCGCCATACGAAGCCGCGCCGAGTACTTCGGGTGCCTCGGGTTCGCGCAAAAAGACGCGCGACATCGCGAGCCCCTACCGTCTCAAGATGGACACGCGGCCCGACTATCCCATTGGTGCCCATGCGCCCGGTTGTGATTTGACTCAGCTGCTTCGTCGTGAGCCCGATGTGGCGCTCGCCGCGGCCGAGCAGGCCCAGCAGCTAGGGCTTGAGCCGGATTCCGAAGAGCTACGCGATGCGCTGGCGTTTGTCGATGCCCAGCTGTTCGACGTGGTGATGGCCTGTCTGTCCAGCCATCAAAAAGATCGTCCCGAGCCGGCTGCGGTCGAGGCGGCGCTCTCGGCGTTTTGTGACCACTATGCGCAAAATGTCGGTCGTTCGCTCCGCGGCGAGCCGCTCACGCCGTGCCCCATGGATGCGTCTGGCCGCGCGGTTCGTCGCGCGCTGATGGTCGGCGCGACGGTCGTCTGTGGCGTGGTTTGGGCTGTGGTCGTGGTTTCGGCCGCGCTGCTGGCGTCGGGCGCTCGCGTGACGGCGACTTTGGGATCGCTCGTGTGGTCTGGGTCGCTACCGGGTATTATTGCCGCACTGGCGTTGGCGCTGCCAGGCATAGCCGGCGTTGCCGCGGGGGCACTTGCGCGCAATCGGCGCTCGGGGTTCCTGCAGGGTGTGCTTGCGCTTTCTGCCTGCGAGGTTCCGGTGCTGGTTGTGGCTGCATGTAGCGTATTTTCCCAACGCGCCGTGATGGGTGGCCTTGTTGCCGCTCTGGTTGCAACCTATACGCTTACGTGGTTTTTGCTTGCGATGGGCTTTGCCTTTGAACTTCCCGTTTCGGCACCGCGACGCACAAAAGCCCAGATGGCGACTCCGCTTGCCGGTGGAGCCGCAGCTGCCCGTACTTTTGGCGGACCTGTTGAAGTATCGTCCGATTCTATTTCTACGACCAAGGAGGCCTAGGTCATGGCATCTCAAGTTGAGCTCACCCCATGCGGGGCCATGTTTGACATCTTTAAGCGCGCGGCGCATCTGAGCCATATCGAGCTGTGCGGCCTGGTGCTTTCGTCCCGTCCGCTCGCCGACGGCCGCAGCCCGCAGAGCCGAGCCGCCGATCGCTCTTGGGTTTCCCGCTCTATCGTTCGCGCGCCGGTCGGCACGCTTCAGCAGCGCTACTTTGCCGAATACGGTACCTCGGCTGCGCGTATTATGTCGCAACTGGCCCTGCGCCAGCGCAATCCCATGGACTCCACGGCTGTGATAAATATGGTGTGCGGTCCTGCAGGTGAACCGATGGTACGCGCGCTCGAAGAGTGCCACCAGGACACGAATCTCTATCGCAACGCGCTCGATCGCCTGTCTCAGGCGGCGGAACTCATGCCCGCCGAGCGCGCCGAGGCCGTGCTGGTGCTGTTTGTCGCCGTCGGTTGTTCGGCGGATGTGCGGTCCTCGGTGAACTATGCCATCGACTACGCGCACGCGACCTGTGGCGGAGGCACCTCCACGCCGCGTTCGCTTGGCATGTCGATGACCGCGGGCGAACGCGAACCCGCCCCGGCGCACCCCTTGGGCTTGCTGCGCGTACAAAACAGTTTTGTCGTGAGTGCCCCGCGCTGGATTCAGCCGAGTGAGCGGGGTGTTGAGATTGGCGCGCTGGCCACTGGTGAGGGCGATATTACCGACGTCGGCGACGATGTCTCGGCCCGCCATGCCCATATCTGGTGCGATGCTCAAAATATCTGGCACGTCGAGGACTTGTCGTCCACCAACGGAACCGTGGTGGTAAACGGGGCCACGCGCGTCTGCATTCAGGTCGAGCCCGGCCGTTCCGCCCAACTCAATCCCGGCGACGAGCTCAAGCTCGGCGAATCCACTACCTATGCCATCCTCTTCGGTGCCCTCTAGCCGGCAGTTAGGGACGTTCCTTTTCTGCCGGCACTTGGGGACACTCCTCGGCGCGCCAGAGCCGGTCGCCTGGGGATGGAGAGGCCATTTTGGCCCTTGGCAGTCACCCAAGGTAAACCTTACCGCCCGCCTATATTTGCCGAAATTACACTTGAAGGCGGGGTACAATAAACCCGCATGCGGATTTCCGTTGCGGGCGCTTCCCATCGCCGGGGCGTGCCCGGGAGCATCCGGCATGCGGCCTTTGCGGCGCTCGGTCATGTGCAAGACGGGCGGTCGGGTCTGTGGGGCGCATCAGCTGGCCCTCGCCTCGGCATGCCTTCTCTCCACGCCATGTACCTGCTGCTGAGCCTGCCTGCCAGATGATTGGAAGCAACAGCGAAAATCCCATCACGCCAACATCCCGGCGATCGCCGGGGCCTGTATACCTATATGAGAGGAGAGGGGTATATGGCGCGTAAGTTTAAGTCTATGGACGGCAACGAGGCGGCCGCATATGTTTCGTATGCGTACACCGAGGTAGCGGGAATCTATCCCATTACGCCGTCCAGCCCGATGGCCGACCATGTCGACCAGTGGGCGGCCCAGGGTCGCAAGAACATCTTCGGCACCCCGGTCAAGGTCGTCGAGATGGAGTCCGAGGCAGGTGCAGCCGGTACCGTTCACGGTTCGCTGGGCGCCGGTGCTCTGACCACCACCTACACGGCTTCCCAGGGCCTGCTCCTGATGATCCCGAACATGTACAAGATCGCGGGCGAGCAGCTCCCGGGCGTCTTCCACGTCTCCGCGCGTTGCGTCGCTTCGCACGCCCTGAACATCTTTGGTGATCACTCCGACGTCATGGCCTGCCGCCAGACCGGTTTCGCCATGCTCGCCGAGGGCAACGTCCAGGAGGTCATGGACCTCTCGCCGGTGGCTCACCTTGCCGCCATCGAGGGTAAGACCCCGTTCCTTAACTTCTTCGACGGCTTCCGCACCAGCCACGAGATCCAGAAGGTCGCCATGTGGGACTACAAGGATCTGGCCGAGATGTGCGACATGGACGCCGTCCAGGCTTTCCGCGATCACGCGCTCAACCCTGAGCACCCGCATACCCGCGGTAGCCACGAGAACGGCGACATCTTCTTCCAGAACCGCGAGGCCTGCAACAAGGTCTACGACGAGCTTCCCGCCGTCGTCGAGGGCTACATGAAGAAGATCAACGAGAAGCTCGGCACCGATTACGGCCTGTTCAACTACTACGGCGCTCCCGACGCCGATCGTGTCGTCGTGTGCATGGGCTCCTTCTGCGACGTGCTCGAGGAAGTCATCGACTACCTCAACGCTCACGGCGAGAAGGTCGGCCTGGTCAAGGTTCGCCTGTTCCGTCCGTTCTCCATCAAGCACTTTGTCGACGTTCTCCCCGAGACCGTCCAGAAGATCGCCGTCATGGACCGTACCAAGGAGCCGGGTTCCATCGGCGAGCCGCTCTACCAGGACGTCGTCTCCGCTCTCTACGAGGCCGGCAAGACGGGCATCAAGGTCGTCGGCGGCCGTTATGGCCTGGGCAGCAAGGACACGCCTCCTGCGTCCGCGTTCGCTGTCTTCGAGGAGCTCAAGAAGGACGAGCCCAAGCGCGAGTTCACCATCGGCATTGTCGATGACGTGACCAACCTGAGCCTGCCCGAGGCCGAGGATGCGCCCAACACCGCAGCCCCCGGCACCATCGAGTGCAAGTTCTGGGGTCTGGGTGGCGACGGTACCGTCGGCGCCAACAAGAACTCGATCAAGATCATCGGCGACCACACCGACAAGTACGTCCAGGCCTACTTCCAGTACGACTCCAAGAAGACCGGCGGCGTCACCGTCTCGCACCTGCGCTTTGGTGATTCCCCGATTCGCTCGCCGTACTACGTGACCAAGGCCGACTTTGTCGCCTGCCATAACCCCAGCTACATCGTTAAGGGCTTCAAGATGGTCCGCGACGTCAAGCCGGGCGGCACCTTCCTGGTCAACTGCCAGTGGAGCGACGAGGAGTTCGCCGAGCACATGCCCGCCGTGGCCAAGCGCTACATCGCGAACAACAACGTCAACGTCTACCTGATCGACGCTATCGACCTGGCCGCCAAGGTCGGCATGGGCAAGCGCACCAACACGGTGCTCCAGTCCGCCTTCTTCGCGCTGGCCAAGGTCCTGCCCGCCGAGGACGCCCTGCAGTACATGAAGGACGCGGCTACCAAGTCCTACATGAAGAAGGGCCAGGCTATCGTCGACGCCAACCACAAGGCCATCGATGCCGGCGCTACCGCCTTCCGTAAGTTCGAGGTTCCGGCCGACTGGGCTACCGCCGAGGATGCCGCTCCCGTCGAGCTCTCCGAGGAGACCAAGTCCGCTATCGCCCAGCAGGTCAAGAACCTGCTCGAGCCCATCGATCGCATGGACGGCGACAGCCTGCCCGTTTCCGCCTTCGTCGATTGCGCCGATGGCCAGTTTGAGCTGGGCGCCTCCGCATACGAGAAGCGCGGCGTCGCCGTGGTCGTTCCCCACTGGGACGAGACCAAGTGCATCCAGTGCAACCAGTGCGCCTACGTGTGCCCGCATGCCACCATCCGTCCGTTCGCGATGACCGAAGACGAGGCTGCCGCCGCGCCCGAGGCTACCCGCACGCTCGACGCCATGGGCCCCAAGGCCAAGGGCATGAAGTTCACCATGGCTGTGTCCCCGCTCGACTGCATGGGCTGCACCAACTGCGTCAAGGTCTGCCCCAAGGGCGCCCTCGAGATGGTTCCCACCGAGCAGGAGATGGACCAGCAGCCCGTTTGGGACTACATGGTCGAGAACGTCTCCGAGAAGAAGGAGCTCATCGCGGCCAACGTCAAGGGCAGCCAGTTTAAGCAGCCCTACCTGGAGTTCTCCGGCTCCTGCGCCGGCTGCGCCGAGACCGCCTATGCACGTCTGGTGACCCAGGTTGCCGGCGACCGCATGTTCATCTCCAACGCCACCGGCTGCTCCTCCATTTGGGGCAACCCCGCTGCCACCGCTCCTTACTGCAAGGACAAGGACGGTCACGGCCCGGCGTGGAACAACTCCCTGTTCGAGGACAATGCCGAGCATGGTCTGGGCATGGCCGTTGGCTATGAGGCCGTTCAGCACAAGCTGATCGCCGCTACCCAGGACATCATCGCTGCCGATGGTCCGTCCGATGAGCTCAAGGCCGCCGGCCAGGCTTGGATCGACTCCGTCAACGACGCCGAGGCCTCCAAGACCGCTGCCGCCGCCTACGTTGCCGAGCTCGAGAAGTGCGGCTGCGACGCTTCCAAGGCGATCCTCGCCGACAAGGCTTACCTCACCAAGAAGTCCTTCTGGATCTTCGGCGGCGACGGCTGGGCCTACGACATCGGCTTCGGTGGCCTGGACCACGTCCTGGCTTCCGGCCACAACGTCAACGTCTTCGTCTTCGACACCGAGGTCTACTCCAACACCGGCGGTCAGGCCTCCAAGGCCTCGAACCTGGGTCAGGTCGCTCAGTTCGCCGCTGCCGGTAAGGTGACCAAGAAGAAGTCCCTGGCCGAGATCGCCATGAGCTACGGCTACGTCTACGTGGCGCAGGTCGCCATGGGCGCCAACCCGGCTCAGACCCTCAAGGCCATCCACGAGGCCGAGGCCTACGACGGTCCGTCCCTCATCATCGGCTACAGCCCCTGCGAGATGCACTCCATCAAGAAGGGTGGCATGCAGAACTGCCAGGCCGAGATGAAGAAGGCTGTCGAGTGCGGTTACTGGAACCTCTTCCGCTTCAACCCCGAGGCTGCTGCCGGCAAGAAGTTCTCGCTCGATTCCAAGGAGCCCGCGGGCGGTTATCAGGAGTTCCTGATGAACGAGGCCCGTTACGCTTCGCTGACGCGTTCCTTCCCCGAGCGCGCCGAGGAGCTCTTCAAGGAGAATGAGCAGGCCGCTATGGACCGCTATCAGCACCTGCTGAAGCTCAAGACGGTGTACAACGAGGCCTAAGTCTCCCACCGCAGGATCTGAGGGCTAACCTTCGCGGACGTCCTCGGACATGAAAGAACCCCCGCTGCGCACTACGTGCGGCGGGGGCTCTTTCGTCCTGCGGAGTGCCCGCGAAGGTTAGCCCTCAGATCCTGCTACGACTACGTCCTCGGATTGTGGGACTGAATGAAGGACGTGGTTGGTGGGGCCTTTTGTCCCGGTCGCTGTTTCGCGGCAACGCCGCGAAACCACGCGTTACTTTGGTTATGGAGGGGGCTTGGTTGTTGGTTCAGATGATCTAGAGAGATATGGGTGCAAATGAGAAATCGTTGTTGGGGTCGTCCTTTTCCATAAACTCATCGAGGCAGAATGTCATATAGATTGGAACGTACAGGATCTTGCCCTCTTCGCTAAGGTTTTCGTGGCTCAGCACAACGGCCTCGGGAATCTTGTACTCGCCCACACTCATCAGGCGATCGAGGGCCGCATGTGCTCGAACTTTTTTGCCCGATTTGACTTCGATTGGGACAACATGTCCTCGGGCGCCTTCGATTACAAAGTCGACTTCACCGACCTCACGTGTTTGGTAGTACCACGTATCTGCTCCGAGGGCAACAAGCTCCTGCGCGACCACGTTTTCATAGAGACCGCCGAGGTTGGGGGTTTTCATATCTAGATATACAGCGCGTGCCGTGCTACCGGGATATCGCGATGCGAGCATTCCTGTATCGGACTCGTATAGTTTGAAGGCGGCTGCCTTCTCTGTCCTCTTAAGAGGACTCCGGGCCTCCGTCACCTGGGGGACCATCAATCCAACGCCTGCGTTCACCAGCCATAGGAAATCCTGCTCGTATTTTTGAAGACGAGCTCCCTCGCCTAGAGACGAGACGATAAAGCGATGGGACTCCGCCTCAAGCTGAACGGGAATTTGCTCGAAAATGGAGCGAACGTTAAACGCTCGAGTCGATGCATATTTAGAGATATCGCTTTTGTACTGATCGACTAGCTGAATTTGAAGCTCACGCGTTCTCACGAGCGAATAGCCCGAATCGATATAGTTCTGAACGACCTCTGGCATGCCGCCGCAAACGATATAGGCTCTAAAGTTTTTGAGCATCGCCTCATGAATATAGTTTTCGACGGGACGTCTCTCGACAAGGCAGCTGCGAATGTCTGCAAGCACATTCTCGCTGATGCTGTTTGCCCAACAGAACTCTTCAAAATCCATCGGTCGCATAACAATGTGCTCGACATACCCCACCGGAAAAGAAGAGATCCCCTTAAACTCAGTCCCAAGCATAGACCCCGAGAAGACATAGCTAAAGCGTCCGTCCTCGACCAGCGCCTTCATAAGTGTAACGATCTGCGGATACTCCTGAATCTCATCGACGAAGATAAGCGTGTCTCCTTCAACAAGCGGTGCATCCGCAAGAAGGGCCACACGGTTGATGAAGTCAATGGAGTTCTTAGCGCCAACAAGTACGTCTCTTGCCTCGGCATCGAGTAGCAGATTGACCTCATAATACGAAGCGTAGTTGCTCTTTCCAAACGCGCGAATTGCATAGCTCTTGCCAATCTGACGCGCGCCAGTAACAAGCAACGCTTTATTGGATTTGTTCTTCCAGCTCAAAAGCCTGTCAGTGACCTTACGGCGTAGCATTAAAACCCCTCAATGACAAAAATTGGCAAATAGATTTGACCCTAATCATACAAAAATTGGCAGATAGATTTGACCCAAATCATACAAAAATTGGCAAATAGCAAAGCTCGCTTAGGCCTCAAAGCCAGCGAGCCAGCACGGTACTTTGCGAAAAGGCTGGCGGCGCCGTTGTTGAGGGTGGCCAGGTTGGCAGTGGCGCCGTTAGCGTTCTCGGCTGCTTGGGCGCGCAGGAGCGAAAGGGCGTCGGCAGCGTTCATGCAGAAGCCGACGGTAAAGTTCCATACTGCGAACTCGCAGTCGCTTGCCGCGGGGTGAAGCGCGATCGGCTATCCCTTATGTTGGATGAAAAGCCCCATGTTTTTGCAGGGATGCATACTCGACTTATAAGTGCATAGAATCTCGTATAGCGCGAGTAAGATATTGCGCTGTCCGTTTTGTGTTTAGCAGAGATGTAGTTTGCATAATCCGACATAATCCTCGCTTCATTTAAATAAAGTCGCACGTAAATTACGTAGATATGTCTGAGCTGGAGTTCTGTACGCTGAGCGGACAAAAACGACCGTTCACCGTTCCGCTATTTTCAAAATGAATAAAATGAGCGATAAAGAGAATATAAACCTTAATAAACTCGCGTATCGCACGGACGCGGGTTATTAATGGGTTGTAGGCCTTTTACAGAAAGGATTCCAGCAATGTCTAAGCCTCTTGGTAAGCCCGATCGTATTGTCGTCGCCCTTGGCGGCAACGCCCTCGGCAACAACCCCGTCGAGCAGATCGAGGCCGTGAGCAACACCGCCCACGCTCTCCTCGGCCTCATCGAGCAGGGCAACGAGATCATCATCACCCACGGCAACGGCCCGCAGGTCGGCATGATCCAGAACGCCTTCGCCGCCGCCCACGACGCCATCGGCGCCCCCGAGATGCCGCTGCCCGAGTGCGGCGCCATGTCTCAGGGCTACATTGGTTATCACCTGCAGCAGGGCATCGGCCGCGAGATGCACAAGCGCTACAAGCGTTGGCACGCCGCCACCGTCGTCACCCAGATCGAGTGCGATCCCGACGATCCCGCGTTCAAGAACCCGACCAAGCCGATCGGCCCCTTCTACACCGAGGAGCAGGCCAAGGAGTTCATGGCCGAGGATCCCTCCAAGGTCTTCGTCGAGGATTCCGGCCGCGGCTGGCGTCGCGTCGTCGCCTCCCCCGATCCCAAGAAGATCGTCGAGGCCGACTCCATCCTCAACCTGCTCGACAACGAGTTCATCGTCATCGCCTGCGGTGGCGGCGGCATCCCCGTCGTCCGCGACTACGAGAACAAGGGCTGCTACAAGGGCGTTCCCGCCGTCATCGACAAGGACCTGGGCGGCGAGCTGCTGGCCGAGGACTGCGACGCCGACGTCCTGTTCCTGCTGACCGCCGTTGAGCATGTTGCCATCAACTTTGGCAAGCCCAACCAGGAGGAGCTCGAGGACCTCACCGCCGACGAGGCCGAGCGCCTGGCCGACGAGGGTCAGTTCGGCAAGGGTTCCATGGAGCCCAAGGTTCGCGCTGCCATCAAGTTCGCGCGTTCCCGCAAGGGCCGCACCTGCATCATCGGCGCCCTGGACAAGGCCGCCGAGACCATGGCTGGCCTCTCCGGTACCCGCATTCACGAGTAGTCTCTACTCTGTTGCCTCTCTCGTGGGCGCCAGGCAAAGCGCCCACAAACTAGCCTCTCTTCATGAGCTCCGCAGTCCGCTCCGACTGCGGGGCTTTTGCTATTGAGGTAGCTGTTCATGAAACCCGGCACTTGGGGACGTTCCCTTTCTGCCGGCAGCTTGGGACAGTCCTTAAAGGTAGCTCCTGACAGCTGGGAATGGGCCTATTCGTCCGCCCATGAGCGGCATCCGCAAGGGCTGTCCACAGTGGCTGGTCATTTATGTCTGTCCCCAATGACCACTCATTTAAGTCTGTCCCCAATGACTAGTAGTAGGCCCACATGGCTTCGACTTCGTTGAGGACCTCTACGACGCCCCAGCGACGGGCGCTGCGGCTGGCCGAGTTGGGGTCGTAGACGCCAATCTGGTCGGCATCGTCGATGCCGTAGAGCACGATGTAGTGGCCTACGTTGGTAAACGTACCGGGGCGCACTGCGGCGATGACGGGCGCACCCGAGCGAAGTGCTTGAGTAATCGATTCGCGATCGTTATAGAGCTGTGTTCCGTTGAGCCTCAGCTGCCACGCACCGCCTGTCATAAACGACCACTCGGTGGCACCAGTGGGGGCGTAGTTGCCGGCTTCGGCCAGCGCGCATATATCGACCGGCGTCTTATCGGTATGGCCGGTCTTAAAGATATAGACCATGGTGAGGCAGGTAGGACCGCAAGCGTTTTCGCGAATAGTGCCACCGGCATAGGGCAGCTCCGACCATGCGGGGTCAATTTGGTAGATGTGGGGCATGGTGCCGGCCTGCCATTGCGAGCGTGGGGTCGAGAACGCAAAGGAGTAACCGGGCGCGACGGGAGCTTTAAGCAGCTTGTCCTCGGCAGTGGGCTCAAGACCGGCTGATCCGTGGGAGATACAGGATCCCAAAAACACAAAGACGAGGCAGGCGGCGATGGAGCAAAGCGCAAGGCGTAGGCGGCGGGCCGGAAGCGCGTGGCTTGTGGTGTGCGACGCGGGGTGAGGGGCGGAATTGCCGCGATCGCGTTGAGGTCGCGAAAAGGAGCGCTTAACGTAGTAGTCGGTCTTACGGCGATCGTAGCGGCGTGGCTGCGATGTGTCGGTCTGACGTTGGCGTGTGCTCGTACTCACGCGGTCTGACTGCTGCACGGTACGGCTTTGTTGCCGCGAAGAAGCCCCGGGCTGCTCTTGGGGGCGCTGCGGGTTGTCGTTGTCGGAGGTGCTTCTGGGCGTTGGTGTGGTGCGGCCGGCAAGGCGCACGCTTTGTGGCCGTTGGTCGCCGTCATTGTATCCGTATGCCATTCGAATCACCTTGCCTCATGTGTAACTTGTCTATCCTACATAAAAAGATGCACGACACATGGGTATGTGCGCCAAAAGCCTGACAAATGGTATGAACGTTGCCGCGCCGCGCGCCAAGCGTCACGGCAACAGGTATTCAAAAGCAGACAAGATGAAAGCGTCCAAGACGAATGACGTCTCCCGCCGTTCGTCCCAAAAACGGTGCCGCTCGTTTTGCAATTCTGCCTTCGGTCGAGCTGCGAGCGGCGCTGCTGCGCCAAGGCCGTATCTTAAAGCCATGGAATAAAAGCGCGCGGCAAAACGGACCGCGCAAGGGGTGACGCCAAGGGCGTCAAACAGGAAAGGAGGGGAACAATGGCGGACAAGAACGCAGAAGTTGCAGTCGAAGGTAACGGCGGCATGAAGAAAACGCTTTCGCTCTGGAACTTCTTCACCATCGGTTTCGGTGCCATCATCGGAACTGGCTGGGTTCTGCAGGTCGGCGACTGGATGGTCGTGGGCGGCGGTCCCGTTCCCGCTATGATCGCATTCCTCTTGGGTGCAATCTTTCTCGTGCCCGTCGGAGCTGTTTTCGGTGAGCTCACGGCTGCTATCCCCATCTCGGGCGGCATCGTCGAGTATGTCGATCGTAGCTTTGGCCGTACGCTGAGCTATATCACCGGTTGGCTCCTGGCCCTGGGCAACGGCATCCTGTGCCCGTGGGAGGCAATCGCTATCTCGACCCTCGTGTCCGAGATGTTCGGCAGCCTGCCCGGTCTTGAGTGGCTGCGTGCCGTCAAGCTCTATACCATCCTGGGCGCCGACGTTTACCTGTTCCCGACGCTGATCGCGCTCGGCTTTGCAACCTACGTCATCTTCCTCAACTTCCGCGGTGCCAGCTCGGCCGCCAAGCTGCAGGCCTTCCTGACCAAGGCCCTGCTCTGCGGCATGCTGCTCGCCATGGGCGTCTCGCTGTTCACCGGCTCGCCGGACAACGCCATGCCCGTGTTCTCCCAGGTCACCGGTGCTGGCGGCGGCAAGCCTGCTACCGAGGGCACCAGCCTGTTCGCAGGCATCGTTTCGGTCCTGGTTCTGACCCCGTTCTTCTACGCCGGTTTCGACACCATTCCTCAGCAGGCTGAGGAAGCGGCCGAGGGCCTCAACTGGAACAAGTTCGGCAAGATCATCTCCCTGGCCCTGCTGGCCGCAGGCGGCTTCTACATGGTCTGCATCTACTCGTTCGGCACCATCCTCGACTGGCATGAGTTCGTTAAGAGCCCGGTTCCCGCGCTTGCCTGCCTCAAGGGCATCAACATGCTCCTGTACCTGGCCATGCTCGTCATCGCCACGCTTGGACCCATGGGCCCGATGAACTCCTTCTACGGCGCCACGAGCCGCATCATGCTCGCCATGGGCCGAAAGGGCCAGCTGCCCGAGAAGTTCGCCGAGGTCGATCCCAAGTCCGGCGCTCCCAAGCTCGCCTGCGTCGTTCTGGGCGTCATCACCGTCGTCGGTCCGTTCCTGGGCAAGAACATGCTCATCCCTCTGACCAACGTGTCGGCTCTCGCCTTCATCTTCTCCTGCGGCATGGTCGCCCTCGCTTGCCTGCGCATGCGCTTCACCGAGCCCGACCTGCCTCGTCCCTACGAGGTGCCCGGCGGCAAGTTTGGCATCGGCCTCGCTATCGCTGCCTGCGCCATCATCATCGGCCTGCTCGTGATTCCGTTCTCTCCCGCCTCCCTCAACATGGTGGAGTGGAGCATCGTGATCGGCTGGCTGGCCGTCGGCCTGGCTCTCATGGCCTTCACCAATTCCCGCAAAAAGTAACGCCGAGCCGGGGCGGATCAGGTGCGCGGGACCCTCTCTTCCGCGCACCGAACCCGGCACCACTTGGGTAGCTTTGTGAGGCCTTAACCCAACGCGGCCTCGCCCACTATATGGATCCATAAGGAGGAACCATGTCCACTAAGTATGCAATCGTTGGCGGCAAGCTCATCGACGGTACCGGTGCCGAGCCGGTCGAGAACTCCCTCGTTCTCGTCGACGACAACGGCAAGATCGAGTACGCCGGTGCTATGCAGGACCTTCCCGAGGGCGTTGAGGTTATCGACGCCGCCGGCAAGACTGTCCTTCCCGGCCTGATCGACACCCACCTGCACTTCTCGGGCAACTTGACTGACGATGACACCGACTGGGTCATGCAGCCGCTCCTCGAGAAGCAGGCCGTCGCCGTCAAGCAGGCCTATGACTGCCTCACCCACGGCCTCACCACCGTCTGCGAGATCGGCCGCTTTGGTATCCAGATCCGTGACTGCATCGACAAGGGCGTCTTCAAGGGCCCGCGCGTTCTGGCCACCGGCCTTGGCTTCTGCCGCGTTGCCGGCCACGGCGACTCCCACCACTGCAGCCAGGAGCTCAACAAGGAATCGCACCCCTGGGGCGATCAGGTCGACGGTCCTTGGGATCTGCGCAAGGCCGTCCGTCGTCGCCTGCGCGAGAACCCCGATGCCATCAAGATCTGGGCTACCGGTGGCGGCATCTGGCGCTGGGACTCCGGCCGCGACCAGCACTACTGCTCCGAGGAGATTCAGGCCGTGGTCGAAGAGGCCAAGATGGTCGGCATCCCCGTGTGGAGCCACTGCTACAACAACCACGCCGCTGCCTACGATTCCGTTCGCTTTGGCTGCGAGCAGCTGATTCACGGCTTCGATATCGATGAGCGCACCATGGACCTCATGGCCGAGCAGGGCACCTTCTTCACTCCGACGATCGCCTTCCTGCCCACCTGGTACGCCACCTATCCGCCCGTCTACGTTCCCGAGCTGCACGACAAGTACGAGGGCACTCTGGTCGAGAAGGAGCTGCAGCGCAACTACGACTGCCTGCGCGAGGCCAAGAAGCGCGGCGTCGTCATGACGATCGGCTCCGACTCCTTCTCCTTCGTCACCCCGTACGGCACCTGCTCCATCGAGGAGATGTACGAGTTCGTCGACAAGATCGGCTTCACCCCGGTCGAGACCATCACCTGTGCCACCCTCAACGGTGCCAAGATGTGCCACATCGAGGACGAGACCGGTTCCATCGAGGCCGGCAAGTGCGCCGACCTGCTGGTCGTCAACGGTGACGTCGCCGCCGACATCCACGTGCTCAACACCGACAACATGGACGTCATCATGAAGGACGGCTGGATTGTCGAGGGCGGCACCTTCGGCGAGGCAAACAAGTACAGCGCCTAAGCTACCGTTCATCGATGGCTTGATGTAAAACACAGTATTTGATTGCATAATGCAATGGAGAGGGTCGCTTGCGGCCCTCTTTATTGCTATGGGGTGCGTCAGTAAGAAGGAGATGACAGTGGATCTCAATAGGCTGATTCTGGGCAAGAGCTACAACTCTACCAAGGTCTTTCGTACCGCTCAGCATGTGGTTCAAGCCATCTTGCTCGGTATTGTCGTTCCACTGCTTATCCTGCTACTCATCTGGGATCTAACCGATAATCCCAATCCCGTTCCGGCCGTTGTCGTCATTGCCGGCTTGGTCATGCTGTGCTTCTTCTTCTCGTACGTCTTTGTCGTTCCCGACGACCTCACATCGAGCGCAACCGACCGCACGCTCGCCATCGCTTCAAAAATATTCGCCTACACGTCGCGCGGCCTTACGCCCGAAGCTGCCCTAGGCGCCTCTAAGATCATCCTGTCCGAAACTATCGCCTCTGCCATCTGCTTTACCGACGGCAGGCAGGTGTTGGCGAGCTGGGGCGAGGACTCGGCAAAATGCCCCGCGGGCACCCCGGTGGTACTGCGGACTACGCTCAACGTGATCAACAGCGGTGAGCAAAGCGTGTTCTCGCGCGATGCCTCGACCGAGACGGGTGGCTACTTTCCGCGCCTGCGCGCCGGTATTGTCGCGCCGCTTACCGTGCGCGGGCATTGCGTGGGCACGCTCGAGCTGTATTATCCCCGTCTGAGCAGCATCGATATGCGCCAGACGGCGCTTGCCTCGGGCTTTGCCGACCTCATTTCCACGCAGCTTGCGAGCTTTGAGCTTGAGCGCCAGGACGAGCTTACGGCCCGCGTGGAGCTGCGCGCCTTGCAATCGCAGGTCGATCCTCATTTTCTGTTTAACACCATCAGCACCATCGTGTCGCTCGTGCGTACCGAGCCGGACAAGGCCAGGTCGCTGCTGATCGACTTCTCCAACTACTACCGTCAGACGCTTTCTGATTCCGATACCCTCACAACGCTCGAGCACGAGGTGGAACAGGGCACTCGCTATATCAATCTTATGCAGGCTCGTTATGGCGACGGCCGTCTGCGCGTCTCGGTCGATATCGACTTTGAGGTGCGCGATTGCATGGTGCCGCCGTTTATCTTGCAGCCGTTGCTCGAAAACTGCATCAAGCATGCGCAGCGCGAGACCGAGCCGCTTTCTATTCATGTTAGGGCTTTCGAGACCGATGACGGTTTGGAGATCATCGTCGAGGACGATGGCATCGGTATGAGCGAAGAGGTCTGCGCGCATCTGTTTGAGCAACATCGCCTGGAGGAGCCCGAGAGCATTACCGCCGACGGCTCCGTCAAGCGAGGTTGCGGCCTGGCGCTCTTCAACGTGCTTCAGCGCATCCATTTCTTTTACGGAGAAGATTCCGGCATGCGCGTGAAGTCCCAGGAGGGCGTGGGAACGCAGGTCATCGTCGAGCTGAACGGCGAGCCGCATGAGCCTGCGCCGTTGACGGCGTAGCACGCGGTTGGATTGAGAGAAAAAGAGGGGAAGCACATATGTCCGAAGGCTGGAACATCTTGGTGGTTGATGACGAGCCTCCCATTAGGGCTGAGCTACGCTATCTGTTGGAAAAGGATACGCGTGTGGGTCAGATTGCCGAGGCGGGCAATGTCACCGAAGCCGTGGAGTCGATTCTGTCGAACAAGCCCGACGTGTTGTTTTTAGACATTACCATGCCCGGTCGCTCGGGAATTGAGCTTGCCGAGACGCTGCAGAACCTAAAGACGCCGCCGGTGGTTGTGTTTGTGACGGCGTTTGCCGAATTTGCCGCCGATGCGTATAACCTCGATGCGGTCGACTATGTCGTCAAGCCGGTCGAGGACGCACGCCTGTCAAAGGCACTCGACAAGATCGAGGCAGCCTTGGGTGCCCGTCGTGTTGCCCACGCTCCGCGCCAGCCTTTGCGTCTGACGGTGGACCGCGGGGGCAAAAAGGTGTTCATTCCCGCCGCAGACGTCTGCTACTTTGAGGCGCGTGCCGATTTTTGCAACGCCATCTGCGCCGAGGGAACGTACCTGATCAATGAGTCGATCTCTTCGCTCGAGCGTCGCTTGGTCTCCGAGGGCTTTATTCGCGTTCATCGCAGCTATCTGGTCAATTTGGAAGACGTGCACAATGTCGAGATCGGTTCCACGGGTCTTATGGAGCTCAGACTCGATCGCGTAACCTCGACGGTGCCCGTGTCCCGCCGTCGCGCTGCCGAGGTTAAAGCACACTTGGGGCTTGCGTAGACGGTCTGCGTGCCGTCGTTTACCATCGCAGGTTTGGCATGGGCGCGCGGTGGGCATAATGGGTGGCATCGAATGAAATCGAAAGGATCATTATGCCCGCGCTTATCACCCATCATCTGTTTGGCGAGGAAAGCATCGACCGTCTTCCACAGGGCGTCATCACGTCCGATGAAGAGCGCATTGCCTTTATCTTGGGCAACCAAGGCCCCGACCCGTTTTTCTTTCACATTCTGACACCGCGTGTTTCCGACTGCACGCTGCTGGCGCAGGTCATGCATCGGTCGCGCATGTCTCGTCAGTTTGCGTGCCTGCGCGACGGCGTGTCGCATCTGCTGCCGCGCGACGCCAGCTTGGGTCGTGCCTTTGCGCTGGGCCTGCTGTCTCATTACGTGCTCGACCGCAACGCTCATCCCTTTGTCTATGAGCAGCAGTTTGGCATTGTCGAGTCCGATTCAGAGCTTGAGGATTCGAGCAGTCAGGTCCATGCCGTGATCGAGAGCGACCTGGATGTGCTGATGCTGCAGCTTAAACGCGATGGCGCTACGGTTGACGATTACCCGCCGGCGGGCGAGATCGTCACCACTGATCGCATCAATCGCGTGGCCGGCGTGCTGATGAGCTATGTTGCCGGACGCGTGTACGGCATTGACATTCCGGCGGGGGAGTACGGTGCTGCCGTTGCCAATATGCAGCGACTTTACCGCGCGATTGAGCCGGCCGGCTCCGCAAAGACGCGCGCGATCTCGCTGGTTGAGGGCTTGGTGCACGATTACTCGCTGCTCGACGGCCTTGCTCATCGCGTGACGACGGAGTTGCCCGAGCGCACCGGTAACCTGGGCCATCTGACATGGAAGAATCCCTTTACCGACGAGGTCTCGAACGAGAGTTTCCCCGAGGTCTTTGATCGCGCGCTGGTCGATTACGAGTGCACGGTCGCACGTTTTATCGAGACCGGTGACATGGATGCCGTGACCGGCCACATCAACTACAGCGGTCGCGTGCTCGAAGCCGATGAGGAGTTCGACCGCGAGGAATAGGGCCCGTGCGTGCCCCTTTGCCGAATCCTTACCGGCGGTTCTGGACAATTGGGGTACGATGAACTAACTGCATATCGGGCGAATACGAAGGGTCCCTGTCCATGAAATACACCAAGCTCGAGCGTAACTGGGTTATGTATGATGTGGGCAATTCGGCCCTCGTGCTGCTCAATACCTCGGTGGTGCCCATTTACTTTAACGCCATCAATACCGGCGCTTCCTCGGCCGACCTGGTGGTCGCCTGGGGCAATGCACAGACGATCGCCTCGCTGGTCATCGCAATGCTCATGCCCATTCTGGGCGCACTTGCCGACTACGCTGGCAACAAAATCAAGTTCTTCTTGGGCTTTTTCCTCACGGGCCTGGTTCTTTGCCTGGCGCAGGCTATCCCAATGTCCGCCATGGCATTTTTGACCGTGTACGTGCTGTGCACCATCGGCCTTAACTCTTCTATGACGTTCTACGACGCCATGCTGCCCGACGTTACCACCGACGAGCGCATGGACGCCGTGTCCAGCTCGGGTTATGCCTGGGGCTACATCGGTTCCACCGTGCCGTTCGTCATCTGCCTGGCGCTCATCATGGGTGGCCCCGCTCTTGGCGTCCCCACCATGCTGGCAACGCGTCTGTCTTTTATCATCACTGGTGCCTGGTGGCTCATCTTTACCCTGCCGCTCATTCACACCTATAAGCAAAAGTATGGTCGCGAGCGCGGTCCCGAGGACACCATCGGCCACATCGTTGGCGGTGTGTTCTCCGAGGTCGGACACACCATGCGCGAGATCGCCCACAACAAGACCGTGCTGGTCTACATGATCGCGTTCTTCTTCTATATCGACGGTGTGCACACGGTCATTTCCATGGCAACCAGCTACGGATCGGCCTTGGGCATTGATTCGACCCAGTTGGTCCTGGCGCTGCTCGTTACGCAGTTCGTGGCCTTTCCGTCCGCCATCATCTACGGCAAGCTCGCCGGACGCGTGGGCACGCTCAACATGATCCTGGTGGCGGTCGCCGCCTACATGGGCATTGTGCTGTTCGCCGCGTTCTTCCTAAAGACCGCCTTTGAGTTCTGGGTGCTTGCCATTATGGTCGGCCTGTTCCAGGGCGGCGTGCAGGCGCTCAGCCGTAGCTACTTTGG
>URRN01000013.1 GCA_900550185.1 uncultured Collinsella sp.
GTTGTACCAATCGTTGGTGATTAAATCTGATGTAGGTGGTTGCCGAGCGATGTGCTCGGCAAAAGATGCCCGACTAGGCGAAGAACGAGATCACCAGGGCGCAGGCGAGACCCGAAAGGCCGATGAGCGTCTCCATAACGGTCCAGGACTTGAGGGTGGTCTTCTCGTCAATCTCGAGGAACGAAGAGCACATCCAGAAACCGGCATCGTTGACGTGCGAGAGAGCCGTGGCGCCGCCGCAGATGGCAAGGCAGATGGCGGCACGCATGAGCACCGAAGCGCCGGCGACCGCGGGCATGGCGGCCATAATGCCCGATGCCATGGTCATGGCGACGATGGAGCTACCGACCGAGGCACGCACCATGACGGCAATCAAGAAGGCGACGACCACCAGGGGCAGCGGAGAGGCCTCGAGCACGGGGCCGATAACCTGGCCCAGGCCGCAGTCCTGCAGCATCCAGCGGATCACACCGCCGCAGGCAATGACCAGCAAGATCATGCCGACGGGCTTAAGCGAACGGTCGAGCAGGGCCTTGAGCTCGGCGCCGGAGTAGCCGCGCCGCGCGCCCAGCAGATACATCGCAACGAGCGTGGCGAGCGTCAAAGCGACGAACGGCTTGCCCAGGAAGGCAAGGATCGAGGCGACCTGCTCGGGCATGGAGATGTAAGAAGACAGCGTGCCAAGCAGAATTAGGCAAAGCGGCGTGAGCACGATCGCGAGGACCATGCCAAAGGAGGGAAGCTCCTTGTCGTCACTTGCCCCCTCGGCGGAAGTGAAATGCTCGGGAACGTCCGTAAAGATGCGGCCGCCCACGTTGCGGCCCCACACGACGCCGGCTACCGCCATGGCGATGAAGGCGGTGGGGATACCGACGAGGATCATAGTGCCCAGGTCGACACCGAGCGTGCCGGCAACCAGGACCGAACCGGCCGAAGGCGGCACGAACGCATAGCCAGCCGCCAGTCCCGCGAGCAGGGCGATGCCGTAGTAGAGGGTCGACTTCTTGGTCTGCGACGCCACACTAAAGGCAAGCGGGATCAAAACGACCACGCCGGCCTCAAAGAACACCGTGGTGCCGATGACCAAACCGGTAATGCCTAGCGCCCAGCTGGAATGACCCTGCCCAAAGGTATCGATGAAGGTCTGGGCAATCTTCTTGGCGCCGCCGCTCTCCTCAAGAATCTGGCCAAACATCGAGCCGAGGCCAATGAGCAGGGCGATGTTTTGCAGCGTGGTTCCCACGCCCTTGGTGACAGTGTCCGCCACCAGGTCGAGCGGCATACCGGCGCCGATGCCGATCGCGAGCGCCGAGACCATCATCGAAAGCACAGGATGCAGCTTGAACTTAATGATGAGCGCAAGCAGCAGCGCGATGCCCACGATAGCGGCGATGACCAGCCTGGTGGGGTCGGCCATAAACGTTGGGTCTGACATCTTTCCTCCAATTCATCAGACCTTTTGAATTCGTCTGATGACTATAGCGTGTTTTGGAAAGGTCTGATGTTTCATTTTGAAATTTGTTCGAAATACATCTGATGTATTTGGTAAACGGTCGTATTTGCGCTGCGAACGGTATATCTAAGCCGCCCGACTCAAATCCAGCGGCCAATATCGCATCCGTGGTGCGCTAAAATAGCTCAGATGAATTTTGTAATGAAAGGTATAGCTATGGCCCGCGCCGAATCGGGACTCCCCGAGCAAATATCGGAGAAAATCATTCAACTGATCCTGGATGAGCATCTTGAGCAAGGCGACCGCCTGCCCAAGGAGGCTGTGCTCGTCGAGCGCCTGGGTGCTGGCAGGAGCACCGTACGCGAAGCCATGAAGCTGCTGCAGTCGCGCAACATCGTGCGTATTAAGCAGGGCTCGGGCACCTATGTGGCATCAAACCCCGGCGTTGCCGACGACCCGCTGGGCTTTACCTTTATCGACGACAAGCAGCGTCTGGCGCGCGACCTACTCGAGGTGCGCTTTATGATCGAGCCGCAGATTGCACGCATGGCAGCCGAGCACGCAACCAACGACCAGGTCGTCTGTATCAAAGAGCTCTGCGACGAATCCGAGCGCCTGGCCGAGGCCGGTGAGGATTACTCCGCCGCCGACACCGCGTTCCACAATGCCATTGCCGAGAGCTCCGGAAACCTCGTCGTTCCCCGCCTAATGGGCGTGCTCAAGGCGTCTGTCCCCCTGTTTATTGACTTGACCGGCAAAAAGCTGGTTGAGGAGACCATCCGCACCCACCGTGGCGTGGCCGACGCCATCGCCGCGCGCAATCCCACCGCAGCGCACGACACGATGTACCTGCATCTGGTGTACAACCGCAACATGATTGCGGAGGGCACGCAGGAACAGAGCGAATAAACGTCCGCGCGGCAAGGGCGAGATCACCGTTTACCTTTTAAAAGTGAACGTTCACCTGATTTTAGGAGAATCTGATTTTTAAATCCTCCTCTTCTCCTATACTGACCTTGTATGAAAAGCAAGACTTATATAGATGAACGTTTCTTTTGAAAGGATCGCTATGTCTGATCTTATGGACAGCTTCCGTCTGGACGGCAAGGTCGCACTGGTAACCGGCGCCACCTATGGCATTGGCATGGCCATTGCCGAGGCGCTCGGAGAGGCCGGCGCCAAGATCGCCTTTAACGCACGTCACGCCGACAAGGTCGCCGAGGCCGAGAAGCACTACTGCGAGCTGGGCTTTGAGGCCCATGGTTACGTGGCAGACGTCACCGACGAGGCCGTCGTCGCCGAGCTCATCGCCAAGATCGAGGCCGACTTTGGTACCACGCCCGATATCCTGGTCAACAACGCCGGCGTCATTCAGCGCACCCCGATGCTCGACATGAGCGCCGAGGACTTCCGTCGTGTCGTCGATATTGACCT
Organism: uncultured Collinsella sp.; assembly: GCA_900550185.1. Taxonomy (GTDB): domain Bacteria; phylum Actinomycetota; class Coriobacteriia; order Coriobacteriales; family Coriobacteriaceae; genus Collinsella. The sequence goes on from URRN01000013.1 coordinate 2,888, forward strand.
CAACGCACCGTTTATCGTGTCCAAGGCCTGTCTGCCCGGCATGATCGCCAAGGGCCACGGCAAGATCATCAACATCTGCTCGATGATGAGTGAGCTGGGCCGCGAGACCATCGCCGGCTATGCCGCGGCCAAGGGCGGCCTGAAGATGCTCACCAAGAACATCTGCTCGGAGTTTGGCGAGGCCAATATCCAGTGCAACGGCATTGGGCCCGGCTACATCGCCACGCCGCAAACCGCACCGCTGCGCGAGACGCAGCCCGACGGCAGCCGCCACCCGTTTGACCAGTTCATCATTGCCAAGACGCCGGCCGCCCGTTGGGGCACGCCCGAGGACCTGAAGGGCCCCGCCGTGTTCCTGGCTTCCGACGCGTCGAACTTCGTCAACGGCCACATCCTCTACGTCGACGGCGGCATCCTCGCATACATTGGAAAGCAGCCTCAATAAGCGTCACCGCAACTGCCCACATCAGGTTTCATCCACTCGTTTTTCATTTGAGTTGCGGTGAGATAAGGATTGGTTTTGGCTTCTATCAGGCAAAACAGTCCGTATTCCACCGCAAGTTAGAAATAGGAAGGTAATTCGCAATGAAAATCGCTCTGATCAACGAAAACTCTCAGAACTCCAAGAACCCTATGATCGAGGCTGCCCTTAAGAAGGTTGTCGAGCCCATGGGCCACACCGTCTTTAACTATGGCATGTATGCCGACGCCGACTCCAAGCCCCTCACCTATGTGCAGAACGGCATCCTGGCCGCCGTGCTGCTCAACTCCGGCGCTGCCGACTACGTCGTGACCGGCTGTGGCACCGGCGAGGGCGCCATGCTCGCCTGCAACTCCTTCCCCGGCGTGCTGTGCGGCCATGTTGCCGACCCGCTCGATGCCTACACCTTTGCCCAGGTCAACGACGGTAACGCTGTCGCCATGCCCTTCGCCCTCAAGAACGGCTGGGGCCAGGAGCTCAACCTCGAGTACACCTTTGAGAAGCTCTTTGGCTTTGGTTCGGGCAACGGCTATCCTGCCGAGCGTGTTGAGCCCGAGCAGCGCAACAAGAAGATCCTCGACGGCGTCCGCGCTGTGACTATGCGTCCGCTCGTCGACGTTCTGGGCGAGATCGATCAGGACCTGGTGAAGGGCGCACTTGCCGGCGAACACTTCCAGGAGTACTTCTTTGCCAACGCAACCGACGAGGCCATCATCGCCAAGGTCAAGGAGATCCTGGGCCTCTAATCGCACGACCTATTGCAGCTAACGCAAGCGGCGGTCGTCCCATGTACGGGACGACCGCCGCTTTTTGCTATCTACCGACTGACGCCGCGGGGATAGGCCTCACATGCACCAAGGGGTTGACTAGAGCTCGCAAGCAACCTTGTAGCCATCGCCGATGGCGTCGCGGATGTTGCCGCACTTGTTGGCATCGCCCAACACGTGGGTGGTAACGCCGGCTGCAGCAAGGTCGTCGGCCAACTTGGTATTGGGACGATAGCCCATGGCAAGTACCAGCGTATCGGCATCGGCGATGGTGTGGATCTCGCCGTCCTTTTCGTAGCTGATGGCATCCTCGGTAATCTCGGTCACCTTGGCCTCGGTCAGCACGTGAACGCCCTTGGAGAGCATGCGCGTGATGAGCACCGCGCGACCGGCGCCGCCCTCGTTGGCGGCGAGCGTCTTGGTCATCTCGATGACGGTGACGTCGCGATTGGCCGGCGACAGATCGTTGACCAACGGGGCCAGGTAGTCGGCCGTCTCGCAACCGACGGTGCCGCCGCCCACGATGACAATCTTCTTGCCCGGGAAAGCCTTGCCGCCCAACAGGTCGTCAGCCGTCATGACCTGCTTAAATCCCTGCATGAAGGCCGGGGCGATGGGCTCGGCGCCATAGGCCAGGACGACCTCGTAGCCGGCGTAGTCACGCTGAATGTCCTCGGCAGTAAGCTCGGTGCCAAATACGCACTTCACGCCGGCCTCGGCCAGGCGACGATACTGATACTTGATCACGCGGGTGAGTTCCTGCTTTGCCGGCGGAACGGCTGCGATACGCATCTCGCCGCCCGGCTCGTCCTGCTTATCCACGAGCACCACGTTGTGACCGCGCTTGGCGGCAATGAACGCCGCCTCCATGCCCGCAGGACCGGCGCCCACAACCAGTACGTTCTTGGCCTCGGCGGCAGGCTCGTAACCGGCCTCGTCGCGCTCAACATCGGGGTTGACGGTGCAGGAGATGCGCTTGCCGAACATAATGCCGTTCAGGCAGCGCAGGCAGCCGATGCAGGGGCGGATGTCGTCGGCGTTGCCGGCAGCGGCCTTATTGCAGAACTCGGCATCGCACAGATTGGCGCGGCCCATCATGCAGATGTCGGCGGCACCGTCCTCGATCAGCTCCTCGGCGATCCAGGCCTCGTTAATGCGACCGACGGTGGCGACGGGAATGTTGACGTGCTTTTTAATCTCGCGCGAGCAGGCGGCGTGCGAGGCCTGCTGCGTACCGGCGGCGGGAATCGCAGAGCCGCGCTTGATGGTGGTGCCGCCCGACACATGAATCATGTCGACGCCGGCCTTCTCCAGGCGACGCGAGACGTAGATCATGTCGTTGAGGGTCAGGCCGCCATCGGTGTACTCGTCGCCCGAGATACGGACGTCGATGATAAAGTCCTTGCCGCAGCGCTCGCGAATCTCGGCGATAACCTCGAGCAAGAAGCGCATACGGGCGTCGAGCGAGCCGCCGTACTCATCGGTACGCTTGTTATAGAGCGGGGTCAAAAAGCCGCCGAGCATGCCGTGGGCGTGTGCCGCATGGACCTCGACGCCATCGACACCGGCCTTCTGCATACGCACGGCAGCGTCACCGAACTGATGCGTGAGCTCGTGGATCTCATCCACCGTAATGGGGCGCGGCGCCTCGCGGGCATAGGACGGACCCACAAAGGACGGAGCGATCAGGCGCGGCGTGCCCGGAATGTTAAAGGCCATGTAGGCGGGGTGGAAGAGCTGCGGCATGATCTTGCAGCCATACTCGTGGACGGCCGCGGCGAGCTTTTCCCAGCCGGGGATAAACGTGTCGTCGTAGCAGCACATGTCACCCGGCAGATAGGTATAGGTGGGCTCGACCGTCACGACCTCGGTGATGATCAGGCCCACGCCGCCCTTGGCGCGGGCACGGTAATGATCGACCAAGTCGTCGGTCACATAGCCATGATCGGCCAGGTTGGTGGATACCGGCGGCATAAAGACGCGGTTCTTGACCTCGGTCGTACCGACCTTGATCGGGCTAAAGAGCATTGGATAGGCAGAGGACTCCATGCGGAATTCCTTTCGTTTGAGCCGCTCGGCGGCAGTTGCTAACGTACCTATCGTATCAGTATCCGCCGTATCCGCACTCGCTCGCACTCCTCACCTTCAATCCCGACCCTCACAAAAAGTTGCGGTGGGATTGAGGGCCCAGACAGTCAGTCACGCCCTCATCCGCCACTCCTTCACCTACAGCACGCCGTCCAGCATAAGGTTCACCTTAAGCACGTTGACCGTGGGCTCGCCGAACACGCCGAGGAAACGGCCCTTGGTGCACGCGGCGATGATGTCGCGCACCTCGTCCTCACTTTTGCCCGTGGCTTTGGCAAGGCGCGGGACCTGGTACTCGGCAGCATCCGGAGAGATCTCCGGGTCGAGGCCGGACCCCGAACACGTCACCAGGTCGACGGGCACAGCGTCCATATCGGCATCGGGATTGGCGGCGCGAATCTTCTTCACGCGCGCATCTATCAGCTGCCGATACTCCTCACTCGCCGGGGACAGGTTGGACGGGGCACCATACGCCATGAGCTCGCCGTCTTCGCCTTCGACAATTGACACGTTCTGGATACGACCCCACATGTGGGCTTCGTCATCGAAGTTCTGGCCGATGAGCTCGGAACCCACAACCTTGCCGTCGACCGTAATAAGCGATCCGTTCGCCTGGTACGGAAACGCAAGCTGCACGACGCCGGTCACCACGAGCGTGTACCCCAGGCCGCAGACGATGGTAAACAGCGCGAACACGCCAAGTGCGCGCGATGCGATACCTTTGAACATACAAACCTCCGTCTACATCATGCCGACGCCGAACAGGGTCAGCAGCATGTCGATGATCTTGATGAATACGAACGGCACCACGATGCCGCCCAGACCCCACACGAGCAGGTTGTGGATCAGCAGCTGTCCGGACGGGACCTCGCGGTACTTAACGCCCTTCAGCGCGGCCGGGATCAGCGCGACGATAACGAGCGCGTTATAGATGATGGCCGAAAGAACCGCGGACAGCGGGCTTGCCAGACCGAGGATGTTGAGGGCGCCCAGTCCCGGATAGATCGGAGAGAACAGCGCCGGGATGATGGCGAAGTACTTCGCCATGTCGTTGGCAACAGAAAAGGTCGTGAGCGAACCGCGGGTCATGAGCAACTGTTTGCCGATGCGCACGACCTCGATGAGCTTGGTGGGGCTGGAGTCGAGGTCGACCATGTTGCCGGCCTCCTTGGCGGCCTGGGTGCCGGTGTTCATGGCCACGGCGACATCCGCCTGCGCCAGCGCCGGCGCATCGTTGGTGCCATCGCCGGTCATGGCGACCAGGTGACCCTCGCGCTGGAACTCGCGGATCTTCTCGAGCTTGCCCTCAGGGGTGGCCTCGGCCAGGAAGTCGTCAACGCCGGCCTCGGCGGCGATTGCCGCGGCGGTGAGTGGGTTGTCGCCCGTCACCATGATGGTCTTGATGCCCATGCGGCGCAGATCGGCGAACTTCTCCTTCACGCCGGACTTGATGATGTCCTTAAGGTAGACGACACCCAGCACACGTCGGTCCTTTGCCACGACCAACGGGGTGCCGCCCACCTTCGCAATGCGCTCGACGGCCTCGTCGCACTCCTTCGAGAACACTCCTCCGGCAGCCTCCACATAAGCGCGAACGGAATCGGCCGCACCCTTGCGAATCTCGCTGTCGGCGTAGTTCACGCCGGACATGCGGGTGGCCGCCGTGAAGGGAATGAACTCCATGCCCTTGTCCTCGAGCGTACGGCCCCGCAGGCCGAACTGCTCCTTGGCGAGCACGACGATGGAGCGGCCCTCGGGGGTCTCATCCGCCAGAGAGGACAGCTGCGCGGCATCGGCGAGTTCCGCCGGATCGACACCGTCGACCGGAATGAACTCAGCGGCCTGACGGTTGCCCAAGGTGATGGTACCGGTCTTATCGAGCATGAGGATGTCGACGTCGCCGGCAGCCTCGATGGCGCGGCCGGACATGGCCAGCACGTTGGCCTCGTTCAGTCGGCTCATGCCGGCGATGCCAATGGCGGACAGCAGCGCACCAATGGTGGTGGGCGCCAGACAGACGAGCAAGGCAACGAGCGTGGTCACAGCGGTGGGGTTCGCCATACCGTTGAGCCCTGCAGAGAAACTCGAATAGCAGTACAGCGCGAGCGTCACGAGGATGAAGATGACGGACAGAGCAACCAGAAAGATCTCGAGCGCGACCTCGTTGGGGGTCTTCTTGCGGGCGGCGCCCTCAACCATGGCGATCATCTTATCCAGGAAGCTCTGGCCAGGCTCGCTGGTGATTTTCACCACAATCCAATCGGAAAGCACGGTGGTGCCGCCAGTGACGGCAGAACGGTCGCCGCCAGCCTCGCGAACCACGGGTGCAGACTCGCCGGTGATGGCCGACTCATCAACCGAGGCAGCACCCTCGATGACATCGCCGTCTCCCGGAATCTGCTCGCCGGCGCGCACGACCACCAGATCCCCGCGTGAGAGCTCGGTACCGGGAACGGCCGTGAAGCGGTCCTTATCCTCGACGGACTCGATGCGATGGGCTTCGACGTCCTTTTTCGCCGCGCGCAGGGAGTCTGCCTGCGCCTTACCGCGGCCCTCGGCAAGTGCCTCGGCAAAATTTGAAAAGAGGTCGGTCAGCCAGAGAATGACGGCAATGGCGATCACATAGTATGTGGGGACGCCGGCGTCCTGTACCCCAAAAATAGAGGCGATGGCCAGAATGGAGGTCATGGCGGCCGACAGCCACACCAAGAACATGACCGGGTTTTGGACCTGGACACGGGGGTCAAGCTTGGCAAATGAATCGCGCACCGCGCGGCTCATCATGTCTTTTTGCATAGCCATAAATCTGCGACTCCTTTACGCAACCATCTGGAAGAATTCGGCAACGGGACCAAGCGCCAACGCCGGGAGGAAGCTCAGGGCGCCAATCAGCAGAACGACGAATACCAGCAGGGACACGAACATGGCATTGGTGGTGGAAAGCGTACCGGCGCCCTCGGCGACCTTGCCCTTCCCGGCCAGCGAACCTGCGATGGCGAGCGTGCCCGCAATCGGCAGGAACCGCGCGAACAGCATCTCGATACCCAGCAGCACGTTGATCCACGGGATGTTGCAGTTCATGCCGGCAAATGAGGAGCCGTTGTTGCCGCCAGCCGAAGTAAGGGTGTACAGGACCTCGGAGAAGCCATGCGCCCCGCCGTTGTTGAGTTGGTCGACAAGACCGGGCACCATGCAGGCGATAGCGGAGCTCACCAGAATGGCGAACGGGGTGGCGAGACACAGAACCACCGCCCAGCGCATCTCGGTCGGCTCGATCTTCTTGCCCAGGAACTCGGGCGTGCGGCCGACCATAAGGCCGGCGATAAACACCGTGAGGATGGCGAAGCCGATCATGCCGTACAGGCCGCAGCCCACGCCGCCGAACACCACCTCGCCCAGCGCTATCTGGAGCATCTGGACAAACCCGCCGAGCGGGGTGTAGGAGTCGTGCATGGAGTTGACCGAGCCGTTGGAAGCAGCCGTCGTGAAAGCGGACCAGGTGGAAGAGGAGGCGATGCCAAAGCGGCTCTCCTTGCCCTCCATGTTGCCGCCCGCCTGGCCATCGGTCATCTCGATGTTAACCGCGTCACCATCTGCCAGCTGCGGCGTACCCATATGCTCGTTAACGGCGATAATGCCGGTAAAGACCACGAGCAGGATAAGCATCGCCGCGAAGATGGCCTTGCCCTGCCTGGCATTCTTGACACCGATGCCGAAGGTGAAGCAGCAGGCGACCGGAATCAGCAGCAAGCTGGTCATCTCGATGATGTTGGTGATGGCATTGGGATTCTCATACGGATGCGCAGAGTTCGCGCCAAAGAAGCCGCCGCCGTTGGTGCCGGACTGTTTGATGGCAACCTGGCTGGCCGCAGGACCCTGGGGCAAAAACTGCTCGGTGACCACGCGGGCGCCCTCGACAACCTTGCCGTCAACCTTGACCGTGTCGCCCTCGATCTGGGCGCCGTCGATGACGCTCCAGCCGCCGTCTGCATTAGGCTGAACAGCGACGGGCTCTACGAGCTCAGCCTTCTGAGCCGGCTGAAAATTGGAGATAACGCCACCGGCAGCCAGGCAGATGCCGAACACGAGGTTCAGCGGGATGAGCACATACAAAACGGTGCGGGTGAGGTCAACCCAGAAGGAACCCAAACCCTGCTCCTTGACCTGACGGAAACCGCGGATGAGCGCGAACATGACCGCAATACCGGTGCCGGCGGACAAGAAGTTTTGCACGGTGAGGCCCATGAACTGCACAAAGTAGGACAGGGTGGTCTCACCGGAATAGGATTGCCAGTTAGTGTTGGTTATGAAAGAAACAGCCGTATTGAACGACAAGTCCCATGACACACCCGGCAGGTGCTGGGGATTGCCTGGCAAGAAGGACTGAAGCACCTGGAGTGCCACAAGAGCCACGAGGCCGATCCCCGAAAAGACCAGCACGCTCGCCAGATAGCGCCTACACCCCATCTGTTCTGCCGCGTCGATGCGAAGCAGACGATAGACGCCACGCTCCACAGGAGCAATCACAGGTGACAGAAACGTATGCTCACCATCCATGATATGGGCCATGAACCGACCGAGCGGAACGGCCAGGACGACGAGCACGGCAAAGTACAAGATGTACTGAATTGCAGCGTCCATAGTTTACGAATCACTCCTCATCAGAATGTAGATGTAATAGATAAAGAGTCCAATGCAAACGACTCCGATGATGGGAATGAGGATGTCCATTTACCGCCCCTTTCACGCGCGGTCCGATGTCTCGGACGCCTGTTCTCGCAAGCGTCTGGGGACAGTAAACGCTTCTAGGGATTAAAGAGGCATGAGGGCCGGGGCTCACGTCCTTAAGATGCCGTAAAGATGCAGGTAGAAAGCACTATTGCGGCTGCAGTGCGCCTATACTCGACCTTCGCGAGCATACAGTGGCTTCCTCACCGCGTATGCACGCATGGACAACGCTTCAGAAAGGCTACGCTATGCAGCGCGACGCATCGGACACTCGCGTCAATCCAGACCTCATCCTCAAGGCAATTGAGAAAGACGAGGTCGCCGATGACGCTCGAACCAGCCGGGGACACCTCAAGATTTTCTTTGGCTACGCTGCTGGCGCAGGCAAAACCTATGCGATGCTTCAAGCCGCCCACGCCGCCAAGCGGCGAGGTGTCGACGTCGTCGCGGGATACATCGAGCCGCACGAACGTCCGGCAACTGCCCATCTTGCACAAGGGCTTGAGAACGTACCCTGTAAACTCATCGAGCACAACGACATTGTGCTCAGCGAGTTCGATCTAGATGCGGCTATCGAACGCGCCCCTCAGCTCATCCTTGTCGACGAGCTCGCCCATACGAATGCGCCGGGGTCTCGCCACGACAAACGCTATCGAGACGTCGAGGAACTTCTACATGCGGGCATCGACGTCTATACGACCGTGAACGTTCAGCATATCGAGAGCCTAAACGACATGGTTGCATCCATCACCGGCGTTGTCGTGAGCGAACGAATCCCCGACCGTATCTTCGATGATGCCGACCAGGTCGAGCTCGTCGACATAGAGCCCGAAGACCTACTTGAGCGCCTTCGCGCCGGCCTCGTCTACCGTCCCGCACAAGCCGACCGAGCGCAACAGCATTTTTTTACCGTCGAGAACCTCACCGCACTCCGAGAAATCGCGCTGCGCCGCTGCGCCGATCGCACCGGCCGCCTCACAGACGCCGCACGCGTGCTGGGAAACCGTGACTACTACACCAGGGAGCGTATCTTAGTCTGTGTCTCCCCGGCGCCGACCAATCCCCGCATTGTCCGTGCCGCCGCACGCATGGCGAAAGCGTTTCACAGCGAGCTCGTCGCCCTGTTCGTAGAGAGCCCACGCACGCAAGCCATGAGCGATAATGAGCGCGCCAAGCTTGCAGCCAATATCGCCCTAGCCGAGCAGCTCGGAGCACATATGGAAACCGTCTATGGCGACGACATCGCGTTTCAGATCTCCGAGTTCGCACGCCTGTCGGGTATTTCGAAGATCGTCATGGGGCGCACGGGCGAGCGCAGCAGCGTCCGTCAGGCCCTCTTCGGCCGTAAGTCTCTCGTAGAACAGCTCATAACATTCGCCCCGAACCTCGACATTTACATCATTCCAGAACAGTCGACTCCGCCCTCCCGACCCAAAGGACGCCGCCATGCGCTCGCCCTGCAGCCGCCCAGCAGCCGAAACGTGCTTCGCACGCTGGCTCTCTCTCTTGCCGCCACGGCGATCGGCACGGCTTTCCGCCATCTGGGATTTGCCGATTCCAGCATCATATCCCTCTATATCCTCACGGCCCTGCTGACCGCCGTCACCACGACGGGGCGTATCTGCACGATCGTATCGAGCGTGCTCTCTGTAGTGCTTTACAACTTCTGCTTCGTCACGCCTCTGTTTTCGCTCGCCAGCTACGACCGAAGCTATCTGGTCACGTTCGGCATCATGTTCGCTACCGCTATGGTCGCCGGCGAGTTAACTGCGCGCATCGCCGACAACGCCCGTACCTCCGCCGAGAACGCATTCAAAACGCGCGTACTCCTCGAAACGAACCAGCTCTTGCAGCAAGCCCATAGCGCGGAGGAGTGCGCCCGCGTCACCATGAACCAACTCATCAAACTGCTAAAACTCGACGTGGTCTTCTATGCCGCTGAACATGGCACGCTCGGCAAGGCGCTCTATGAGTCCGCTGGCACCGAAAACCGATCCGCGTCGCTGCTCACCGACTACGAGCGCGCCGTTGCAACCTGGACCTACACCAACAACAAGCGCGCGGGCGCAAGCACGCGGACCCTGCCTGAGGCGCACTGTCTCTACCTCGCGGTTCGCACCGGCGACAAGGTATTCGGTGTCATCGGCATCGCCCTGGAGGGGCACGAGATCGAAGCCTTCGAGCATTCGATCGTCCTATCTATCGTAGGTGAATGCGCCTTGGCGCTCGAAAGCGACCAGGCGGCGCAAGAGCGCGAAGAGGCTGCGGTCTTGGCGAAAAACGAGCAGCTGCGCGCCAACCTTTTGCGCTCCATCGGCCACGATTTGAGGACACCCCTCACGGCTATATCCGGATCTGCGGCAATCCTTCGGAAGAGCGACGAGAAGCTCAGCCTCGAACAACGCTGCGATCTTGCCGATGCCATCTACGACGACTCCCTCTGGCTTATCGATACCGTGGAAAACCTCCTCGCCATCACACGCGTCGAGGACGGCACCATTCGCCTCAACTTAACATCCGAGCTCATCGACGAGGTCATCGAGGCCGCCCTCAGCCATGTCGCCCAAGCATCGCATGGACGTGCCGTCACCATCGAGCACACTGACGACATCCTGCTGGTACGCATCGACGTCCATCTCATCATGCAGGTGCTTACGAATCTCATCATGAACGCCTTCAAATACACGCCCGAGGACTCGACTGTCACCATCAGCGCACGTCGCGAGGGTGAGTTCATCGTGGTGGACGTCGCAGACGATGGGCCGGGTGTAGCAGACTGTGACAAGCCTCATATCTTTGAGCGCTTCTTCACCTCAAGCAATACGCGGCCCGTGGATTCGCGTCGAAGCATCGGCCTTGGGCTGTCGCTCTGCCGCTCCATCGTGGAGGCGCATGGCGGCGTCATCGAAGTTCGCGACAACCACCCCCATGGGGCCGTCTTCCGTTTTACCCTGCCCGCCGAGGAGATCGAGATTCATGAATAATGCCGCTAAGCCACGCATCCTTCTGGTCGAAGATGACCTGACCGTTCAAAACCTCGTTTCGACCGCGCTTGACCTCCACGGCTATGTCGTGAGCAAGGTTTGCAACGGCCAGGCCGCCATCATGGATGCGGTGTCGCACGGTCCCAGCCTCATCATGCTCGACCTAGGCCTTCCCGACATTGACGGCATCGAGGTCATCACGAAGATCCGAAGCTGGTCGGCAGTCCCCATTATCGTCATTTCGGCGCGCACCGAAGATTCCGACAAGATTGCAGCACTTGACGCAGGGGCAGACGACTACCTCACCAAGCCCTTTTCTGTGGATGAGTTGCTCGCGCGCGTCCGCGCGAATTTGAGGCGCTCCTCGATGGCGTCGAGCGAGTCGACAGAAGCGAGCACGTTCGACAACGGTCCGCTGCATATCGACTACGCCGCGGGATACGCTACGAAAGACGGACGCGAGCTCTCGCTCACCCCAACCGAGTATAAATTGCTCGTCCTTCTGGCGAAAAACGTCGACAAGGTGCTCACCCACACCTTCATCACCCGCGAGATATGGGGCACGAGCTGGGACAGCGATCTGGCGAGCCTGCGCGTGTTCATGCGCACCCTGCGCAAGAAGATCGAGGCAGACCCCTCTCACCCCAAGATGATTCAGACGCACATGGGTGTCGGGTACCGCATGCAGCGTCTCTAGCCCGCCCAACAAAAAGTTGCGGTGGAATACGGAGTAGATAAGGCCTTTGACAGCCAAAACAGTCCGTATTTCACCGCAACTGATGGATGGGATGTGTTAGAGACCCAGGTAGCTGGTCATGCCTTCGACAGCGAGCTTGGCGCCAGCTACGGCGTGGACCACGGTGAGCGGGCCGTTGACCACGTCGCCGGCGGCAAAGACGCCAGGCACGGTGGTCATGCCGCGCTCGTCGACCGAAAGCAGGCCGCGATGGTCGGTCTCCAGACCGCCCGTTGTAAGCACGAGCTTGTCCTTGGGCACCTGAGACGCCGCAATCACAACCGTGTCGGCGGACACGTGGTCGAGCTCTTCCTCGTAGCCCACCACGTTGTTGTCCTCGTCAAAGATAGCCGTCTCGAACACCGGACCGTTATCATCGATGGCGCAGATCGCCTTGCCGCGCACAATCTCGGCACCGTCAAGCTCGGTCAACTCGACCTCGTCGTCAATCGCAGAGATGTGGCGCGAACGGGCATACACAGTGACCTTGCGGGCACCCGAGCGCAGGGCCGTGCGGGCAACATCCATGGCCACATTACCGGCACCGATGACCGCCACGTTCTGCCCGATCGCCACGCTCGAGGGATCGACCAGGTAATCGATACCAAACAGCACGTTGCCGCGCGACTCGCCGGGAATGCCCAGTTTGCGGGCACGCCAGGTACCGGTACCAACAAAGACCGCATCGTAGCCGTCGCGCAGCAGGTCGTCGATATGCAGCGCGCCACCGATGGTGGTCGAGGGGCGCACGCGCACGCCAAGCGAGCACATCACATGACGGTACTTTTGCACGAGCGCACGGGGCAGGCGGAACTCGGGGATACCGTATTCCAGCACACCGCCGATCTCGGGGCGCTGTTCAAATACCGTGACGGCACAGCCTAGCTGGGCCATCTTAATGGCCACGGTAATACCGGCGGGACCGGAACCGACCACAGCAACCTGTTTGCCGCACGACGGCGCAGACGTCCACTCCTTACGATCCAAATACGCTGTCGAGATATAGTTCTCGATGCTCGAGAAATGCACGGGTGTGCCCTTGCGGCCCTGGATGCAAGCACCCTCGCACTGGCCCGAATGGTTGCACACCACGGAGCAGACCGCGCTCATGGGATTGTTCTGGAACAGCAGCTCGCCCGCCTCTTCTAGACGACGCTGTTTGAACAGGTCGATGACCTGCGGAATAGGCGTCTGAACCGGGCAGCCCTTAATCTGACAGAACGCCCTTTTACAACCTAGGCAACGATTCGCCTCTTCGACAATGTGGATAGCCACGCAACTCCCCTTTTTAATGCAATCCAATGGGGGCGACGATAAAGACCCTTCACCGCCGCCCCCATACAGGTAATCTCAATCTGCCGACACAGCAAAAGCCAATGCTATAACTCGCGATGCGAAGCCCCGCAGCGAGCGGACATGTGCTCGAGTGTCGCCAGGCAGTCAGCCGCCGTCGCCGGCACACTGTTCTCGACCACGCAGGGAATCCCAGGGCAGGCGGCAGCCGCCCAGGCCACTACGGGCTCAAAGTCATAGCGGCCCGTCTCGCCCACGCCATGACACACCAGGCGTGAACCCGTACCGTCGCACCAACCGGCTTCGTCCTCGTTATCAACGACCCCAAAATCCTTGGCGTGCAGCACGCGGATCTTGCTGCCGCATAAATAGAGCATGCGCGCGGTGATTTCCTGCGCTTCGTCAACGACGCTGGGGTGCAGCAGCGACACTGGGTCATAGATCACGCCGAGCGACGGGCTCGAGACGCGCTCCAGCACCTCACGGCAGCGATCTGGCGTGTTGACCGTCTCGTTCCAACCGGGCTCAATTAGAACCTGACCGCCCATGGCCTCGGCACGCTCGCAGACATACGCAAGCCCGTCCACAAAAGCCTCGAGTGCCTCATCGGTCATGCGGTCGTCCGCAACGCGGTTCTGCGCATTGGGGCGACCGGTCTCGGTGCCAACCGGGCATCCGCCGAGCATCTGGGCAAAGTTCAAGCATGCCTCGTACTCGGCAAAGTTATCCATGAGCTGTTGGCGATCGGGCGTCGCCAAATTCTTATAGCAGCCGAGCACGGCGACCGAAACGCCCGCCTCGTCGAGCACCGCACGCAAATGGTCGGCAAGCTCGCGGGTCAGGCCGCCTCGATCGATCCCCATCGATGCGTAGAGCACCTTGCTCGGCAGCTGAATGCACGAAAAGCCCAGCTCTCCCGCCATGCGAATGCGTTCCTCGACGGTCCCCTGCGGAAGGTCGTGCAAACGTACACCCGGAGTAATAGCCCCCACGTTATTCACATCCCTTATGAGCGTTGATGCCCGGGGTGTATCCGCCAAACGGGTCCTCAATGGAGCACACGCCCGAGGGGGCGAGCGGATCGCGCTTACCGGCCAGCTTGTCGTGATGCATGGTCTCGATATAGGCAAGCACCAGCGGCGCCACACCCTTTGCATCATTTTTGACCACGGGCTCGCTCATGTAGTAATCAAACGTGCCCTCGCGGTGCGCGGTGTTTCCCAAGCCCGCAACCAGGCAGATGTTGTCGAGCGCCAGCTGCCCATCATGCTCGGACAGGCAGGTCTCGCAGATGCCGTCGAAGGCGCGACGGCCGTACTGGTAGTAACGCTCGCCCAGCACGCCTAGACGCACGCCCTTCATGATGGCATTGGCAAAAATCGCGCTACCAGACTCCTCCAGGTAGTTGGGGGCGATATTGGGCAGGTTGATGACCTGATGCCACATGCCGGTCTTCTCGTCCTGATACGGCAGCATGGCATCGATCAGGTCGTGGAACATCTTGCGAATCTCGTCCTTCTCGGCCGACATCGAAGGCGGCATAAGCTCCCAGGTGTCGATGAGCGCCATGGCAAACCAGCCCTCGGCGCGCAGCCAGAAGTTAGCCGAAAGGCCGGTGACCGGGTCGCACCAGAACTGTTTGCGGCTCGCGTCGTAAGCGTGATAGTACAGACCGTTGAGGGGGTTGCGCATCAGGTCATGCACGACCTGGAACATATGGAAGCTGTCCGAGCAGGCACGACGGTTGTGGAAGCTCAGCTCGTACTGCATGTAGAACGGCTGCGCCATGTACATGCCATCGAGCCAAATCTGGTTGGGATAGACGGCCTTGTGCCAGAACACGCCTTCTTTGGTGCGCGGCTGGGTCTCGAGCTGGCGGTAGATGGTGTCCATGGCGGCACGGTACTTGGGCTTGCCCACCAGGTCATAGAGCTTGTAGAGGGTCTTGCCCGCATTGACGTTATCGAGGTTGTACTCCTCGGGGTTGTAATGCTTTATGGTACCGTCGTCCTGGACAAAGAAATCGATGTAGTCATCGGCGAAAGTCAGGTAGCGCTGCTCACCCGTGATCTCGTACAGTTCGATGAGCGCCTTGATCATGCAGCCGTCAATATAGTTCCAGGTGTTCTCCTTGCCGGCGCGAATCTTTTCGATATTCCAAGCCGGCGCCTGCGGCGTAGAGGTTTCGATCAACTGCTCGATATAACGGTCCAGGATTTGATTGCAACCCATTGCTGTCCCCTCTGACATAAACGATAGGTGAACGTTACCCCTAGTGTAACGCGAACGAGGAATATAGGGTGAACGTTAACCCTATATTCCTCGCGAACGGCAGACTTTTAGCGGCAAACGGCGGTGAGACCCGCGGCGATGCGATGCGCCAGGCGCTCATAGCCGGCAGGACTGTAATGCAGACCGTCCGGCATATAGAGCTCGCGGTGCTCCGGCAAAAACGGGCTGATACCGCTTTGCGCATACAGGTCAATCACCGGCACGGAGTAGCGGTCGCAGACCTCGAGCATCGCTCGCACGTAGGCGACCTGCGTCAACCCCAGGTGGTTGAGCTCGTCGCTTGCCGGGATATCCTTCTCGTGCTTGCCGCTCGTCTTGCACGGCGTCATAAACACGAGCTTTGCCCGAGGCGAGCGCGCCGTGATGGTACGGATCAGGTAATCGAGTGCACCATAGAACTCATGCACGTCCGTGCTGCCGAGCTCTCCAAGCGGCACGTTGCGGCTAAAGTCGTTGACGCCGCCAAAGACGATGTAGATATCGGCCGCATCGTCGATACCGTCAAGGCGCTCGACAAACGAATCGGTACGGTCGGCCTTGATGGCGATACGCGAACCCTTGATGCCAAAGTTCTCGACGACCGCGCCTCCCAGCAACGCGCCCAAATGCGAGGTCCACGAGATGTCGTTGCCTCCCCCACCGCAGCCGTTGTCGCCCCAGGTCGTTGAGTCGCCAAAGCAGCAAATGGTCGATTCACTCAAACTCTTCGTTTCCATAATCTTCTCCTCATCCGCCCATCGGCGGTCATACAGGAACGTACCGTTCATTCGCAGCATGCCGAGGGGCTATGCACGGGCGCATTCCGCAACGTGCGAATCGAGCCATTCGATATCCTCGGCAAGATGTGTCACGCCCAGATGGTGTTCACCCGGACACACCTCGTGCCGCAGGCCATCTCTGCGACCCAGTAACTTGTAGGCATCGCGCACGATCTCGAGCTGCTCGTCAACATTTTTCAGCCCGCGCGAACCGTTCAGATGATCCTCTTCGCAGCTCTGCACCAACAGCGGGCGTGGCGCAATAAGCGAGGCAATATCGCCCATGTCGAGCAAGCGCCAAAGTCCGGGTGTGTAGTTGCAGCTGCAATTGCCGTTGAGGTGCAGCAGCGAATCATCGACACCGTACAGGTAGCCCGAGACAAACGTCTTGCATACGCGTGGGTCGAGCGCCGCCAGATACAGCGTCATGTATCCGCCGCCCGAAAAGCCAAAACAGCCCAGGTCGTCCATGGCAATGTCGCCGCGCGCCTCTAGGTAATCGATCAGACGCATGTTATCCCAGGCGTTGAGACCCGCAACGGTAAGTCCCAGCGGCTCGGCCATGCGCGCCTGGTTTAGGCACGTGCCGCGCAGAAAGCTGTTCTCGTCATCGCCCTGGCCCTTCCAGTCACGACGGTATCCCCAACCGCGTGCGTCGGGGCAGACGGTCACGTAACCCATGCGTGCCAAACGCAGACCGTAGTCGTAATTGAACTTACGCACGGCATCATCGACCGCCGGCACGCCCGCAACACCGGCTACGCTTGCAGCACCCGCTCCCTGATGGCCATGCGGGCAGATATAGCAACACTTGCGGCCGCACGCATCGAGCTTAGGCGACTGCGGCTCGAGCAGGTAGAACGGCATCCAAACGTCGCGCTCCACCTGCAGCATCGCATGGGTGCGCACGATGCCGCCGGCAACCCGCACGCGGCTGAGCTCACGAATCTCAATCGGGACGCGGTCCATAAGCGAAAGGCCCAAAACATCGTACAGACGAGTCCTGGTCGCAATCTTCCACGCCTCAAAATCTGCAGGAGTCTTGCCCGTAAAAGCAGCCGAACGTCCCTCGCGCTTCAGCCGGGCACGCAG
>URRN01000014.1 GCA_900550185.1 uncultured Collinsella sp.
CGGCAGCAGAATGGCGAATAAGGCCCCCACCGCGCCGAACATGGACTTTTTTTTTTCAAGCAGAAGACGGCATACGAGCTGCTCAGGAGTCTCGTGGGCTCGTCGAGAACCAAGACGCGCGGACGCATAGCGAGGATGGCAGCGATGGCTACCTTTTGCTTCTGTCCGCCCGAGAGGGTGGCGATCTCGCGGTCGCGCAGGTCGCTGATGCCGACGGTCTCGAGGGTTTCGGTGACGCGCTGCTCAATCTGGTCGTGCGGCACGCCAAAGTTCTCGAGGCCAAAGAGCATCTCATCCTCAACCACGGAGGCGACCATCTGCGTGTCGATGTCTTGCAGCACGCTGCCGACGATTTGCGACACGTCGGTCAACGAGACCTCGCAGGTGTCGTGGCCGTCAACCATGACGGACCCAAAGAACGTGCCGGTGTAGTGGTGGGGCACGGCGCCCGACAGGCAGGCGGAAAGCGTGGACTTGCCGGCGCCCGAGGGCCCGATGATGCCGATGAAATCTCCCTTGTTCACGCTGAGCGAGATGTGGTTAAGCGCCTGCTCGGTCTGCGTGCCATAGGAGAACGAGACATCGTCGACGTTGATGATCGTTTCCATGGATACCTTTCATAGTCATTGGGGACGTTCTTACATGACTAGTCGTTTAAGAACGTCCCCAAAAGCTAGTCGTTTGGGATGGTCTTTGTTGGTGGAGTGCGGAGACGGCTTTACGAGGGGCTCCAGGTTGGCGCGAAAGAGGAGCGAAGCGTACTTGGGTACGCGAGCGACGAATGAACGCCAAGATGGGGTGGCTCATAAAGCCGAACGGGTTAGTTGAGCTTCAGGGCCTTCTGGATGGGCAAGTAGAGGGCGCCGACCAGAATGGCGTTAAAGACGGCGGTCATGGCGACGACGGGCAGCATGGCGGCGGCGAGCTCGCCTACCACGCCGAGCATGGCCATCTTGATGATCATGAAGATGACGCCGGAGACAAAGGTGGTCAGGAAGGTTGCGACAATGGCGATCGCGGGCTTGACCTGACCGTTCTTGCCGGCGGCGTTGACGATGCCGGCCATGAGCATGGCGGCGATGCCTTCGGCGGCAAAATCGACAAAGGGCGAAGTGGTGGTGATCTGGATCACGGCAGCCGAGATGAGGCCAATGACGAGCGCCTGACCGATGTTGGGGCGAACGACCAGGATGGTGAGGCAGAAGGCCGAGATGATGAACTCGGGGCTGATCATGCCGCCCGAGATGCCCGAGATTGCCTTGCCGACGGTAAAGTTGAGGATGAAGCCGGCGGCGAGCAGGATGGCGAGCAGGACGAGGGCGCGGACATCGAGTTTGCCGCGGTCGGCGGTCTGGACGGTGCGGGGCTGGGCGGCGGTGTTCTGAGACATGGTGAAAATCCTTTCGGAATGGGAGTGCAAGAGAAAAGCGGAGGCGCGTGATGCGAATGCGATCGGGCTCGAGATAGAAAAAAGCCCCCGGTCGAAACCGGAGGCCTTCCAATCACCTAGAGCGCAAAAACAGGCGTGAGGGACTCACTGTCGACCGATCGTATTCGCATCACGCCACCACCAGTTGTTGAGAGACGTCATCGTGTCCTTCATATTGGTGACTCCTTTCGTGATGCCATGGCGCGGTCGCACCTAGTTGCTGTTGCGCTGCACTATAGCACAGCGAAGTGTGTGCGGGGGAATCTTTTTTGAAAAGATTTCAGGCGGGTTTCCCGTCGGTCAATAAGAGCGGGCTAAGCGGGTGAGGTGACTCATGTGCCCCGCCCGCTCAGCTAGGACATGAGGGTCTTAGGCCTTCTTGCGACGATAGATCACGTAGGCGCAGACACCGATGATGACGACGGCGCCAACGGCCATGGCGGCCATGTTGTTGCCCTCGGACTTCTCCTCGGCGGCCTCTTCCTCTTCGGCCTCGGGCTCGGCCACGTCCTCATCGGAAAGGGCCTCGTCGGCGTAGGTGATGGACTCGACCAGGCAGTCGTTGTCAGCATCGTAGTCACTCGGGACGAACTCCTCGGAGAAATCGCCCTCCTTGAGGTAGTCGCGCATCTCCTCGAGCATGGCCTTGCACTTAACATAGGTGTTCTTGGTTGCAGCCTTGCCGGCCTTGTTGGCCAGGGCGGTACGGGCCTCGGTGCCTTCTTCGGCCTGCATGGCCTCGTCGACGGTCAGGTTCTGCTCGATGAGTTCCTTCTGCAGGGCGTCGAGATAGGCGCGGACGCCGGTGGCGCAGTGGTCGCGGTTCTCATAGGCGAGCGTGTTGATGTCCATGAGGACGTAGTTGATGGAGTTCTTGGGCTCCTCGTTGTTCACGACGTCTTCCTCTTCGCAGTGATCGAAGGAGACATCCTGATCGCTGAAGTAGGGGCTGACCTCGGTGAGCAGTGCGGAGTAGAAGGGGATGGCGACGGAGAATTCGGCGTTGGAGAGCATCTCCCACTGAATGGTCGCGATCTCGGGGTCCATGCCCTGACGGATCTGGAAGAGATTGACCTCGGTGTTGGTCTCGGTACCAATGGCGTAGGCGCCGTCGGTGTTGGCGTTGAGGCCCGGGACCTTCTCGCCGCGGTTGCCAAACGCGCGGATCATCTCAAAGGTGTTCCAGTCGGACTTGCCGGGCTGGAAGAACAGCGGCTGCGCCTTGCTAACCAGGGCGCCGGTCGTGGCACGAGCATCTTCGCGCTCGTCCTTGACGATCTCGTAGTCGGTGCCCTCGGTGAGCGGCACACCGAAGTAGGCGCGACCCTGGACATAACGGGCCCAAGAATGCATGGCCTTTTCGCTAATTGCCTCGCCGTAGGTCTGGGCAACGTCAAATTGACCGTCATCGAAGTACTTGGCGAAGCCATTCTCCTTAGGCATGGACTCGATGGTCGCAGAGTGGAGACAGTTCGCGGTGTCGGTGAGGTCAACCTTGTAGTTGAGGTTGCCGATGTTGGGGTTGAGCGAGGCGATATCGTCAGTGAGCCTCATGGCGATCCACTGGTGGCCGGAAAGTGCGGCAAACAGCCAAGTCTCGTTGCTGTCGGCGATGATAATCTGATCGTTGCCGCAGGCGCCCTGCTCGTCGATGATCTTGCCGAGGAGCTCGACGCCCTCACGTGCATTGGCGCTTTCACCTAAGATAACGCTGCCGTAGCTGTACTCGCCAATACCGGTTTTGGTCAGGGGGTCTGCTGCCTCAGCATCAGCATTCATGCCGGTGGTCAGCGTTGCGGAGCAGGACACGCCCTTCTCATTGATGCCTGCCTCAGAGTAGGCATCATAGCGCCCGTGCCACTGGGAGGGATGGTCGCGTACATAGGTGTAGCGATACGTGGTCTTGGTCGAGGTATACATGAATGCGGACTCGTCCGAGCCGTACGTATGCCCCGGGCCGTGAGAAGGCTCAATGCCAAAGTGCTTGAGGTAGCGCTTATCGAAGTCCTCGGCGCGGCCATAGTACGTGTCACCGTCGGCCGTCAGCTTGTTGCCCATGTACATCTGCGTGCAGGCGAGCGCAGATGTCGGCATGGACATGATGGTTGCAGCTCCAAATGCAAGGCCTATGCCAAGCTTCTTGAGCGCGTTGACGGGATGAGTTTTACTCATATTCCCTCCCAGCGTGCGAAAGCCCTCTGTCTCCAGAGGGCTTCACCCAATAATTACACCCCCTTAGCGTAACGAATTCGAAACAATATACATTCATGAAAGTTATTTACTCGATAAGCGTAGCGAAATATGCGATTAACGGTAAATTGAACTCATTTAGTGGGAAATCAATTTGTATAACGCCAGAGAAAAATGTAGCTAAATAAAGCGTCAAGAAAAAAGCGGACCCCTCGCCGGCATGTGGTTTCATGCCGGCGAGGGGTCCGGGCTGCACGGGCCGTCTAAGAGTAATGGCTACTTCTTTCGACGGTGAATCACGTTAATGGCATAGCCGACGAGCATGGCCAAAACGATGACGATAAAGCCAAGGATGGGGTTGTCGTTCACGGGGGTCCTCCTATTTTCCGAGCGGCGAGAATTCGTCGACGATGATATCAAGGCATTGCGGTAGCGCGCGGGCGCCAAAGACGCCGGAGTTGCTGGAGATGATCTCGCCATCGAACTGCATGCCCAGCGACGGCGTGCAGGTGATTTTGGCTTCCTTGGTCTGGATGATCTTGAACTGCGGACGGCCGAGCACCTTGCCGGCGGGGTCGAGCGCGGCGGTGATTACCGTGGGGAGCAACTGCACCGTGCGCACGGGCTCAATAACGACGATGTCGACCATGCCGTCGTTCATACGGCAGTTGGGGAACAGGTTGATGTCGTTTTGGATGACAGACGTGTTGCCCGCCATGCAGCAGATGCCGTCGAGCTCCTCAACAATGCCATCATGCTCAATGGTAAAGTGCGCCACCGTGGGGTTGGGCGTGGCGAGAGCGGAGAGGAAGTAGGCGATCTCGCCGATGTCGTTTTTGGTGGGGGCGGCCTTCATCATGATCTCGGCGTCGAAGCCCGAGCCGGCGATGATGATAAAGCCGTGGCGCTTCTCGTTGCCGTTCTCGTCGAGCCAAAAGAGCTCGCCCATGTCCACTTTGACCGTGCGACCGGCGCGGCAAGCCTTGGCAAGCGCCGCTGCCTCGGGGGCATTGCCGATGTTGTTGAAGAACAGGCAGGCTGTGCCGGAGGGGAAGACGAGCGTGGGGACACCGCATCCGCGCATCTGGTCGAGCACGTTGGAGACGGTGCCGTCGCCGCCCGAAACGACCACGCGATCAAACTCGCGCACGTCTGCCACGGCGTCCTCGGGCTCCATGCCATCGCCGATAAAACGCATCACGACCTCGTCGCCGCCCTGCGCGAGGGCGTGCGTGAATGCGTAGATTTCATCTGAGCTGGGGCCCGATGCCGGGTTGTGGATGATAAGGCAGCGCATACTTACGTTCCCGTTCTGTGACTAACCGAGTATAGTTGTAGGGCAATGCCGATATCCTACCCGTGTTTTTCGGGCCTAACCTTATTCGATGGGTTGATATGTACATTTCCACACATCAGGCTCTGGTCGACTTTTGCCAGCGCGCCCGCGAGTTCGACGCGATCGCCGTCGACACCGAGTTTTTGCGCGAGCGCACGTTTCATCCGCGCCTGTGCCTGGTCCAGATTGCCACCCCCGCCGAGAGTGTCGCTGTCGATCCGCTGGTGATCGACGACCTGTCGCCGCTTGCCGAGCTTATGGCCGACGAGAGCGTGATCAAGGTCTTCCACGCCTGCTCGCAGGACATGGAAGTTATGCTCCACACTGTGGGAGCGTTGCCGCGACCGATTTTTGATACGCAGGTTGCCGCCGCCTTTTTGGGCGAGCGCCAGCAGATTTCGTATGGAGCGCTCGTTCAGGCGTTCTGCGGCGTATCGCTGCCCAAGACCGAGTCGCTAACCGATTGGTCGCGCCGCCCGCTGAGCGATAAGCAGATCGAGTACGCGATCGATGACGTCAAGTACTTGATCGTCGCCTATACCGAGATGATGAGTCGCCTGCGCGAGCTGGGCCGTGTGGACTGGGTGCTCGACGAGTTGCGCCCGCTGGCAGACGAGTCGCACTACCGCGCCGACCGCCATGAGGCGTTTCGCAAGGTCAAGCGCATCAACTCGTGTAGCCGTCACCAGTTGGGCATCGCACGCGAGCTTGCCGCTTGGCGCGAGGACCGCGCCGAGCGCCGCAACATCCCGCGCAAGTGGGTCATGTCCGACGATACGCTGCTGGCCCTGGTTAAACGTAATCCCGTTCGTGTTGAGGAGTTCCGCAGCATTCGCGGTACCGACCAGCTGGGGGAGCGCGACGTGGACGGCGCGCTCATGGCCATTAAGCGCGGTGCGAGCTGCCCACACGATCGCCTGCCGCTCATGGTGCGCGGGCACCGTCAGATTTCGCCGGAGTTGGAGAGCGTGACGGACCTGATGTATGCGCTCATTCGCCTGGTTGCCGAGCGCTCGGGCGTGGCGACCTCGGTCATTGCCTCGCGCGATGACCTGGCCGACTATATTGAGCATCCCGAGCAGAGCCCCCTGCGCGAAGGCTGGCGCTTTGAGCTCGTGGGTTCGCGTCTGGACGATCTGCTTTCCGGCAATATGGGGCTCACCGTGAAGGACGGAAAGATTGAGTTGTTATAGGGAAGCCTAGTCTGCTGAGTGGGTAGAATGCCTCCAACGTGTAACTCGATTCGGAGGAATTCGCATGCCTTATTACTATGGATACGGCTTTGGTATCGACCCGCTGTACCTGCTGGTTGTTCTTGTCTGCACGGTGCTTGGCTTTGCCGCGCAGAGCTATATCAATTCGACGTACAAGACGTGGTCCAAGGTTCGCTCGGACGGCGACACGGGTGCCACGGTCGCTCGTCGCATGCTCGATGCCAACGGTTGCAACGCCGTGGGTATCAAGGGCGTTGCCGGCGAGCTCACCGATCATTACAACCCGCAGGACAACAACCTGTATCTGTCGGATGCCAACCGTTCGGGCGGGTCGGTTGCAAGCGTTGCCGTGGCCTGTCACGAGGCGGGCCATGCTGCCCAGCGTCAAAGTGGTTATGCCATGATGAAGGTGCGTACCGCCCTCGTGCCGGTCGTCAACTTTACTCAGAATACCTGGACGATCGTGCTGCTCATGGGCCTGTTCATGAACATCGCGGGGCTCACGACCCTCGCGCTGGTCTTCTTCTCGTTTAGCGTGCTGTTCCAGCTGGTTACGCTGCCGGTCGAGATCGATGCCAGCCGACGCGCCGTGGCGTATATCGAGCAGTCGGGCATGAGCTCCAAGCAGGTCAACGGTGCCAAGAAGGTCCTGACGGCGGCCGCGCTCACCTACGTGGCGGCGGCGCTCACCTCGATTATTCAGCTGCTCTACCTGATGGCTCGCTACAACAGAAACTCCAACCGATAACAAATTGGGTCGCTGGGCGCCGCGGGGATTTGTGTCCCCGCGGCGCTGTACTATGTGTTGGACTTGAATCTGCGCAGGGTCGAAGCCCTTGTGCTCGATGACGAAAGGGGGCTGCGTGGCAGGCTGGAATCTGACCGGCAATACCGTTTCCGCCGAGTTCGACGGATCGGACGAGCAGGAGCGCAAAGAGCTCAGCGTGAGCCAAGCGGTGGAGATCGCCGCCGGCGCGCTCGATGCCATTCCGCAGTTGAGCGTTTTGGGTGAGGTCACGGGTTTTCGTGGTCCCAATGCCCGAAGCGGCCACTGCTACTTCCAGATTAAGGACGACTCGGCGGCCGTCGACTGCATCATCTGGAAGGGCGCCTACCTTAAGCGCACCTTCGACTTGCGCGACGGCATGCAGGTAAGCTTTAAGGGCAGCTTCAATCTCTATAAGGCCACGGGCCGCATGAGCTTCGTTGCCCGCTCGTTCTCGCTGGCGGGGGAGGGCCTGCTGCGTCAGCAGGTGGCTCAGTTGGCCGAAAAGCTGCGTCGCGAGGGCCTGATGGACGAAGCGCGCAAGCGCCGCATCCCGGTGTTTTGCTCGCGCGTGGCGGTCGTCACCTCGCTTTCGGGTGCCGTAATCGACGACGTCAAGCGTACATTGCGTCGTCGCAACCCGCTCGTCGAGCTTGTCTGCGTGGGCGCAAAGGTCCAGGGCGAGGGCGCGCCGGCAGAGCTTATTGAAGGCTTGCGCCGCGCCGCTGCCATTACGCCGGCGCCCGATTGCATTTTGCTTGTCCGTGGCGGCGGCTCCTTCGAGGACCTCATGACCTTTAACGACGAGGAGCTTGCCCGTGCGGTGGCGGCTTGCCCCGTGCCCGTGGTGACCGGCATTGGCCATGAGCCCGATACCTCGATTTGCGACATGGTGAGCGACCGACGCGCCTCCACGCCCACGGCGGCGGCAGAATCGGTGGCGCCGGCTATGACGGAGTTGGCCGATGTGCTCGAGGCGCGCCATCAGCGTCTGGGTGCCGCGATGGCATCGATGATTGGGTCGGCCCAGGTCGACCTGGAGATGCTCGATCAGCGCGGTCGCCGTGCCTGGGATACCTATACGGCTCGCTTGGGTGATGCGCTCGATGCCGCTGCGTGTCGCCCGTGCCTCAACGACCCCACATTTATGGTCGAGCGTCGCGAATCGGAGCTTGCGCTGACTGCCGATCGCCTGTCGGGCGCCATAACGCGTTCGGTTGGGGCCTTCCGCTCCAACTTCGAGCGTCTGCCCGAGCGCTTGATCGCAAGCACCTCGGGGCTCGATGGCAAACGCCATGCGCTCACGCTTGCGAGTTCCCGTCTGGAGCATCAGGGGCGCACGATGCTCAGCAAGCCAGCGTCCGACCTGAGCCGTGCGGCAGCGTCGCTCGATGCCCTGTCGCCGCTCAAAGTGCTTGCTCGTGGCTATTCCATCGCGTACAGCGATGATGGTGTGGCTACGAGCGCCAAGAGCTTTAAGCCCGGCGATGCCATCCGCGTGCGTATGGCAGACGGCAACGTGGCTGCAACGGTCGATACGGTCGAGTAACCCGCGTTTCATAGCGATAAACCTTTAGGAAAGGAAACAGATATGGCAGAGAAGACCCCGGTCGAGCAGCTTACGTACAAGCAGGCCTCGCAGGAGCTGGAGCTCATCATCCGCAGCCTGGAGTCGGGCGATATGGAGCTCGAGGAGTCGCTCGAGAGCTATACCCGCGGCGTCGAGCTCCTCAAGAGCCTGCGCACCCGCCTGTCCGATGCCGAGCAGAAGGTCTCGGTGCTCCTTAAGGACGTCGACGGCAACGACGTGCTCGCCGACGGCGAGGCCGCCAACACGGACGACAACCTCTCGTTCTAAGCATCTCGACCAAATATAATTACCTTGGTCTGTAAGAAAGGAACAAACTATGTGCGATTGCATCTTCTGCAAAATTGCCAACCACGAGATCCCCTCGACCGTTGTCTATGAGGACGACCAGGTCATCGCCTTCGACGACCTCAACCCCCAGGCGCCGGTCCACACCCTCGTGATCCCCAAGAAGCACTACAGCGACATCGCCGACAACGTGCCTGCCGAGACCATGGGCGCCATGGCTCACGCCATCCAGGAGGTCGCTAAGGCCAAGGGCTTGGAGGACGGTTTCCGCGTCATCTCCAACAAGGGCGTCAACGCCGGCCAGACCGTCATGCACTTCCACATGCACGTCCTCGGCGGCAAAAACCTGGGCGAGAACCTCATCTGAGGGCGCGTAGTCCGTCGACTTGGCTGCCTTTGGAGTAATCTATGCAGCTTTCTCAACTCGAATACCTTCAAGCGGTAGCGAACTATGGTGGCGTGCGCAAAGCAGCTCGCGCCGTTCACGTGAGTCCGCAGGCCGTTTCGTCGGCAATAAAAAAGTTGGAATCTGAGTATCAGTTTGTTTTGCTCGACCGATCGTCGGGGGAGGCTGTTTTGTCTCCGGCGGGCAGAGAATTTGCGCGTCGTGCGCGCGTGATCCTGGCACAAGTCGACGATCTCAAAAAGTACGCTCAATCGGGGAACGGCGGCGTTTCGCCCGACGGCCACTTCCGTCTTTACGCCCCCTGTCTTCACGGGCGGGGGCGTCTTTTTTCCGAAAACTGGTACGACTCGTTTGAAAGCTCGCACCCTCAGATTCATCTTGATGTGTGGCATCAGCCAACGGCAACATGCTTTGAATCACTTATACTTGGAATTTCGGACGCGGCTATCTCGTTTGAGGAACCACGGGACAGCGTCCTTTCTTCAAAATATATGGGTGAAAAGGAGCTCAGGGTTCTTTCATGTCCAGCTGGTCATCAATCTGTTGACGCTATGACCATTCGTGAGTTACTGGGCGGCAGGCTCGCTGTTCCCATTAATTTGTCACCCTGTCTCAATGCAATCAATCAATGTCCCGAAGCTCAGCTGGTTAATTTCCGCTTTCGCGATGTCGAATACGGAAGCAGGGCGCAGGCTGAGTTTCTTCAAGCCGGGGGATTGATATTGAGTTTTTCTGGCTCTTCTCTCGCATCAGATGGATTGGAAGTGAGCGAGTGCTCTATTGAAGGCTCGCATGACGTAGCCTTGCCCATCTACTTTTGCTATCGACAAAATGCCTGGACCGATCGACACCAGACGGTATTTCTTCACCTATTGCGTCATCTTGCTTCGTGAGGCCATTTGGCCTCGTGTTGTCAAGTGAATGTTGACGCCTTGTAACACATGACTGACGGCTTTGCCCTCATGCTTTTCCAAGATTCCGATTCAGATTGTTGACTCTTGGAGGGCGGAGCATGAAAAACCGTACGGTTTTGCTTTATATGACGTTCGTTTTTCTGTCGAACTTCAGCACCATTTTGTATTTTCTGACGGTTTACCTTGAATTCGTCGGATTCTCGATAGTGGCGATTTCTAGCATGATGATTGCATATCAAGTGAGCAAGTTCATCCTCGAAGTTCCCACTGGCTATATTGCTGATAGGTTTGGACGAAAGACAAGCGGTCTCGTTGGCGTCGTGGGGATGCTTGGATACTACGCTGCCCTGCTTCTCGTCCGTTTCCCTCTGCTTTTAATCGGTGCGTTCGCTCTCAAAGGTTTTGCCGTTGCATGTCTGAGCGGATCCATAGAAGCGATTTACATTGACAGCGTCTCTCAGGACCAGCTCGTAAGACTTAATGTCGTTGAGCGATTTGTTTTCTATGCCTCTTATGCCATCTCCGCTTGCGTGGGTGGTTTCATTTCGTCTGTCGGTGCATATCTCATTGGTCTTTCGGCAGATATCATCGCAATGGTGTTGACGTTGGTTGTCGTTGTCTGCATTCCTGAGATGCGAAGAGGGGACACTGCAGCGACACCTAAGCGTGGAATTAGCCCGAAGATGATCGGTGCCGCTATTGCGCGTAACGGCATTCTTCGTTCAGCGTTCATCATGGACTGTTCTCAGGCATTTGCTTTTGTCGCCCTGGAAGACTTTTTCTCACTGCTGCTTGCGGGCCGCGGAATGAATTCCGTCGCTTCGGGTGTGACCATTGCGGTCCAGCTCCTTGCCTCGGCCTCCATGGGGCTTATTGTGCCCAGTGTGATTGCTCATGTCGACAAGGGCCGTTTTGCGCGTATTTGCGGCATCATTCGCTTAGTATTGACAGCTTTGTTTTTGATCCCCCTTACTCCGGCTAATTTGCTGCCCGTGTTCTATGTGCTGCAGACGGTTGCGTACTCGTTGTTTGCTCCAATTAAATACTCAATTTTTCAAAATGCTGCTGATTCTTCGATGCGCTGTTCATTGATTTCGGTTCAAAGCCAGATGGTGGCGGTGGGCGCTATCCTTTTCTATCTGTTCAATGCTGCGTTGAGCAGCATCGCGGGCATTCGAGTCATATTGCTTGTAGCGCTCGGGATATCTTCTTTGGTGTATATCCCCGCGCTCTTTCGTCTTACAAGTCAAAGGCCATGAGTATTTGGGCACCGATAACTTATATATCAACGCAATAAACCCGAGCGCGAGGGCGTTTGGGTTTATTATTGAAGCGTATGTAACCTGGCGGCGCCACACCGCCTGTTAGTAGGGAGACACATGAACGTTCTGGTCGTCAACGCGGGATCTTCGACCCTTAAGTATCAGGTCATCGACACCAAGTCCCACAAGGTGTCCGCAAAGGGCTCCTGCGAGCGCGTCTGCTTTACCGGCGGTACCTTCACCCACGCTGCTAACGGTTCCAAGAAGGTGACCGAGAACATCGAGTTCCCCGACCACAAGGTCGCCATCGAGGTCGTCCTGAAGGACCTCGAGGCCAACGGCGTCAAGATCGAGGGCATCGGCCATCGCATCGTTCAGGGCGGTTGGTACTTTGGCGATTCCTCCCTCGTCGACGAGGACGTTCTCGCTAAGATCCGCGAGGTCGCCCCGCTGGCGCCGCTCCACAACAACCCCGAGGCCAACGTTATCGAGTTCTGCCTGGAGCAGTATCCCGACCTGCCCAACGTCACGGTCTATGACACCGCTTTCCACTTCAACATGCCCGAGGTCGCCAAGACTTACGCTCTACCCAAGGACGTTTGCGACAAGCTGCACATCCGTAAGTACGGCGCCCACGGCACCAGCTACCGTTACATCTCCAAGAAGGTCGCCGAGATGACCAACGGCGAGGCCCGCAAGGTCGTCGTGTGCCATATCGGCTCCGGCGCTTCCCTGTGCGCTATCGAGGACGGCAAGTGCATGGACACCACCATGGGCCTCACCCCGCTCGATGGCGTCATGATGGGCACCCGCTGCGGCTCCATCGACCCGGCTACCGTGTGCTACCTGCAGCGCGAGGGTGGCTACACCTTCGACGAGGTCGACGAGATGATGAACAAGAAGTCCGGCCTTTTGGCTGTGACCGGCGGCAAGACCAACGACTGCCGCAACGTCGAGGAGCTCGCCGCCGCTGGTGACCCCGATGCTCAGCTCGCCTTCGACATGTTTGTCTACAAGATTGCCGCCAAGGCTGCCGAGATGGCTGCTTCCATGTGCGGCATGGACACCCTGGTCTTTACCGCCGGCATCGGCGAGCACGCTCCGGCTGTCCGCGCTGGCGTGGCCGACCGTCTGGCCTTTATGGGCGTCAAGATGGACCATGCCCGCAACGCCCTGCGCGGCGACGGCGCTTGGTGCCTGTCCGCCAAGGATTCCAAGGTCAAGATTTTCGTCATCCCCACGGACGAGGAGTTCATGATCGCTTCCGACGTCGAGCGCATCGTCAACGGCAAGTAATTGCAAGAGGGGAGGGGCTGGACGACCGAGCGCCGTTCGGCCCCTCTTTTGTGCTCGTTGGGCGATATGCTTGATAGCTATTTATCAAGTTGTGATAACTTCTTATTAAAATGCGGCCGCCTTAAGGGGTCTGCGTCGACCGTATTGCACTGCAAAGGAGTCTCATGAACGTACTTGTTGTCAACGCCGGCAGCTCAAGCCTTAAATATCAGCTTTTGGATACCGATACCCGCGAGGTTTTCGCCAAGGGCAACTGCGAACGTATCGGTTCGGACATGGGCATCTTTGGCCACTCCGAGAACGGTGGCGCCAAGCAGACCGAGGAGGTCCCTTTCCCCGATCATCGCTCTGCTATCGCTCGTGTGCTCGAGGAGCTCGAGAAGACCGACTTTACGATTGATGGCATTGGTCATCGTATCGTTCAGGGCGGCTGGCACTTCGATGATTCCGCAGTTGTCGACGACGAGGTTATGGCCAAGATTCTCGAGGTGGCCCCGCTCGCCCCGCTGCACAACTACGGCGAGGCCGCGGCGATTGAGTATTGCCGTGAGAAGTATCCGAAGCTGCCCAACGTGGCGGTCTTCGATACCTCGTTCCATATGACCATGCCCGAGGTCGCCTATACCTACGCGCTGCCCAAGGACGTGTGCGACAAGTACCACGTGCGCAAGTACGGCGCCCACGGCACGAGCCACCGCTATGAGTGGATGATGGCCAAGGAGATCCTGGGCACGCGCTGCCACCGTCTGCTTTCGTGCCACCTGGGCAACGGCGCCTCGCTCGCCGCTATTGAGGACGGCGTGTGCCGCGATACCACGATGGGCCTCACGCCGCTCGACGGCCTGATGATGGGCACTCGCTGCGGTTCCATTGATCCGGCCACCGTGTGCTACCTCCAGCGCGAGGGCGGCTACAGCTATCAGGAAGTCGATGACATGATGAACAAGCAGTCTGGTCTGCTTGCCATCTCGGGCATCTCCAACGACGCCCGCGACATCCGTACACGCGCCTCCGAGGGCGACGAGCGCTGCCTGCTCGCCTTCGATATGTTCGCCTACAAGGCCATGCAGCAGGCTGGCTCCATGATCGCTTCCATGGCGGGCGTGGACACCATCACCTTTACCGCCGGCATCGGCGAGAACGACTGGTCGATCCGCAAGGCCTTCTGCGACTGCTTTGAGTGGCTGGGCGTACGCATCGACAACAATAAGAACCGCGAGGCCGTGGGCAACGGCCCGCAGGTCATCAGCGCCGCCGGTTCAGCCGTTACGGTCATGGTCATCCCCACCGACGAGGAATACATGATCGCCCACGACGTCGAGCGCCTGACCAAGAACAACTAACGCGCGCATTTGCAAGTAAACGAAAGGCCTCCAGAGCAACAGCTCCGGAGGCCTTTTTGCTAGCAGGCGGACGGCGGAAACCCCATCCCATTTCGAGCGCAAATACTGGGACACGCTTTCCGGTTGAGGCACGTTGCGGAAAGTGCGACCCACAATAAAGCAAAATTCCGTCCCAAAGTTTCCCAAACAGGCCCCAAGCGGAAGCCACATCCCACAATCCGCCTCCAAACTGGGATGTAGTTTCCGGCACAACAACCGCCGAAGCCCACCGGCCTTTCAATCTCCAAAGCGATCATCATCAGCAACGCCTGCGCTCCCAGCAACGGCACCCATCCATTCAGATTTTCAGCCCCAGCTCGTAGCCAAGCTGCCGTCCACCCCGGATTCCCTGATTGCTACGTGGCGGCAGGGACCCTACAGGGTAAAGCTCTGAAAATATTCCGCAGGACGCATGAAACCCCCGCCGCACGAAGTGCGTAGCGGGGGTTTCATGCATGTCCGAGGACGTTTTCAGAGCTTTACCCTGTAGGGTCCCGAGGGGATATGTTCGCTACTCAGCCATCTGAGCCTGGACGGCGGTGATGGCCACGACACCCACGATGTCGTCGGCAGAGCAGCCGCGCGACAGGTCGTTAACCGGCTTGGCGATGCCCTGCAGGATGGGGCCGTAGGCGTCAGCACCGGCGAAGCGCTGGACCAGCTTGTAGCCGATGTTGCCGGCCTCGAGGTCGGGGAACACGAGCACGTTGGCCTTACCGGCGACGGAGGAGCCGGGGGCCTTGAGCTGGGCGACGGTGGGGACGATGGCGGCGTCGAGCTGCAGGTCGCCGTCGATGGCGAGCTCGGGAGCCTTCTCCTTGCAGAACTTCACGGCCTCCTGGACCTTCTTTGCGACCTCGCCACCGGCGGAGCCCATGGTGGAGTAGGAGAGCATGGCCACGTGCGGCTCAACGTTGCCCATGAAGGTGGACCAGGAGTGGGCCGAGGCGATGGCGATCTCGGAGAGCTCGTCGGAGGACGGGTTGATGTTGAGGCCGCAGTCGGCGAAGATCAGCGTGCCGTCGGTACCGAACTGCGGGGTGTCGGTGCACATCACGAAGAAGGCCGAGACCAGCTTGGTGCCCGGGGCGGTCTTGAGGATCTGAAGCGCAGGGCGCAGGGTGTCGGCGGTGGAGTGGCAGGCGCCGGAGACCAGGCCGTCGGCGTCGCCCATCTTGACCATCATGGTGCCAAAGTAGGTGGCGTCCATCACCTGGGCGCGAGCCTGCTCGATGGTAACGCCCTTCTTGGCGCGGAGCTCGGCAAACTTCTGCGCGTACTCCTCGTGCTTCTCGGCATTGCGCGGGTCGATGACGGTGGCGCCGGGAACGTCGATCTCGTCGGGGTTGCCCAGGATGACGATCTTTGCCAGGCCCTCCTCGATGATCTTGGTGGCCGCGACGATGGTGCGCGGATCCTCGCCCTCGGGCAGGACGATCGTCTTAAGGTCGGCCTTGGCGGCAGACTTCATACGGTTAAGGAAATCGCTCATGTTACTCCTTACAAGCGTTTCGCTAAGCTCCAGGCGCCCGGCTGTTCACGAATAAACCCGCTGCTAGCGGGTTTACCTTTCAATTATGTACGCCGCGATGCTTGAGCTTTCCTTGTGTGGCAAGCTCATTATAGGACGCATTAGCGCTATAATCGCTCTGATAAATATGTCTCGACGTATGTTCGAGAAAAAGCCCAGTTAAAAAGCGTGTGGCTTTTGACAAGGAGTATCGATGCAGATTACCTCAGGCCTGCCTGAAGGCTTTAATGCCGGTGCGTACGACATGATCGTTGTCGGCGCCGGTTATGCCGGTGCCGTTTGCGCCCGCCGTCTTGCCGAAACTATCGGCTATCGTGTTGCCGTTTTGGAGCGCCGTAGCCACATTGCGGGTAATGCCTTCGACTGCACTGACGAGGCGGGAATCCTGGTCCACGAGTACGGTCCGCACATCTACCACACCTTTAACGAGCGCGTGCACAACTTCCTGTCGCGCTTTACCAAGTGGACGGACTACCAGCACAAGGTGCTCGCCAACATCAACGGCACCCTCATGCCCGTGCCCTTTAACCACGCGAGCCTTAAGCTCGCCTTTGGTGACGAGCGTGGCGAGGAGCTGTATCAGAAGCTCGTGGAGACCTTTGGCAAGGACGTCAAGGTACCCATTATGGAGCTGCGCAAGAAGAACGACCCCGACTTGGCTGAGGTCGCCGACTACGTCTACGAGAACGTCTTTTTGCACTACACCATGAAGCAGTGGGGCCAGACGCCTGATCAAATCGATCCCTCGATCACCGGCCGCGTTCCCGTCTTTGTGGGCGACGATGATCGCTACTTCCCGCAGGCCCCCTTCCAGGGTATGCCGCAGGACGGCTACACGGCGCTGTTCGAGCATATGCTCGACCACGACCTGATCGACGTGTTCTGCGACGTGGACGCTCGCGATCTCTTTGAGATCGACGAGACCACCGTCAAGATCGGTGGCAAGGTCTACGGCGGCGAGATCGTCTATACCGGTCCGCTCGATGAGCTGTTTGCCCTTGATCTGGGCGCTCTTCCGTACCGTACGCTCGATATGAAGTTCGAGACGCTCGATATGGATCAGTTCCAGCCCGTGGGTACCGTCAACTACACCACGAGCGAGGACTACACGCGTATCACCGAGTTCAAGAACATGACCGGTCAGGTCCTGCCCGGCAAGACCACCATCATGAAGGAGTACTCCAAGGCCTATACGCCCGGCTCGGGCGAGACGCCGTATTACGCCATTCTTGAGCCCGAGAACCGTGAGCTCTATGAGCGCTATCTTGAGCGCGTCCAGAACCTGACAAACTTCCACCCGGTGGGTCGTCTGGCCGAGTATCGTTACTACGATATGGATGCTGTGACCAATTCCGCCCTCGATCTTTCGGATGAGATTATCGCCTGCCATGCATAAAGTCATAACATTCGGTATTCCCTCGTATAACGCCGCTAAGGACATGGACCATTGCATCACCTCCATCTTGGAGGGGAGCAATTATGCCACCGATATCGAGATTATCGTGGTGGACGACGGCTCCAAGGATGAGACGGCCGCCAAGGCCGACGAGTGGGAGGCCCGTTATCCTGGAATCATCCGCGCGGTGCACCAGGAGAATGGCGGCCACGGTATTGCCGTCCTTTCGGGTCTGCGCGAGGCGCAGGGCACCTACTACAAGGTTGTCGACTCGGACGACTGGCTTGACGGCGCTGCCCTTTCGACCATGCTGTCGATTCTGCGCGGCTTTGAAGAGCGCGACCAGCGCGTTGACCTGTTTATCTCGAACTACGTGTACGAGAAGGTTTACGAGGGTACGCATACGGCCATTGGTTACAAGTTTGCCCTGCCTCGAAAAAAGATCTTTACCTGGGACCAGATCGGCCATTTCCGTTTGGACCAGAATCTGCTCATGCACAGCCTGTGCTATCGCACGGATGTGCTGCGCGAGTCCAACCTGCCCATGCCGCCGCACACGTTCTATGTGGACAACATCTACGCCTACGTGCCACTGCCGCGTTGCAAGACCATGTACTACGCCGACATCGACCTCTACCGCTACTTTATCGGCCGCGAAGGTCAGAGCGTCAACGAGGCAACGATGGTCAAGCGTCTGGACCAGCAGTTCCGTGTTACGCGTATCATGATGGAGTCGTACCACCTGTACAGCGATGTTGAGTCGTCGCGCCTGCGTTCGTACATGATGGGCTACTTCACCATGATGATGGCGATCTGCTCGGTGCTTACCAAGCTTTCCGAGGAAGATTGCGCCGACGAGCGCCTAAAGACGCTGTGGAATGATTTGAAGGCCTACGACGAGCGCATGTATCGTCGTGCCCGCTACGGCGTGGTCGGGTTCTTCACCAATCTGCGCGGACGGGCCGGAGACAAAACTACACTCGGCCTATACCGTCTTGCCTCAAAGATCTTTAAATTCAACTAGCTGCTGAGTAATCGCTGCTGATAGGTTGACTGGGCCCCTTGGCCTTTAGTTTGCTACTGCGAACAGTCCTGCTCGCACGGAAAGCACATTAAGTGCTTTCCGGCTCGTGCGGAACTTGTATCAAACTAAAGGCCAAGGGGCCTCTGCTATAAGAATCGATTGTCAGCTAGTTGAATTTGAAGATCTTCGACGCGCGGTACACAGGGGCCTGGGCTGAAAAGAATCTGGTTGGTAGGTTGCCCGGTGGGGCTTGGTTATGTTTGTCGCGAGTTCCGCACGAGCCGAAGAGCACTTAATGTGCTCTTCGTGCGAGCCAGGACTGTAGAGCAGCAAACATAACCAAGCCCCACCGGGCAACCGGTCAGGTTAGGTTACTTCGCGGCGCCGGGGATGCCGTGGGAGGTTTTGGCGGTTTTGGCTCCGTTTACGATGGCGGTTTGCAGGGCCCTTACGGCGAGCATGCCCAGCAGGTCCAGGGGCACGGCGGCGCTTGCCTGGGTGCCCAGCTTGCCGCTGGCGAGGGTGTAGATGGTGTCGCCGTCGTTGGTGGTGTGCGTGGGGCGAATGGCGTGCGCGTAGGCGTCTGCGGCCATCTGGGAGACCTTGGTGGCCTGGGCCTTAGTGAGCTCCACGTTGGTGACGATGCAGCTGATGGTGGTGTTGGTGCGATCGAGCGGCATTTGCATGGAACCGGCGGCGGCGAAGGCTGCGAGCTCCATGTCGACGATCTGGTCGCTATCGACTGCGGCGCGCATGCCGGCGATCCACTCACCGGTGAAGGGGTCGACGACATTGCCGCAGGCGTTGACCGAGACCACGGCGCCCACCTTGACGGGGCCGAGCGCCACGGCGGCAGCGCCAAGGCCGGCCTTCATGCAGGTGGCAGGGCCCATGAGCTTACCCACGGTAGCGCCGGTACCGGCGCCTACGTTGCCCTGCTCGAGCGTAGCGGGGGTGTTGTCGAGCGCCTCGCGCACGGCGGCGATGCCAGCCTCGATATCGGGGCGTACCGTGGGGTCGCCAAAAGCGAGGTCGAAGATGCAGCTGGAGCATACGATGGGCACCTGCGTGGGGCCGACGGGCAGGCCAATGCCGCGGCTCTCGAGCTCGCGGGCCACACCGCTTGCGGCCTCGAGACCAAAAGCCGATCCGCCCGAAAGGCAGACGGCGTGGACCTTGTCGACGGTGTTCTCGGGGCGAAGCAGGTCGGTCTCGCGCGATGCCGGGGCACCGCCGCGAACGTCAACGCCGCCCGTTGCGCCTTCGGTTGCCACAATTACGGTGCAACCGGTGCCGGCCTCCTCGTCCGTATAGTTGCCAAAGCAAAAGCCATCGACATCACAAACGTCAATGGCTTCAAGCAGTGTGTCCATGTTTTCTCCTATCGGTTTTCCGCCGGGCCTTATGCCCGGTCGGGATCCGTACGGTACGCCAAAATTGTAGGCGCTGGGGGATGCCCAGCGCCAGATGCAATTACGAGAGTTTTTGAATCGCGCGTGCGACGCGAGCGATGGGCAAGCCCACCACGTTGTAGAAGTCACCCGAAATATCGTGCACAAGCATGCGGCCGCCTGTGCCTTGGATGCCGTAGGCCCCGGCCTTGTCCATGGGTTCGCCGGAGGCAACATAGCGCTCGATCTGCTCTTCGGTAAGCTCATAGAACGTCACGTCGGCCACATCGACAAACGACAGGCTCTCGGCGGCATGCGGAGCTGTAGCGTCGCCGTCTTTAACGATGCAGACGCCGGTTGCGACCTGGTGCGTGCGGCCCGAAAGCTCGCGGAGCATGGTGCGCGCCTCGTCCCCGT
>URRN01000015.1 GCA_900550185.1 uncultured Collinsella sp.
ACGCGTACGGTTCAGGTCCGTATGGGGGCAACCCCATGAAGGTTCAAGTCCTTTCGCCCGCACCATTAAATGAAAGAGCTCCCAGCAATGGGAGCTTTTTTGTTACGGGCCCATCGCTGGGACTTGAACCTGCGAAGGAGCGAGCGTAAAGAAAACGCGGAGCGTTTTTAGCGAGCTGGCGAGTCCGCCGGCAGGCGGGCGAAGCCGGTGCGGATCCGCGAAGCGGATACGCGGACGTCCTTTCGCCCGCACCATTGATTGAAAGAGCTCCCAGCAATGGGAGCTCTTTTTGTTATGCACGATCTCCTTGGACGGGTATCCTAGTACCAACGTGTGCCTATCAGAGGAGAGACCATGCTGTTTTCCGGTATCATCGCCGCCCTTACCAGCCTTTTGATTCCCATCATCATCCTGTTGCTGCTGCTCCCCAACGCCTGTTATGTCGTTGAACAGCAGCACGCCGTAATCATCGAGCGCTTGGGTAAGTTCAACCGTATCGTCAACGCGGGCTTCCACGTGAAGGTGCCCGTGATCGACCGCAAGGCCGCCACGGTGAGTCTGCGCACCATGAAAAATGGTTTTGGCATCGACGTTAAGACCCAGGACAACGTGACCATTGGCCTTGAGGTCTCCGCTCAGTACCACGTGAGCTACGACATGGGCGCCGGCCCGGCAGATTCGGGCATCTACAAGAGCTACTACATGCTGCAGGAGCCCGTCGACCAGATGCGCGACTTCATCACCGACGCCCTGCGCTCCTCCATCCCCGTCTACACACTCGATGAGGTCTTTGCCAAGAAGGATGACATCGCCAAGGATGTCAACGCTACCGTTTCCGAGCAGATGGCCGCCTACGGCTTCACCCTCGTGTCGACGCTCATCACCAAAATCGCACTGCCGACCGAGGTCGAGAACTCCATGAACGACATCAACGCCGCCCAGCGCAAGCGCGCTGCGGCACAGGAGCTCGCCGAGGCCGACCGCATCAAGCGCGTCACCGAGGCGACCGCCGAGGCCGAGGCTATGGAAAAGGCGGGCGAGGGCATCGCCAACCAGCGCAAGGCCATCGCGCTGGGTATCAAAGATTCGCTCGAGATCATCCAGGAGACGGGTGTCGGCAATGACGAGGCCAACCAACTGTTCATGTTTACGCAGTGGTCCGAGATGATGACGGAGTTCGCTCGCACGGGTAAAACCTCGACGGTCGTGCTGCCGAGCGACTTTTCGCAGTCGGCCTCTATGTTCGAGCAGATGCTGGCTGCCGGTAAGGTTCAGAACGAGTCAAAGGAGTAGGCACGCGTGAAATACACCGTCGTTTGTGTTGGCAAGCTCAAAGAGCGCTTTTGGAAGGACGCGTGCGCTGAGTACACCAAGCGCCTAGGCGCCTATGCCAAGGTGGATATCCGCGAGGTGGCCGATATCGACCCGGCTAAGGCGGGCGGCGTGGATGCCGCGCGCGACAAGGAGGGGGCGGCAATTCTTGCTGCATTGCCGTCTCGAGCGCATGTGATCCTGCTGGCTATCGAGGGCAAGGAGCGTTCGAGTGAGGAGCTCTCGGCGAGGCTCGACGATCTTATGCTACGAGGCAGCAGCGACATCGCCTTTGTGATTGGCGGTTCGGACGGCGTGAGCGATGAGGTGCGCGCCCGCGCCGACGAGATGCTCAGCTTTGGACGCATTACCTTGCCGCATAACTTGGCGCGCGTGGTGCTGCTGGAGCAAATCTACCGCGCCTGCAAGATCAGCCGTGGCGAGCCGTATCACAAATAGGTCGGCAATACGAAACAATGGCGTGGGACAATACCTTTCGTTTTGAGGAATGTGTCTGAAAGGACTATGAGATATGAAGATTGGATTTGTCGGTTTTGGCAATATGGCGAGCGCTATGGCCGATGGCTGGATCGCTGCTGGTGTAGCTGCGAGCGACATGTGCGCCTGCGCGGGTCGCTACGACGCACTGGTTGAGCGCTGCGAGGCGCGCGGCATGGTCGCCTGCCACGATGCCGCCGAGGTTGTCGCCGCATCCGATATCGTGGTCGCTGCGGTCAAACCGTACATGATCGAGAAGGTATTCGCCCCGCTCAAGGATGCTCTTGCCAAAAAGGTCGTTCTGTCGGTTGCCTGGACCTGGGACAGTGCCAAGTGGGAGCAGGTCCTGCCGGGCGTCGCGCATATCTCGACGGTGCCCAACACACCGGTTTCGGTGGGCGAGGGCGTC
Organism: uncultured Collinsella sp.; assembly: GCA_900550185.1. Taxonomy (GTDB): domain Bacteria; phylum Actinomycetota; class Coriobacteriia; order Coriobacteriales; family Coriobacteriaceae; genus Collinsella. The sequence continues at coordinate 2,219 of URRN01000015.1, forward strand.
ATCGCTTGCGAGAAGGCTTCCACGCTTAGTGATGAGCAGAGCGCAGTGGTGCTTGATCTGCTTGGCAAGCTCGGTGCGGTGGTCGAGCTCGACACGAGCCTGCTGTTTGTGGGCGGCACGGTGGGTGGTTGCGCTCCGGCATTTGTCGCCATGGCAATCGAGGCCCTGGGCGATGCAGCGGTCAAGCACGGTATCCCGCGTGCCGATGCCTATCGCATTGTGAGCCAGATGGTGTTGGGTACGGCAAAGCTGCAGCTTGCAACTGGCCAGCATCCTGCGGCGATGAAGGATGCCGTATGCTCGCCCGGTGGTGCCACCATCAAGGGCGTCGTTGCGCTCGAGGACGCCGGCATGCGCAGCGCCCTGGTCAAGGCAATCGACGCAACTCTCCAGTAAAACCGACCAAAAAAGGAAGGGTTTATTTTTGGCAGGTATTTTCTGCGGTTTTGTCCTTTTAGCGAAAAGCGCCCCGCAACTGGCTCAATTCCAGTTGCGGGGCGCTTGCGTTTGCCCAGATAAAACAGACCAAAATAAACCTGTCCCTTTTTGGCAGGTTAGTCCCAGAAGCTGTCTTCCTCATCCTCGGACTTGGGTCCGCGGTCGACGTACATCTTATGGGTACGCTTCTCCATTACAAAGGCAAGAATCGCAAATAACAGGATGCCGCCGGCGAAAAGGATGGCAAAACCGGTGCGGGTGCCAAACAAAAAGGAAAAAACTGCGTCCATTGGGTGCCTTCTTGCGTAGTTGAGTTGGGTCGTAAACGCTCATAAGTATATACTTGCCCATACATGTACAAGGTTGCAACCTAAATGGAATGTATATCGCCGGAGGATCTAATGCTTGATATCAAGTTTGTTCGCGAGAACCCCGATGCCATCGATGTCGCCATGGCTAACCGCCAGACGTCTTGGGATCGCGAGAAGTTCTTTGAGCTCGACGACGAGCGCCGTGCCGTCATCACCGAGGTCGAGGAGCTCCAGGCTACGCGCAATGCCGAGTCCAAGAAGATCGGCGCCCTGATGAAGGAGGGCAAGAAGGACGAGGCCGAGGCCGCCAAGGAGGCCGTGCGCGCCGTCAACGAGAAGATTGACGGTCTGGCCGAGCGCCGTACTGCTCTCGAGCAGGAGCAGTACGACTTCATGGCTCACCTGCCCAACATTCCTTGCGAGGCCACGCCGTACGGCAAGGACGAGGACGAGAATATTGAGCGCCGTCGTTGGGGCACCCCGCGCGAGTTCGACTTCGACTTTAAGCCGCATTGGGATCTGGGCACCGATCTGGACATCCTCGACTTCGAGCGCGGCAACAAGCTCTCCGGCAGCCGTTTTACCGTTCTCGGTGGCGCTGGCGCCCGCCTGGAGCGCGCCCTCATCAACTTCTTCCTCGATACGCACACCAGCCGTGGCTTTAAGGAGTGGTGGCCGCCCATCGTCGTCAAGCGTCAGACCATGTTCGGCACGGGCCAGCTGCCCAAGTTCGAGGACGACGCCTATCACGTCTCGGGCGACAACTTCCTGATCCCCACCGCCGAGGTCGTGCTTACCAACCTGCACGCCGGCGAGGTCCTCGACGCCGACACCCTGCCGCGCCGCTACACCGCCTTCACCCCCTGCTTCCGCGAGGAGGCCGGCTCCGCTGGTCGCGATACCCGCGGCATCATCCGCCAGCACGAGTTCGACAAGGTCGAGATGGTCAAGTTTGCCAAGCCGGAGGAGTCCGACAAGGAGCTCGAGAGCATGACCGCCGAGGCCGAGTTCCTGCTGCAGCAGCTGGGTCTTCCGTATCGCGTGATTAGCCTGTGCACCGGCGACTTGGGCTTCTCTGCCCGTCAGACCTACGACGTCGAGGTCTGGCTGCCGAGCTACAACGCCTACAAGGAGATCAGCTCCTGCTCCAACTGCGGCGACTTCCAGGCCCGCCGCGCCAACATCAAGTACCGCGACCCCGAGAACTTCAAGGGTTCGCGCTATCTGCACACCCTCAACGGTTCCGGTCTGCCGGCTGGCCGTACCATGGCAGCCATTCTGGAGAACTACCAGAACGCCGACGGCACCATCACGATCCCCGAGGTTCTGCGTCCTTACATGGGCGGTCTCGAGAAGATCGAGCCGGTCGCGTAACTTGGCTGCATAGGGGATATGCAAGGGCGCTCCTTCGGGGGCGCCCTATTTCGTGCGCAGGTCCATACCATGCCGTGCGGACAGCTCAATAGAAAACACACGAACAGCTGTTCTGTATACAGCTATCTACCTGTTATGCTTTTGCTAAATAAGAGCGAGAGAAAGGGGACGCGATGGAGCTGTTTGATGATCGGGTGGTTTTGTTTGAGAGCGACGAGGGTGGGGAGTACCTGCTTGTAACGTGTGAGCCGTCTGGCATGGGTGGCCTGGTGGTTCGACAGACGAGTGAGGGTCCGTTGACACAATGGTGTTTTGAGGAGTCGCCGCATGTGGTCGAGACCTTTGTGACGCACGTGGGGCTTGTGGCGCTGGAGCACTTCTATGGAGTTGGGACTTCCAACCAGGTCGCGCGCATGCTGAGCATCTCGTTTGCCGATTATGATTGTGCCCAGCGGGTGAGATCGCTCCTGAGGGAACTTGATGCTAAGTTTGACGTGATCGAAAAGCCAATCGATCGTACGGGGAACGACGGTATATGCGGAGCAGCATGACAAAACTGCGTTCCAAAAAAAAGTTTGAGATTGTGCTTGACTCCAATAAGCTAAAGTGGTTTTATATGTTTTGCGCTGCGGCGTTACCTCAGCTGGATAGAGGGTCTGACTACGAATCAGAACGTCATAGGTTCGAATCCTATACGCCGCACCATTTGAGATTAAAGCTCCCGGCAACGGGGGCTTTTCTTTTACGTAAACACCGCATTGATTCGAACCTCGGTCGAGGCGCGGGCGTAAAGCGGACGATTTCCTGTCGACTCGTGTAAGATTCCGAGTAGATGTCGCGACTAATTCGCGACCACTCCTTCTTCAAGCGACCGATCAGGGTGATACTTCGTGGCAGAGCGTCCGACATACAAGCTCAGGTTTCTCGATCCCAAAAAGCGCTTTCCGGCGATGCCCGAGCAGCCTGCGGGACGTTCATATGGCGTGGTCTGGAAACTCTTTGGCGAGGATCAGCATGAATCTTGCTATGTCGTCGAATTCGTTGGCAAAAGCCATGTGTCGCTTTTGGGCTACGTAAGCGTTTCGGGCGAGGTGTACAAGGTGGACCGCCCCGTTAGCGAGACTCCGCTGCCCAACGATCCCGACATGGAACTGGTCCTTGACGAGTCGGACTCCGGTATTGGTGAGATTGTGGTTCGGGGAGCCAACGGCACAATGCGCGCGTGCGCGCGAACCGTCGGCTCTCCCGAAGGCCCCATGCGCGAGCAGTCCGACCACGAGACATGGAATTCGACCCGCGCCCTTCCTTACGGCGAGTTCATGGCCTCGATGTTCTTGCGTTACGTGATATTTGCCAACTCCGAAAGCGCTATTGTGAACACGGCGGACGCCGGCGGACTCGACGAGGGTATGCAAAACGTTGTCGACAAGATCAAGCTCGTAAAGTTGTCCGAGCCGGTCGAGGTGTTTTTGGGCTTTAACACGGCACCGCTCCCCGATGCTATCGAGACGCTGCTTTACCGCGTTGACCATGCCGAGAATCCGAGCGGTATCGAGCGCTATGCCGCCGCCCTTATGAGCGAAATTGACTTGCCCCGCCTGCGCACCATCGCTGCCAAGTCCGAGATGAGCCTGGCTCGCATTGATCGCTCAAAGATTTTCTATCTCAATTTTGATCGTAGCCTGTTGGACCAGGACGAGATTGACATGCTGCTTGCCATCGAGTGCCGTCTCAACCGCCTCTCCGGCATCCTTGAGCGCATCGGGGCCGGATTGGTCCCTGCGGCATCCTCGCCGAGCCTTGAGGGCTGCGCGCTCTTTGATGCGTGGCATATCGCCAAGACGACCAACGATGTTCCCCGACTGCTCGATACGGCCTCGAGCGATAACCCGTGGGGCAAACCGGGTACGGTGGCTTGCCAGCCGGGCGGTGAGTGGGATGTGCGTACCCGCTTTGCGCGTATTGTCGAGGCACTTAACGTGGTCACGCGGCTCGACTATACCTATCGGGCAAACGTTGCCGAGGGGATCATGCTCGTTCGGTTTGGGCAGTCTGTCGTTGATGCTATGCCACAACGTGAATACGACGCTCAAGATGACGCCTGGCGCGAGTTGGACGAGGACACGCGCGCGATCTGGGCCGCGGAGCACGATGCGCGCGTGGCGCTCACGCTTGCGGCAGCGTGTTTTGCCGCGGGCACCTGCATCACGCGCTGCTATGTGCAGATTGCTGCTCCCGACAGTGAGCAGGGCGAGTGCGTTGTCGCAACGTATTTCTTTGGGCGCGCGGCCTATCTGGCCGATTGCGTGCCTGTCGCCAAGGATCTTGAGAGCATGGACATGGACGATATGCCGTGCAAGCGTGTGCTTGAGGCATATGAGTCAACCGCTCCGGAGACGATTGAACCTGCGGAGGTTCATGCTCGTCCGCGTGATGACCATCGCATGCTGCCGCCGGCGCTGCGCGATCTGCTGCTTGCCGATACAGCTGACGAGCTGGAGGTCATGGAAGAGGACGACGACCCATACGTGGCCCGTGTTGTTGAATTGCGCGAGCAGGCAAAAGTCGACCGTACAGGTGCTTTTGAAGGCTTTTCCCGTCTTGTCGAGGAGTTGGAGGCTAAGTGCGCGGTCGCCGAGCTTTTGGCGACAGGTCCGGTTCAAACGCAGTTTTGCGATAACCAGCTGGTGCGCATGGTGCTACCGGTGTTGGAAGAAGACCGCTCTGTGCGGATCCTTCGTGCGCCCGATGCACTGTACTTTGCCCAGCACGAGATCTGCAGTTTTTACGCCGAGCAAGAGGACTTTGAACGAGCGCTGCCCGAGGTGCGCCATCTTTACGATCTGGCGCGTTCGTCCATGCAATCGCACTTTGCGCTCATCAACGTGCTTGCGCGTCTGGAGCGCTTTGACGAGATTATCGAGGTGGCGCGCCACGGCCTACGTATTGCCAGCGATCGTTCTGCAATCGGCTACCTGTTCTATCGCTTGGCGTTTGCCTATTGGAATTGCGATCAGCTCGACCTAGCACTGGCTTGTTACCGTCTCGTGCCGCGCGGCGAGGAGTCGGGCAGTAGCGCGCTGGAAGAAATGCAGGGCCTTATGAACGAGATGGGCGTCAGCGAGCCTCCGACGTTCGAGGAAGCGGTCGAGACCATCCGCAAGGCTGGACTCGAGCTGCCGCCAGTGTCCGTCGTGACGAATCAGCTGGCAGATGCCGCTGTTCAACTGGTCGACAACGGCTTCTTTTTCCTGGCGCGCGGTTGCATCTTCCAAATGTGGCGTACCATGGGCAACGACGAGCTCGGCTCCCTCAACCGCTCGCTGGGGTAGGGGCGAAAACTGCAAGGAGGAAAGGCCGCTGGGCAATTAGAAAATTCCCTCTTGCCCATCCTTGGCTGTTTGGTTACTATAGAACGGCTGTTACGGAGAGCTGACCGAGAGGCCGAAGGTGCTCGCCTGCTAAGCGAGTATGCCCCAAAAGGGCATCTGGGGTTCGAATCCCCAGCTCTCCGCCAGTACGAATTTGAAGAAGGGTCCCATTTGGGGCCCTTTTTATTATCAAGAATGGTGGCTGGGGATTCGAACCCTCAAAAAAGGAGGCATCATTTCGGACGCCTCCTTTCAGCGGACTTATTATTCTTGCGCACTACACCTCGGGCGCCTTGGCGACGGTCTCGCTTTCTGCTGTGAGCGGGCGGTTGTCGATGCGACGGCCCAAGCGATCAAGCTTCACAAGGAGCCATTCAATGGGATTCGGCCCTGCGCCTTCCTCGTCGGCAACTAGGTCCATGACGGCGATCTTGGTGCCGTCCTGCTTGAGCGTGACGCTGCCCACCTTGTCGCCCACATGCACCGTGCCCGAAAGATCGTCGTAGCTAACCTTTTCGGTCACCTCGCCGGCAAGGGAAAACACGGTCGCTTGCGCCGTGGGGTCGGCGAGCGTGGCGTCGATCGTCTTATCCGTCCAGTCGGTTTGACCGATGCGCGCCATAAGCGGGTTGCCGTTGGCGGTCTTTTCCTGCGTGTTGGCGATCGCGACCGTCACCTTGTGACCGTAGTACCAATTGGCAAGGGTTGCGGTATCGGTAAAGCGCTGGTCGGTGGTGGTGGAGTTCAAAACGACGGTGTAGATCTCGTCGCCATCGCGGTTGTAGGCGCTCGTGAAGCAATAGCCTGCATCGTCGGTAGTGCCGGTCTTGCCACCGATGTTGCCATCTTGGCCCAGCAAATAGTTATGCGTGTCCATGGAATGCGAATGGTCGGTGCCGTCGGCGCCCGTGACCTCGATCCAGGAATCCTCGCTCGCTACGACCTCGCGGATCGTGTCGTTTTTCATGGCCTCCTGCATCATCAGCGCTACGTCGTGTGCGGTTGAGTACATATCGCCAGCCCACTCATCAAAGTCCAGGCCATGCGGGTTTTCAAAAAGCGTACCGGTGCAGCCGAGCTTCTTAGCGCGCTCGTTCATGGCCTTCACAAATGTGGCCTCGGCGTCTTTGGTCTTAGGGTCGATCTTCTTGCCCACATATTCGGCGAGCACGATGGCGGCGTCGTTGCCCGAGGGAATCATCAGGCCGCGCAGCGCCTGCTCCACGGTAAGCTCGTCGCCTTCGAGCAAGCCGGCGGTCGAATTACCCACGGTGGCCGCGGTGTTGCTTACCGTGACCTTCTCGTCCATCTTGCAATTCTCGACGGTTAGGATTGCGGTCATGACCTTGGTGATCGAGGCGATTTTGACCTGCTCATCGGCGCCGCGCCCATAGTAGACGGTGCCGTCTTTGCCCATGACGAGCGCATTGGTCGCATCGATATCGGGCAGATTATCGGCCGTGATGCCGCGCGCATCGGCGGTTTTGCCGCAGACATTGTCGGTCGTGAGCACTTGGGCGCCGGCGACGGTGGGCACGCCAGCGGCAAGGGCGATAGCGCAGACAAAGCCGGCGGCAAGCTGGGCTGAGCGCTTTGCAAAAGAGGTGAGGGACTTCACAGATTTCGCTTTCGACGGGATGGTCTCTTCTGGAACTAGAGTATATCGTTTGCCGGTGTCGGCGATCATCGCGTGCGTGCGTGGCCCACATCCGCGCCCGAACGGGCACAAGGGTGCTTAAGGCCGACTTAATTACCCACGCTTGTTGTGTGTGGCATGCGCCCCCCTCGGGCATAATGGAGCGCGAGAGGAGCACGCATGAACGAGCGCATTTTGGTAGTTGATGACGAGAAGGCCATCGCCGACTTGGTTGGTATCTACCTTACAAAAGAAGGCTTTGATGTCCAGATTGCCTATAGCGGGGCCGATGCTGCCAAGGCAATCTTGGAGCAGGAGTTCGATCTGGCGCTGCTGGATGTCATGTTGCCCGATATCGATGGATTTGAGCTGCTGCGTACGATCCGTTCCAGCCATACCTATCCTGTGATCATGCTGACGGCGCGCGATGCCCAGCAAGACAAGATCGAGGGCCTTTCGCTTGGCGCGGATGATTACGTGGTTAAGCCGTTCCGCCCGCTGGAGCTTATTGCGCGCGTTCACGCTCAGCTGCGTCGTTACACCAGCTACGGTAGCCGCGCGCAGGTGGCCGAGTCGCCGACCATCCAGCTCGACGGCTTGGAGATCAACCGCGACGCTCGTTCCGTGACGGTGGACGGTGCACCGGTACGCCTCACACCCACCGAGTATTCAATCTTGCTGTATCTGGTCGAGCATCGCGGCAGCGTGGTGGCCGTGGAGGACCTGTTCCGCGCGGTGTGGAACGAGGACTTTATGCCCGGCTCCAACAATACGGTGATGGTGCACATTCGCCACTTGCGCGAAAAGATCGGCGACGACGCACAAAAGCCGCGCTTTATCAAAAACGTCTGGGGCGTCGGCTACATCATCGAATAACGCTTTTCGCTTGTGAGGATCTTGATATGACAAAAGACGATAGACAAGCGTTCGAGGTGCCCGATCGACTCTTTGAATACGTGAGGTCGGTCGTTGACAATCGCGCGCTTGCAACGGTGCTGCTCTTTTTGCTGACCCTGCTGCTGATTGGCATCGACAACATCGCCGGAATCTTGGCGGTGCTGCTTGTCGGCTTTTTGCTGATCGATCGATTTGAGATCGTGCGCCGCTGCATGGTGATTGGCGGCGCCGCGTGGGCCATGACGTTGGCGATTGGCGCCATGGCGCTCGGCGGCATCGAAGGGCCGGTGCTGTTCGATGCCGGCTTTGTATTCAACATGCTTGGCTTTGTGCTGGCGCTTGCCGCGTGCGTGCTGTTCTTGTGCGGTCGCGCCCTGTACTACCAGGGCTACGAACAGGGCGAGCAGCATGCCGACCGCGTGCTCGCGGCTCGCATCCAGGACCGCCTGATCGATCACCCCGACACCTGGGACAACATCGACGGCGACTTCTTGGAGGTCGAGGGCGCCCTTAACCGCGTGCGTGACCGTGAGCGCAAGGTGCAGCAAGCTCTGCGTGACGAGTCGCATCGCAAGGACGATCTGGTCACGTACTTGGCGCATGACCTACGCACTCCGCTTGCCAGCGTGGTGGGCTATCTTTCGCTGCTGCAAGAGGCTCCTGAGCTGCCGGTTGAGCAACGTGCGCGCTTTACGGGCGTGGCTCTCGACAAGGCGCACCGGCTCGATGCGCTCATCGAGGAGTTCTTCGACATCACGCGCTTTGACTTCCACGATATCGTGCTCACGCGCGGCTATGTTGATCTGGGGTTGCTGCTGGCTCAGGTGGCTGACGAGTTCTATCCCATCCTCAACGAGCAGCATAAGGAAGCCCAAGTTGATATTCGCGAGGACCTAACGGTGCTCGTGGATGGCGACAAGATGGCCCGCGTGTTTAACAACATCATGAGAAACGCCGTCGCCTATAGCTATGAGGGCTCGACTATCACGATTGAGGCCGGGCGCCAAGACGATGGCGGCGTGCGCGTGCGCTTTATCAATCAGGGCGATCCTATTCCTGCGGCTAAGCTCAAGGTGATCTTTGAGAAGTTCTATCGCCTGGATGCGGCGCGTGCGACCAATCGCGGTGGTGCCGGTCTGGGCCTTGCTATTGCCAAGGAGATCATCGCGGCACACGGCGGTACCGTTGCATGTGAATCGACGCCCGAACACACGATATTCACCATCGAGCTGCCCGCCGCATAGCCAGCGTTCCCTTACAAACACTTGACAATGCGCTCACGTGCATATGAGCCGCGATTCCTACTATCGATACTGCTGAATTGATATCGATATGGAGGTATGCGGTATGACGGCTGCTGCGGCTGCGGAGCCCACGGAGCTTGAAGAACTCATGGAAGCGCAGGCCGAGGCCGCGCACGAGCGCGAGGTCGGGGATGCGACTCGCCCCACGGCAGAGGATCTTGCCGCCTCGCCGACGCGCATCGACGTCGAGGGCCTCGACCTGTTCTATGGCGACCATCATGCGCTCAAGGACGTGAATATCAAGATCCGCGACAAGCAGATCACCTCGTTCATCGGGCCTTCGGGCTGCGGAAAGTCCACGTTGCTGCGCTGTTTTAACCGCATGAACGACGGCATCAAGGATTGCCGCATCGAGGGCAAGATTGCGCTCGATGGTCAAGATATCCTGGGCGACTACGACATCTGCCGCCTTCGCCAGCGCGTGGGCATGGTGTTCCAGCGCCCCAACCCGTTTCCCATGAGCATCTACGACAACGTCGCGTATGGTCCGCGCGGCATGGGTGTGCGCGACCGCGTCGTGCTCGATGAGCTGGTCGAGAACTCCCTTCGTCGCGCTGCCCTGTGGGACGAGGTCAAGGACAAGCTCAAGGAGTCGGGCCTGGGTCTTTCGGGTGGACAGCAGCAGCGCCTGTGCATCGCCCGCGTACTTGCCGTGCAGCCCGACATTTTGCTGATGGACGAGCCGACCTCGGCGCTCGACCCCGTGTCGACGCTCGTGGTGGAGCAGCTGGCCTGCGAGCTCAAAGAGACCTGTACGCTCGTGGTCGTTACGCACAATATGCAGCAGGCGGCGCGTATCTCCGACTCGGTCGCGTTTTTCTTGCTGGGTGAGTTGGTGGAGCACGCGCCCACCGCGCAACTCTTCAAGAATCCGACCGATCCGCGCACGGCGGATTATTTGACGGGGCGTTTTGGCTGATACCATCTAGTAAAGGTACCTTTAGGGTTTAGATGCGGTCATGCCGGCCGCAAAGGGGTTCAACATGATCTATTACGTCGAGGACGATGATAACATCAGGGATTTGACGGTCTATGCGCTGCGCAAGCAGGGGATTGAGGCCGAAGGCTTTTCGTGCGACGGTGAATTTAAGGCCGCCGTGGCGCGACGGGTACCCGATGCCGTCCTGCTCGACATCATGCTGCCCGATACCGATGGCTTGGCGATTATGCGCCGCCTGCGTGCCGATCGCCTGACGGCGACGGTGCCCATCATGATGCTTACCGCCAAGGATACCGAGCTCGACAAGGTGATGGCGCTCGATGGCGGTGCCGACGATTACCTGACTAAACCCTTCTCGCTCATGGAGCTTGCGAGCCGCTGCCGCGCACTGCTGCGTCGCGGCGGCATGGTCAAGCAGGCGAGCGATGTGCTCAGCGTGGGCGACATCATGCTCTCGCCCAGCCATCGCGAGGTGACCGTTGCCGGCGAGCCGCTTAAGCTCACCCTGCGCGAGTTCGACCTGCTCGAGTACCTCATGCGCAAGCCCGGCGTGGTTTTTACCCGCGAGTCGTTGCTGCAGAGCGTGTGGGGCTGGGACTTCGACGGCGGTTCGCGCACCGTTGACGTGCACGTGCAGACGCTTCGCCAAAAACTAGGCGAGCATGCCGGCGCCATCGAGACTGTGCGCGGCGTGGGCTACCGCTTGGCCGAGCCTTCTGCCGGTGATGGTACCGAAGGTGACGACACCGCGGCCGCCGCATCGGAGGAGTAACCCGTGGTCTTCGCCCCCCAGGGAAAACATACGCTGTCGCACCGCGTTTTTGTGACGATCTTTGTCTGCGCCATGGCGGTTATCGTGGCGTTTACGGTGCTGGGTGCGTTCTTTGTGCAAAACACCTTGGCGGATGCCACGAGTGCCAACCTGGCGCAGGAAACCGAGCTCATTGCTGCCGCCCTCGACGAGCAGCAGGAGCCCATCCCGTTCTTGCGTAGCCTCGATCGCGAGGACTTGCGCATCACGCTGATTAACAAGGATGGATCGGTTGCCTACGACAACGAGGCGTCGCCTTCCACACTGCCCAACCATGGCGATCGCCCCGAGGTCATCGAGGCCTTTGAGAGTGGTTCGGGTTCCGCGGAGCGCGCAAGCTCTACGCTCGACGAGATTATGCTGTATCGCGCCGTCGCCCTTGATAACGGCCAGGTTGTCCGCTTGGCGCAGGCCCAGCCTGGCGTTGCGGCGATTTTGCTGTCGATGGTGGCGCCGATGCTGCTTATCGCAGCAGCGGGTGCGGTACTCTCGTTTTTTATGGCGCGCCGCGAGTCCCGTGCCATCATCGCGCCGTTGCAAGAGGTGGATTTGGACCACCCACGCCGTAGCTATGAGCACGCCTATGCCGAGATGGTCCCCATGCTTGAGCGTATCGAGTCGCAGCGCCAGGAGCTCAAGCGCCAAATGGCGGTGCTAGCGGACAACGACCGTATGCGCCGCGAGTTCACGGCGAATATCACCCATGAGCTCAAGACGCCGCTTACGGCGATTTCGGGCTATGCTGAGCTCATCGCAAACGGCATGGTCGAGGGTGAGGACGATCTGCGCACCTTCGGCGGCCGCATCTACCGTGAGGCGGGCCGTTTGGCGGCGCTCGTCAACGATATCCTCACGCTTTCGAACTTGGATGAGGCCGAGCGTGCGAGCGATGGCGAGGCGGTGCCCATTGGCTCAACGGAGCCCATTGAGCTTTCGCGTGCTATCTACGCGGTCGAGCAGCGTCTTGAGCAGGTCGCTCGCCAGGCAAATGTGACGATAGGCCATGAGACCAAGCCTGTGGTCGTCGAAGGCGTATCGCGTCTGATCGATGAGCTCATCTATAACCTGGCGAGCAACGCCATTCGCTACAACCGGCCCGGCGGTACGGTGACGCTGCGGTGCGGAACCAACGACGACGGGCACCCGTATCTGTCGGTTGCCGATACTGGTATTGGCATTGCGCCCGAGGAGCAGGGTAAGGTATTCGAGCGTTTCTATCGCGTTGACAAGAGCCGCTCTAAAGCGCGCGGTGGAACGGGCCTGGGTCTGGCCATCGTCAAGCATGCCGCCCTGTATCATCACGCCTCGCTCGATCTGTCAAGCGAGCTGGGGGTGGGGACCACCATCACGGTGACGTTTCCCATACAGCAGGATGAGCCATTCGCATAGCGATACAACATAGATATTGATGTAGACGCCGCATTTGACTTTCGGGTGCGGCGTTGTTGTGCAATTTTACGATTGCTTCCGACATTTTTACAGGAGAGCCTGTTTCTTATGTATAGAGTTTGGTCTCGGTAAAAAGATGCGATAACATACGGACAGTTTTGTCAATCCGAACTGGGGAAATGAAAGGCAAGCTGCATGACCCTTCTCGAACTGTTCCAGCTGCTGAAGAAGCACCTCAAGCTGGTCATCACCCTTCCGGTGGTCTGCGCGATCGCCATGGGCATCGTGTCCTTCGTTGCGATGGACAACACCTACACCGCGACGACGAGCATGTACATTCTCGCCAAGACCGACGATAGCGGTCAGATGAGCTACAACGATCTCTCAGCGAGCCAGATGCTTTCCAACGATATCGCCACGCTGCTGGATAGTGATAGCGTTAAGAGCGGCGCCGCCAATGAACTGGGCCTCACCGATCTGGATGACTACAAGGTGTCTGTTTCCTCCGAGACCACCACGCGTGTCATTACGCTTTCGGTTACCGGCACCGATGCCAAGGAGACGGCTGAGGTCGCAAAGGCCATAGCTAGCTCGGTGAGTACGGTCGCTCAGAACGTCGGCGCTGCCCAGAGCATCAACGTTATCGACGAGGCTAAGACCCCCGAAGCCCCCAGCGGTCCCAAGCGTATGCTGTACGTTGCTGTCGCGTTCCTCGCGGGCATCTTTATCGCAGTTGCCTATGTCGTTTTGGCAGACATGCTCAATACCCGCATCCGCGGTGCCGAAGAGGCGGAAGAGCTCCTGGGCATTCCCGTTGTTGGCCGAATTCCGGCTATGAAAGGTGGTAAATAGGCATGGCTAAGGCAAAGAACACCGACAAGCTCGTTGTACAGAATGCCGCCAAGACCCTTCTGGCCAACATCCGCTTTGCGAGCGTGGACGACCCCATTCGCACCATCACCGTTACCTCCTCGATTCCCAACGAGGGCAAGTCTACGGTTTCCATTAATCTTGCTCAGGCAATCGCCACGAGCGGCAAGAGTGTCCTGCTGGTCGAGGCTGATATGCATCGCAGGTCCCTTGCCGATATGCTCGGCGTCCGCTCCCGCGGCGGACTCTATGCAGTCCTGTCCGAGCAGGTTTCTATCGACCAGGCGATTGTCGAGACAGGTCAGAAGAATTTCTACTTCCTCGATGCCGAGCCGCATATTCCCAATCCTGCCGACATCATCGTCTCCCATCGCTTTGCCAAGCTGGTCAAGGCACTGTCTGCTAAGTTCCAGTACGTCATCTTCGATGCTCCTCCGGTCGGCACCTTCATCGATGCTGCCGAGATTGCCAGCCTGACCGACGGCGCGCTGTTCGTGGTGCGCGAGGACTTTACCAAGCGCGAAGAGGCGCTCAACGCTATCGCCCAGCTTAAGAAGTCCGAGAAGGTCAAGCTCATCGGTACCGTCATGAATTACTGTGAGACCGAGACCAGCGAGTACTACTATTCTTACTACACCAAGGACGGTAAGAAGGTTAAGAAGGGCTCCGACGATCAGGGCACTTCCAAAAAGGGCATCTTCACCAACCGAGCAAACGTTTAGTTGATTAAGGCTGACCTATGCGTGACATTCATTGCCATATCTTGCCGGGTGTAGACGACGGCGCCGCCGATCTCGAAGAGAGCTTGGCGATGCTCGAGGCTGCCAAGCGGGCCGGTGTAACCAGAATCGTTTGCACTCCTCACTGCCGTGATCCCTATTTTGATTACGACAAGATGTGGGATGCCTTTGAGCTGCTGCGCGATAACGCTGACGGTTTTCCGCTCCAGATGGGCTTCGAGGTCAACCATCGAAAGCTCGTTGAGCTTGGTATCGATGCCGCGGAGCACTTGCATTTCGATGGGACCAACGAGTTTCTGCTCGAGCTTTCGACGCATGCCGATGCGTATGCGTTTAGAGAGTACGAGAACACGATTTACGATTTGCAGTGCCGTGGCTACCAGGTGATCATCGCTCATCCTGAGCGCTATCGTGCGGTTCAAAAGGATGTAAGCGTGGCGGAGCGCCTGGTCGATATGGGCTGCAAGCTGCAGGCTTCGGCGGACTTTATTGCCGGCGGTCGCTTTGGTCGCGAGAAAAAGCCGGCACAGCGCCTGTTCGATCAGAACTTGTACAGCTTCATCGCGAGCGATGCCCATAACGTGGGTCATTACGACTGCCTGGCGAAGGCTCGCGCGAAGTTTAGCGTGCGCGGAGCTCATTTTCGCTAAAATCTGTCCCTAACGTTCGCATTGAATGAAAGGGCAGCCATGGATATCCAACTTAAGACGGGATGCTTTGATGACGCGGCGTTGGTGCGCCGCGTCGTTTTTATGGACGAGCAGGGCTACGAGAACGAGTTTGACGCTATCGACGAGGATCCGAACTGCATTCATGTGACGCTCTATGTAGACGGCGAGCTTGCCGGTTGCTCGCGCGTGTTTCCCGAAGAGCTTGAGCGTGCGGCTGACGCGGAGGCTCCGGTGTCGCCGGCGTGCGACTTGGACGAAGGCGTCGCGGCGGGGGAGACCTACATTATGGGGCGCGTCGCCGTGCTGCCGGCTATGCGTCGTCGCGGACTGGCGAGTGCGATCGTGGAGACCAGTGCTTCGTGTGCACGCGATGCCGGCGCTAAGCTTATTAAGCTGCATGCGCAGGAATACGTGCTGCCGCTTTATGCAAAGGCGGGCTACACGCAAATTGCCCCGGTAGATTACGAAGACGAGGGCCAACCCCATGTCTGGATGGCCAAGCGCGTAGATGGCAGATAGGGACGTTCCTTTCCTGCCGGCAGTCGGGGACACTCCTTGGCAATTGGCGTATCAGAGCGTTTGGACATATAGTTTTTCGATTCCGTATGTATATATGCGCGCTAATGGGTTATAAAATCTAAGTCTGGACATAGCAGGTCTGCGATGCGGCTCGGGCAACCGGGCCGTTTTTGCGGACGGGGGTAGCGCGAAAGGACTGCACATGCGTCAATTTAAGACCGAGAGCAAAAAACTGCTCGACCTCATGATCAACTCCATCTACACCAATAAGGAAATCTTCCTGCGCGAGCTTATCTCCAACGCGAGCGATGCCGTCGACAAGCTCAACTTTAAGAGCCTTCAGGATCCGAGTGTCAAGCTCGACCAGGGCGACTTGGCCATCCGTGTTTCCTTTGATAAGGACGCCCGCACCATCACTATTTCGGATAACGGTATCGGCATGACCGCCGAGGAGCTCGAGCGCAACCTGGGCACCATCGCCCATTCCGGCTCCGAGGAGTTTAAGACCGAGAACGCCGAGCAACAGGGCTCCGATGTCGACATCATCGGCCAGTTTGGCGTGGGCTTCTACTCCGCCTTTATGGTCGCCAGCCACGTAAAGGTCGTCAGCCGCGCTTATGGCGAGGACACCGCTCACGTGTGGGAGTCTGATGGTCTTGAGGGTTACACCATCGAAGACGGCGAGCGCGCCGAGCACGGCACCGATGTCATCCTGACGCTGCGCGAGAACGAGAAGCTCGACGCCGACGGCGAGGCCGAGACCTACGATCGCTTCCTGACCGAGTGGGGCCTCAAGAGCCTGATTCAGCAGTACAGCAACTATGTGCGCTACCCGATTCAGATGATGGTGAGCAAGAGCCGCCAGAAACCCAAGCCCGAGGACGCCGGCGACGACTACAAGCCCGAGTACGAGGACTACCAGGAGCTCGAGACCATCAACTCCATGACGCCGATCTGGAAAAAGCGCAGCTCCGACGTTGAGCAGAAGGATTACAACGAGTTCTACAAGTCCACGTTCCACGACTTTGACGATCCGGCGCGCACTATCAGCTTCCATGCCGAGGGTACGCTTGAGTACGATGCGCTGCTGTTTGTGCCGGGTCGCGCCCCGTTCGATCTGTACAGCAAGGACTACGAGAAGGGCCTGGCGCTCTACAGTTCCAACGTGCTGATTATGGAGAAGTGCGACGACCTGCTGCCCGACTACTACAACTTTGTGCGCGGTGTCGTGGACTCTGCCGACGTGACGCTCAACATCTCGCGTGAGACGCTGCAACAGAACCGTCAGCTTAAGGCTATTGCCAAGCGTGTGGAAAAGAAGATCACCGCCGACCTTGAGGATATGCGTGACAACGATCGCGAGGCCTACGAGAAGTTCTTTGAGAACTTTGGCCGCGGTCTTAAGTACGGCATCTACTCGAGCTATGGCATGAAGGCCGATGAGCTCGCCGACCTGCTGCTGTTCTGGTCTGCCAAGGAACAGAAGATGATTACCCTGGCCGAGTATGCCAAGGGTATGCCCGAGGATCAGAAGGCCATCTACTACGCCGCCGGCGACTCGCGTGAGCGCTTGGCCAAGATGCCCGTGGTAAAGGGCGTGCTCGAGCGCGGCTATGACGTGCTGTTGCTGACGCAGGATGTGGATGAGTTCACGTTCCAGGCTATGCGTGAGTACGTTGCTGCCGATATGCCTAAGATCTACGAGGACGACGCCGCCCGCGAGGCTGCCGAGAAGGCCGTTGCCGACGGTGCCGAGCCCGAGGTCGAGGATCGTCACCTGGAGCTCAAGAACGTCGCGACTGGCGATCTTGATCTGGCGACCGAGGACGAGAAGAAGGAGGCCGAGGACGCCACCAAGGAAAACGAGGACCTCTTTAGCGCCATGAAGGAGGCGCTCGGTGACAAGGTCGAGAAAGTTGCCGTCTCCGCGCGCCTGACCGATGCCCCCGCTTGCATCACCACCGAGGGTCCGCTTTCGCTCGAGATGGAGAAGGTGCTCCAGAAGGGACCCGAGGGCGCGCCCGACGGTATGCCCAAGAGCCAGCGCGTGCTCGAGCTCAACGCCAAGCACCCGGTCTTTGACAAGCTTGTCGCTGCCCAGAAGGCAGGTGACGCCGACAAGATCAAGCAGTACTCCGGTCTGCTCTATGACCAGGCTCTGCTGGTCGAGGGCATTCTGCCTGAGGACCCCGTTGCCTTCGCGGCGGCTGTCTGCGAGCTGATGTAACTAGGGTGTTACGCGGTTCTACGAACCGCGTAACCACTCGACGCTGCAAGCCCGCCAGAGCGGCAATCTGCCTTTCAACTTCGGCGGCATGACCAGAAGGTCAAT
>URRN01000016.1 GCA_900550185.1 uncultured Collinsella sp.
GCCCAGGCCGCCGAGGCCATCTCGGAGTTCGATGACGACGAGCTTATGACCGAGATGCTCGAGGGCCTGTCCGACACCGACGCATCGTCGATGCTGGCCATGATGGACCCGGACGACGCTGCCGACCTGATCGACGAGCTTGATTACGAGAAGGCCGAGAAGCTCCTGCGCCTGATGGGCGTCAAGGAGGAGAAGGCGATTCGTAACCTGCTGGGGTATGAGGACAACACCGCCGGCCGCATTATGACCTCGGAGTTTGTCTCCCTGCCCGCTACGGCAACGGTCGGTGACGCCATCGAGGCGATTCGCGAGCTCGACGAGGACTTCGAGAGCGTCTATTACGTCTATACCGAGGATCCGAGTGGCATGCTGACCGGCGTGCTTTCGCTGCGCACGCTGATCGTAGCCGACCGCGACGCCACGCTGGGTCAGTTGGCCTATCGCGACCTGGTCTATGTGTCGCCCGACGAGGACCAGGAAGACGTGACGGACGAGATGACCAAGTACGACCTGGTCGCTATCCCCGTCTGCGACGAGAACCGCCACATCCTGGGCATCGTGACCTTCGACGACGCCATGGACGTTATCGCCGAGGAGCATCAGGAGGACCTGCAGATCGCCGGTGTCGGCTCGGGTGACAGCGCGTCCGACGACTCGACGAACGTGCTCAGCTGGTTCGTGCATCGCCAGTACTGGGTTGTTGTATGGGGCATCGCGTCGTGCATCATGGCGACCGTGCTGGGAACGGCGCTCGGCTCCGCGCATCTGGTGGTGTTCCCCATGTGCGCCATGCCGCTCGTGCTGCTGGCGGCCTCGCGCATGGTGTCGTTCGTCAAGAACTACTTCCTGGAGTATGACGGTCACGACGACGAGCCCAAGCCGTATCTGGGGTTCTTCTTCCAGAGCACGGGCATGGGCCTGATTCTGTCACTCGTGACCTACCTGTGCGCCCAGCTGGTGCGCACCGCTGCATTCCCCGATGCGCCCATGTTTGAGGAGCAACTCTTTACCGGGTGCTTTAATATCGCTGCCATCATTTGCCTGGTTGGCAACATGAGTGCCGTGATTTACCTGATGGTGCTGTTCTGGCGTGACGAGCATGACCTCAACACGTCGGGCACCGCCATGAACGTTATTGCCGTCATGATCTCGTGCATAGCGTACTGCGCCGCTGCGGTGCTGCTCACCATGTCGGTCATGGGTTAGGTGGTCGCGTGCAAAATACCAAGCAAAAGTCGGGCACCAAGCAAAAGTTGACCATCGCGGCCATCTTTGGCGCTATGGGTCCCGGTCTGCTGGCGGCGCTTTCGGGCAATGACGCCGGCGGCATTGCAACGTATTCCAGCGCGGGCGCCAGCTATGGCTACAAGATGCTCTGGATGCTTCCCGTCATGACTGTGCTGCTCATCGTGACGCAGGAGACCGCGGCGCGCTGCGGCTGCGTCACGGGTAAGGGCCTGGCATCGCTCATTCGCGAGCGCTTTGGCGTGCGCAAGAGTGTACTTGCTATGGCGGCGCTGTTGATCGCCAACACGGCTGTGACCATTTCGGAGTTTGCGGGTATTGCGAGCGGCCTTGCCCTCTTTGGCGTGCCGGCGAGCATCTCGGTGCCGTTGGTGGCGCTGCTGGTGTGGATGCTTACCATGTCGGGGAGTTTCCAGCGCATCGAGAAGATTCTGCTGCTGGTGAGCTGCGTGTTCGTGACCTATATTGTCGCCGCGTTTATGGCTGGCCCCAACTGGGGTGAGGTCGCGGTCGACCTGGTCGTGCCTAACATTCAAAATGACCCCAGCTACGTGTCGCTCGTGGTCGCAACGATCGGTACCACCATCGCGCCGTGGATGATTTTCTTGGCGCAGAACAACGTGGTCGATAAGAACGCGGGCGAGGACGATATCGTGCTGCAGCGCATCGATACTGTGAGCGGCTCGCTTGCCGCCGATATCATTGCCGGCTTTATTATCATCACGACCGGTACGGTGTTGTTCCCGGCGGGTATTCAGATTAGCGATGCCGCCGATGCTGCCCGCGCGCTGGAGCCTATTGCGGGTCAGTGGTCCACGGTACTGTTTGCCTCGGGCCTGGTCGCGGCGAGCTTCTTGGCCGCCTGCGTGCTGCCGGGCGTTACGTCGAGTGCTATCTGCGAGGCATTTGGCTGGGAGCGCGGTGCCGATCGCAGCTGGGACGAGGCCCCGGTCTATCGCGGCATCATTACGGCCATCATCGGTATCTCTGCCGTGCTGGTGCTTATGCCCGGCGTTGATCTGTTCCAGATTATGATGACCTCGCAGGTCATCAATGGCGTGCTGCTGCCTGTAGTCTTGGTATTCCAGGTGGTTATCGCGGCGGATCGCCACATTATGGGTGCCAACCGCAACGGCCGTGTGTGGAACGTGCTCACTTGGGCGACTATCGCCGTGATTACGGTGCTGACAGTCGTCATGTTTGTGCTGCAAGCGATGGGCTACAGCGCTTAACGCCCACTTTTGCTTCCGAACAGGCCGCAGCGATGGGCTGCGGCCTGTTTTTTGTCTGCTATAGGGTGTTAGTTATATAGCAATGGACAAAAATGCCAAATATGAGTACTGTTGCTAAGTGAATAACATTTACATCCTAAAAGATAATGAACATAGCATTTAGTATGTTCATTAAAATTGGCTCCAATACGCCTTAAACCAGTCAGGTTGGCTGCTTTAGGGGGTTGTAGGGGTCGCTCGGACGTCATTTTGGGTGGTTTTGCCTGCTACTAAAATGGTAACAGTACTCATATTTGCCCTTTTTTGCCCACAGACCTTTGAGGGTGCGGCGAAAAGGGCTTGTTTTGATTGTTTGGGGCAGGCACGAGGCGCGGAAACGATGTCTGGAGCGACGGAGCGGCCTGGAATTCATCCGTAGAGGTCTTCATTGGCTGCGCCAGGAGTGTCCCTAACTGCCGGAGGGGGTGTCTGCCGTGGCAGACACCCCCTCCGGATGTGGGAAGTTTGCGCTGCAGGTTACTTGTCGGTGCCCAGCTTGTGCGGCTTGAAGGCAAGCGCGTTGACGAGTGCGTCGGTGGCAGACTTGACGGCTGCCGGCTGCGGATCGTTGACGTGATCCTCGGGGTGTACGGGCAGGTCCTTCTTGACGGCATCGTGGATCAAGTTGAGGTACTCAGTCACGCCAGTGGTCGATAGATGCGTGCCATCGCCATCGAACAGGTCGTTGCGGTTGGCACTGTATCCGTACCAGTCGATAACGCGTACGTTCTTGTAACGCGTAGCGGCGTTGGCGATGGCCTGGTTGGTAGAGCCAACCCACGGCTGCGGGCTGCGCGTGTTCACAAACACCACAATACGCTTATCTCCTGCATCGGCCATGATGGCGTCGATTTGGTCGTCGGTTACCAAGCCGTTGGTGCCCAGCGCAAAGACCACGATCTTGCCGGCAAGGTTCTGTTGAAGATAGCCCTCAAATGTCGCACGGCCCGCATCAAACTGGCGGCCCTTTTCGGCATCGATATGGCTGTGCGGGAACACGCCGTCAAAGGAATCAACGGCGCGCAGCGACACGGAGTCACCGATCATCAACAGGTCGTAGGAGCCGTCGGGGAAGCCGTCGTTGTCCTTGTCGGTGTCGTCGGCCGCCTGCTGGTCGGTGGGCGCGGTGTTTTTGGCTTCCTTGTTCAGAACTTCGGCGCCCTCGCCGCTCAGCGCAGACGTCTCGGGCACAAAGATCAGGCCGCCCAGTGCAACGACCAGCACGACAGCGCAGACTGCGCAGACAGGGACGTGCGCGCGTGCCCAGTTGGCGGGCGTGGTGGTGCCATCGCGGAACTCGGCGACGGTGCGGCCGAAGGCGCCCTTCCTAAACGGCGTTTCGATAAAGCGATAGGAGCACTCGGCTACGGCGACCACCAGCAGCACCTGCAAAATGTACTGCCACCAGGGCGTATCGTTGATGTTGGCGACCGGGTTCATGAGCAGCAGCAGCGGATAGTGCCACAGGTAGATGCTGTACGAGCGCTTGCCAACCCACACGAGCGGTTCGGCGGACAGTGCGCGGGCAACCATTCCCTGGGGCTGCACGCAGGCCGCGATGACCATGAGCGTGAGGATGGAGCATAACAGCGTGCCGCCGCGATACTGGAACGCGGTGTAGCCGTTGGTGAGCGCGACCATGGCGGCAAGGCCAACCAGACCCACGACGCCCAACACATCGATGGATGCGGGTGAGGACCAAAAGCGCACGAGGGCGCTCGGCTGTGCCGGGGCGGTCTCGGCTGCTTCGTTGGCCTTCTCGCCAGACTTGCTCTCGGCGTTCTTGCCGTGCTTGGCGGCGCCAGCCAGGCGATTGAGCCCCAAACGATGAGCGAGACGCACTGGCGCCAGGTCGCGATCGGGGATAAAGGCCATCCAGGCACCCAGCAGTAGCGAGAACACGCGGGTGTCGGTGCCGTAGTACACGCGGCTGGGGTCGGCGGCGGGGTTGTAAAGCACCATCATGGCGAGGGCAGATACCGCGGCAAGGCCCAGAACCACGCGGCGCGTGTTGGGCTTGCTCACATGCATGGATACCATGGCAAACAGCAGCGGCGGCCAAATCAGGTAGAACTGTTCCTCGATGGCAAGCGACCAAAAGTGCGTGAGCGGCGAGGGGTCGCCCAGAGCATTGAAGTACGAGACGTTTTGGGCAATCTGCCACCAGTTGTTGAAGAACAGCAGCGACGGCAGGATGTCAGGGCGCATCTTGGTGAGCATCACGTGGTTAAAGATGGTGCACAGCGCGCAGGTCACGAACACTACCGTTACCACGGCGGGGACCAGGCGACGGATGCGGCGAATCCAGAAGCTCTTAAGGTCGATACGGCCGGTCTTAGCGACTTCGTTGAGCAGCAAGCGCGTGATCAGATAGCCCGAAAGCACAAAGAAGATCGTGACGCCGAGCAGGCCGCCCTGAGCCCACGTGAGGTTAAGGTGATAGAGTACCACCGCGACGACGGCGAGCGTACGCAGGCCGTCGAGTGCAGGGATGTAGCGGGACTTGGGGCGAGCAGGCGTCTGCTCCGCGGCGGGAGTGTTGGCGCGGCCCGCGTTGTTGGCAGAAGCGCGATGGGGGCTCGTGGTGCGTCGCGGCTCGTTGGCACGGCGTTCGCTCTTCACGCGTTCGTGCGGCGCCGGCTCGTTGCCCGTGCGGCGTCGACCGCGCGAGCCCGATTGCGAGAATTGTTCCATAAAACATCATCCAATGACGAGAATAATCAGCACGTATTCATTGTAGCTGCCTGCTCCTGTGAATGCTTGCTGCTGGCGCAACCTCAAGGGCGCGTTCACATCAAAGTGAACTAAAGTTATAGAGGTGCGAGAGCGCACGATCGACGGCCGACGGTGGGCATAAGGCCCGCAGATGAGGAGGTTTCCATGGCAGATCGCGGCATCGTTGCGGTGTTCGGCAGCATGAACATGGACCTTTCGGTGGCGTGCGAGCGCATGCCGCGCGCGGGCGAGACCGTTGGCGGTAGCGGTTTTATCACCAATGCCGGCGGCAAGGGCGCTAACCAGGCCGTCGCCGCCGCGCGCATGGGTGCGCGCACGTGCATGATCGGCGCTGTTGGGCGCGATACCTTTGGCGATGCGCTTGTGGCAGGGCTCCAGGATGCCGGCGTGGGCGTCGAGTTCGTGGCGCGGCGCGACGACGTGGAGACCGGTACCGCGACTATCATTCGCTGTGAGAGCGACAACCGCATCGTGCTGTCGCCGGGTGCCAACCATGCGCTTACAGGCGATGATGTGGCCTGTGCGCTGAGGCGCCTGGTGGCCGATGGGCTCGACGGAGACGCCAGCGAGATTGCCCCGGCTGCCGGAAGCGTCTTTATCGCCCAGGGCGAATGTGACCTTGCAGCGACGGCCGAGGCGCTTGTTTGCGCTCGCGAGCTGGGGTTCTATACGGTCTTTAATCCGGCGCCTGCCTGCGAGCTGCCTGCGGAGGTCTGGCCTGCGGTCGACCTGGTCTGTCCCAACGAGACCGAGTGCCAGGTTCTGACGGGCATTCTGCCCACGGATGATGTGAGTTGCGTCGCCGCGCTCAATGCGCTGCTCGACAAGGGTGCCGGGGCTGCGGTCATCACGTTGGGCGGTGCCGGCTCGGTTACGCTCGGCGATGTCGGTGAGCTGCTGCGCATGCCGGCACTTTCGAGTACGGTAGTCGATACCACGGCCGCCGGCGATACGTTTATCGGCGCGTTGGCGGCGGCTCGCCTAGAGGGCTTGCCGCTCTTTGAGTGCATGGCCGCGGGTGCTCGCGCCTCGGCAGTGACGGTGTCACGCCTGGGCGCTCAGCAGTCGATTCCCACGCGTGCCGAAGTTGAGCGCGTGTTTGATTTAGACGATTTAGTACAAGACGGAGAAGCGGAGTAGAACAATGGCAACCAAGAAGCTGATCCTTGATCTGGATATGGGTGTGGACGATGCGATGGCGCTGGCCTATGCCATCGCGAGCCCCGAGGTGGAGCTCGTGGGCATCACCACGTGCTTTGGCAACGTGCGCGTCGAGCAATCGGCGCACAACTGTCTGGCGGTGCTCGATCTGCTGGGTCGCCCCGAGGTTCCGGTGTACCTGGGCGCCGATCGTCCCATTAAGGCGACCGAACCCTACACGCCGCCGGCGTCCACCACACTCATCCACGGCAAGAACGGCATTGGCGGGGCGAGCGTGCCCGCGTCGCCGTACGAGCCGGTGGGGGCGACGTCGGCCGACGGTAACGCGGCGGTCGATTACCTGATTGATGCCGCGCGCACCTATGGCCCCGATCTGATCTACGTGGCGACCGGTCCGCTCTCCAACCTGGCACTTGCCTTGGAGCGCGATGCGGCGGCGATGATGTCCATCGGCCGCGTGGTCGTGATGGGCGGCGCCCTTACCGTGCCCGGCAACGTGAGCGCGGGCGCCGAGGCTAATATGGCGAGCGACCCCGAGGCAGCCGACGCGGTGCTGCGCTCGGGCCGTAAGCTCACCATGGTGGGTCTGGACGTGACGCATCGCGTGGTGCTCACACGCCGCGACATTGCCGGCTGGACGGGCTCGGGCACCATGGCGGGCTGCGCATTTGCGAGCATGGTCGAGCACTACATTGGCTCGTACGAGATGAACGCACCCTACCTGGGAGGCTGCGCACTGCACGATCCCCTGGCTGTTGCCGTGGCGATCGACCCCACACTCGTGGGTGCGCTCGGCTGCAATTTGCGTGTCGACCTGCTGGGCGAGTACCGCGGCCGCACCATCTGCGATGAGCGCCGCGTGGCAGATCCCGACAAGAGCACACTCGTGGCGCTCACCGTGGATGCTCCGCGCTTCCTGTCCGAGTTCAAGACGCGTATGACCCGTGTCCTTGGCTAAGTTGTCTTTTTGGGACGGGGCTTTTTTGACTGGTATGATTGGTGCGATCATTCGAACCAGCTAAAAGAGCCCCGTCCCAAATTGACTACCGAGAGGAACTGCCATGGAGCGTATCGCGAGTTTTTCCGTTGACCATCTGCTGCTCGAGCCCGGCGTGTATGTGAGCCGCATCGACCGCGATCCGGCGACCGGCGCCGCCGTCACCACCTTTGATCTGCGCCTGACCACGCCCAACAAGGAGCCGGTCATGAACACGGCCGAGTGCCACACCATCGAGCACCTGGGTGCGACGTTCCTGCGCAATCATGCCGAGTGGTCGAGCCGCATTGTCTACTTTGGGCCCATGGGCTGCCGCACGGGCTTTTACCTGGTTGTCTTTGGTGAGCTGACGAGCGAGGAGATCTTGCCGCTCGTGCGCGAGCTGTTCGAGTTTGTCGCGGGCTTTGAGGACGATGTTCCCGGTGCCGCTCCCGAGGAGTGCGGCAACTACTTGGACCAGAACCTCCCCATGGCAAACTGGCTCGCGCGTCGCTATCTCGACCGCGACCTGGCCAATATCGACGAGAAGCACCTGCACTACCAGCAGGCGTAAGGGCTTTATCGCCCAAAGCGCGCGCATTGGGCGCCTTCGCTTATGCGGGGGCGCCTTTTTGTTGAGTGGTCGGGACGAGCGTTCAAAATCGCTCATGTTTGTTCTAGAATGTTCGTACTGTCACATAAACGAACAGGAGTGAACATGCATATCTATTCTGTCAACGATCCCGAGTTCAAATCCTATGGCAACGTTTGGGATGACGTTCCGTCCGTGCTCACGTCGCCCGTGCTCGAGGCGCTCTCTGCCACGCCCATCCCCGAGGGCAGCAAGTACGTAGCAAGCGCGCCGGAGCTCGAGGGCGTCAAGGATGCCGGCAAACTGGGCTTTCTCATGTTTGGCGGCCGCCCCTTCCAGCTCGGCTGGTGCAACGGCCACAACACGCAGCTCAACTGCCTGGAGTATCACCGCGCCAGCGAGTTTAACCTGGGCGCCCGCGACTTTATCCTGCTCGTGGCGCATCGCTGGGAGATCGAGGACGGCAAGCTCGACACCGCGTGCGTCAAGGCGTTCCGCGTGCCGGCGGGTACGGTCGTCGAAGTCTTCAACACCACGCTCCACTACACGCCCTGCATGGTCGACGACGGCGGCTTCCAGGTGATGGTGGCGCTGCCGGCGGGCACCAATGGCCCGCGCCCCGAGGCTGCGGCCGACATGCCCGCGGCCGGTGACAGCTACTGCTACTGGAAGGCCGACAAGTGGGTTCTCTGCCACGCAGATAGTCCCAAGGCTGCCGAGGGCGGCTACGTGGGCCTCGTCGGCAAGAACCTCGACATCGCCTGTGACTAGCATCTTCCGTCTCGATTTGTAACATCTAGCGGGCTAAATCGTCTCTACCTGTTACAGATTTAGACAAACTGCGGGGGGCTGCCCGAAAATCTCGATCTGTAACACCAAGCCCGGTTTTGGCTGCCTACCTGTTACAGATCGAGACAAACCGCCCCAAACCACCACAAAGGTGCCTGTCCCCTTTGTGGTGGTTTGGGGCGGCGGTATCAGAAAGTGTCAGGCAGGGGCGGCTGCCGGGCCGCCGTGTGCGAAAAGAAGTGTCGCCCTGCGTCGTTGCCGTTGAGTAGCGCGCTGCTTACGGGGATACTGAAGCCACGACAAACTTCGACTGCCCGATTTACCTCATCAAGGAGTACGGCGGCTGGCGCAACCGCAAGCTCATCGACTTCTACAAGAACCTCGCGACCACGATCTTTACCCGCTACAAGGGTCTGGTGAAGTACTGGCTCACCTTTAACGAGATCAATATGATCCTGCACCTGCCGTTTATGGGTGCCGGTCTGGTCTTTGAGGAAGGCGAGAACAAGGAGGCTGTCGAGTACCTGGCCGCCCACAACGAGCTCGTCGCCAGCGCTTGGGCAACCAAGATCGCCCATGAGATCGATCCTGAGGTCAAGATCGGTTGCATGCTTGCCGCAGGTAGCTACTACCCCTACAGCTGCCGTCCGGGCGATGTGCGCCAGGCGCAGATTGACAACCAGAGCAACTATTTCTTCGTCGACGTTCAGAGCCGCGGCTACTACCCGGCCTATGCCGTCAAGAAGCTCGAGCGTCTGGGCATCGATGTGGGCATGACGGATGAGGACCGCGAGATCCTGGCCGCCAACACCGTCGACTTCATCAGCTTTAGCTATTACAGCACCCGTTGCTCCGCCGGTGCCGATAACCCCGATGTCGAGCGCACCCAGGGCAACGCCTTCGCCGGCGCCAAGAACCCCTACCTGCAGGAGAGCCAGTGGGGCTGGGCCATCGATCCGCTGGGCTTCCGCATCACCCTCAACGACCTGTACGACCGTTATCAGAAGCCGCTGTTTGTGGTCGAGAACGGTCTGGGCGCCAAGGATGTTGTCGAGGAGGATGGCTCCATCAACGACGACTACCGTATCGACTACCTGCGCCAGCATATCGCCGCGATGCGCGATGCGGTGACCGAGGACGGCGTTGACCTGCTGGGCTACACCACCTGGGGCCCAATCGACCTGGTGTCTGCCGGCACGGGCGAGATGTCCAAGCGCTACGGCTTTATCTATGTCGACCGCGATGATGCGGGCAACGGCACCCTCAAGCGTTCCAAAAAGAAGAGCTTCGACTGGTACAAGCATGTCATTGAAACGAATGGTGAGGACCTGTCCTAAGGGCACTGAGGCGCTCAACCTTGGGGCTCCAACCCTCCTCGCGTACCTAAGTACGCTTCGTCGGGCTTGTCGCTCCCAATCTTGAGCACCTCAGGCCCTTAGGGGGCGGGCCTGACCGCTGTGAATTTCGCGTGCTCATTCTCATAGTCTCCTAACCAAGGCGCCCGGCGAGTATGTGCTCGCCGGGCGCCTTGCCGTCGGCGGATTTTGGGACATGTGGCCCGCTTTTTGGGCCCGCCTGTCGGTACACTAAAAGCACTATGGGTACCCGCGAGCGACATATCGGCCACGCGGCCGCCCGATCCGCACCCGTGGCGGATCCCAGGGGCGGCAGGCTCTTCGCCATGCCGCGATTCCTTGTTGGCATAACACATCAGGCGTACCGTCACCGCGTCTTTGCTATCGCCGGCGCCATCACCGCGCTGTTCCTCATGCTTTTGGCAGTCTTGCCGGCGCTGTTCGCCTTCGACCCCAAACTTTCTAACGCCGTGCCCGCCTATAGCGAGGTGTCCGAAGAGGTCGTGGATGCGCTCGTCCACTCGAGCTCTCTCCCGTTGCTTGTCGCCGCAATTATATTTTCGATCTGGGGTGTATCGGTCTATCTACGCTGTTTGGACTATGTGTTGCGCCGCCGCCTTGTTGCCGTCGCCACCATCTGTGCCCTCTGGATGATTGAGGTCATCCTCAAATACAAGTCGTTCACACCGGTCTACGCCACGATCCTGTGGTACCTGTACTACGTGCCCATGACGCTCATTCCGCTGCTCTACCAGCTGTGCGGCCTGCGCCTCGCGGGCGTGGAACAGCACCGTATGGGGCGTCGCTATCGCAGCATCCTGTGGGTCGTGGCCATCCTACTTATCGGTTTTGTGCTCACCAACGATTTCCACCGGCAGGTATTCCACTTTGACCGTGCAAGCGACACCTGGAGCAACGATTATACGTACGGCTGGGGCTATTTCGCCGTCTTAGTGTGGACGGCCTTTAACTTCGTGGCCTTTTTTATCCTGGTTGGTCGGTCCTCGTCCTTTCGCATCCAGCGTTTCTCGGGCACGGCGGCGCTCGTGCTGCTGGGCGGCGCGTTCTTTGCCATCTCATATGCGTTGCGCGTGCCCTGGGCATGGAGGCTCAACTTCTCGCTCATCTATTGCGTCTTGTGCGTGGTGGCGATGGAAATCTGTCTCGATTGCGGTGTCATTCCGTCATATCACGACATCGCCGGCATCTTCGACACCTTGCCGCTTGACCTCAAAGTTCTAACGCGTGACCTGCAGGAAGTCTATGTCACGCCGGTGTCAAAGCCAATGCCGGTAGGCGTGCGTGAGGAGTTGCGGGTCCAAGAGCACGGGCACGCTCACGCCTTTGCCGTGGCGTCCGATCCCGATGTAATGTATCGCGCCTTTCCGCTGCTGGGTGGATCGGCTCTCCTTGCCCAGGACGTCTCGGAGCTCAACGAACTCAATCGCGAACTGGCGCATCGTCGCATGGAGCTGCAACGCCAAAATGAGCTGCTTGCCGCCGACTACGACCTTAAGACACATTTGGCAGACCAAGAGGCCGAGACCTTACTGGTCCA
Source organism: uncultured Collinsella sp. (assembly GCA_900550185.1). Lineage (GTDB taxonomy): Bacteria > Actinomycetota > Coriobacteriia > Coriobacteriales > Coriobacteriaceae > Collinsella. Next base: position 11,684 of record URRN01000016.1, read on the forward strand.
AGACGTGGACCAAGCGCTTGCCCGTGCGCTCGAAGGGATGTACGACCTGCTGAGCTCGCTGCCGCCGTTGACCGATGAGGCATCTTCGCACGAGCGTTACCGCATGCTGCAGCGCGCCAAGATGCTCGTCGCCTATTGCAAACGCAAGGGGTCGCTCACGTTGGCACAGCACGGGGAGAGCGGTTTTGACCGCGACCGCATTCAGCTCATCGCCAACGAGCTTGCAAGTGACCTACGCACCATCGATGTCGATTGCGCCTCGATTATCGCCATACGGCGCCCGATGCACGCCAGTACGGTAAGCGCCCTGTACGACTGCGTGTATGACTTTGCGTTTTTTGCCTACACCACCGACCATCCGGCGCTTATGTATCACTTGGGCGACCATGACCGGTGCAGTGTCGAGCTGCGCGCCACGCTATTTTCCAACGATGATGAAGATCTTTCGCAGACGCCCGCTGCGCAAGAGCTCGAAAGCGCTCTGCAAGGGCGCAACGTGGCATACCGCCTTGAGGGCGAGCCCGGCCAGCTGCGCATGATCGTCTTGATGCCGAGGGCGGGTGAGTGACGATGCAGATTTCGTTCATCCTTCCCCAAATCGTTGCGCTCGATGTTGTCTTTGCCCTGGCTGCGTGTCTGCAGATGATCCACGTCCCGCTCATCGCATCGCGCCGCTCGTCCTATAACCGTAAGGTGATTTGCGCCTACGAGACGAGCCTTGTGCTTCACCTGATGATTTCGGCGCTCATCTTATTCGCGTCGTCTGGCTCGTATCTGGTGGCGCCGCTTGACGTTTGCGCCAGGGCAATGGGCGGAGTGCTGTGGCTCAATGTCGCGATCTTTGCCTATGGCGTGGTCCTTATGGTGCGCTATCGTCGCCCTGTCATGCTGGCCGAGCTGCTGCTTGTTGGCGCCGTGACACCGCCGGTGGTTTTTGCCATGGGCTCGGTGTGGGCCGTTGTCCTTATCGCAGAGGGAGCGTTCTTCCTGTTCCGTTCCGTCGCGGCGCTCTTGATGGACGTCCGTAACCGCCAAGAGGATATCACCGCGTTCTCGACGATTGAAACCATCAACGTGATTCCCGTGGGCATCCTGTATCTGGACTCGAGGGGCCGTCCACTGCTCATGAACCGCTGCATGCGCAAAAACCTGGCGGAGCTTCATATGCCCACCGACCTAGGCGATATGAGCGGTACATGGAACGACCTGCGCAAGCTCAGCATGCAAATGCCCGAAGGCGGTAAGAACCGCGTGCGGATCAACCTGGACCGCTTTGGTGAGGCGCGTGCGGTGGTCGAGGTTTCTCCCGCCGAGATTCGCCTGTTTGTGTGCGATGACGTTATGGTCTCGGGCCGTTCGTTCGAGCGCATAATCGGTCTGGACGCGACAGAGTATGCGCATGCGCATGACCGCCTGGCGCAGGCCAACCACCTGCTTGAGCTTGCGGGCCAAGAGCTCCAGGCCCAGATCGAAGAAGTCAAAAAAGTTGCCGACAATGCGGCCTATCTGCGCATGCGCACCCGCGTTCACGATGTGATCGGCCAGCGCCTATCAATCCTTCATCGCTATTTGGAGGAGGGGCGCTTGGACGACGAGTCGCTCGAGCAGATCGACCCGCTGCTGCGCTCAATCGCTGCCGATCTGCGCAGCGGGGGCGACACCGAACCGGCAGAGCAACTGGGCGATATCGTCCATGCTTTTGGCCTGGCGAGCGTGCAGATCGATGTTGAGGGTGCGCTGCCTGAGGACGCGCGTGTCGCCGCCGCCTTTTTGCAGATTATCCGCGAGGCCTCGACCAACGCCACCAAGCATGCGCAGGCGCATCGGGTCCATGTGCGCTTGTGGCAGGAGAGGACGGATGCTGACGCCGTCGCGCACATGACGATTTCTAACGACGGGTCCCCGGCCCCCGTATCGTATCGCGAGGGAACGGGTATCCCAGGTATGAGGCATGTCGCGCAAGATCTGGGTGGCAGCCTAGAGGTCCACGCCGCCCCGCCCTTTACGCTTACGGTGTCCATTCCGCTTAACGCCAACGACACCTCCCAAAGGAGAAGCTCATGATCCGCGTGTTAATTGTCGAAGACCAGGCTATCTTGCGCGAGAGCCTGGCGCGTTCCGTGGGCGACCAGCCCGATATGACCGTTGTCGCCGCAATCGCCGATGCTTCCGAAGCCCTCGATGTCGTACTCAAGGAGCGCCCGGACATGATACTGATGGACGTGTGCACCGAGCACGATTCCAACGGCATCGTGGCGGCGGCGCGTATTAAAGAGGAGCTGCCCGAGTGTCGCGTCATCATCATGACCGGCATGCCCGAGATCACCTTTGTCGATCAGGCTCGCGAGGCGGGCGTCGATAGCTTTGTGTACAAGAACGTCGGCATCGACGAGCTGTTCGCCGTGATGCGTTCCACGCTGGCGGGCTACTGTACGTTTCCCAAGCCGCCCGAGAGCATTTTCTCGGGCACGGCGGCCCTTGACGATGTCGAGCTGTCGATTTTGCGCCTTGCCTGCGAGGGCAAAAGTCGTCGCGAGATCGCGGCCGAGCTGTTTATGAGCGAGGGTACCATCAAGCGCCGCATCTCGGAGATTCTCAACAAGACCGGTTACGACAACATCATGCGCCTGGCCGTACATGCGGTGACCGAGGGCAGCATCGTTCCCAACATGGAGCGCCCGTAATCGACGCGCTCACCCGTGTTCCGGCGCCGCAAAGATAAGCCGCCCACCGTTTCGCATCTAAAAACGGCGGGCGGCCTGCTTGTATGGGCAGTGCTGTCGGCATAAAGCGGCGGGGCCGCAGGATCATCTCCTGCGGCCCCGTCTGGTGTGCGCGGATGTGTCCGCCAATCCGCGGCTGATGTTACGTGCCGTTACGCGATGGTTGCGCTGTAGGAGGCGACGTCCTCGTAGGAATCGGTCAGGTAGGCGTCGATGCCGATGGTCGTGTTGACCAGGTCGTCAAGGCTATCGAGCGTGCCGTTCGAGAACGTGAATTCCTCAGTGGCGTTGGTGCCGGGCATCAGGTGAGCCGAGAACCAGGGTTCCTTCATGGTGCCGTTGACGTTGGTCTTGCCGCTGGGGGCGTAGAAGGTCAGGTCCTTGTCGCTCTTGTTGGTGATGTTGACGACAAAACCGATGTCGCCCCACTCGTCCTTGAACTTCTCGGTGATGGTAATGGTGCACAGGTCGTCATCGGCAACGGTGACGGCGGGGGAGATTTCAATCTTCTGGACGTCGTCGTCTTCGACGGCCTCGTCGATCTCTTCTTCCTTCTCGGCCGCCTTGCGATCCTTCTTCACCGTGCCGGACAGGTCCTTGTCGGACTTGCTAAAGACAAGATTGCCGTCATCCTCTTCGAGGATGAGCTTGCCGTCCTTGAGCTTCATGTCATGCGACTCGTCTTCGGCGGTGATGGTTACGGTGGTGGCGTCCTTTGCCTCCCATTTAAGGTCGACGACTTCAAGGAACAGGTCGAGGGCACCTGTACCATCCTCATCGAGAATCAGGACGCAGTGCACACCCCAATCCTCGAGCATCTTCATGTACTCATCGGTCAGTTCTTCGCCCTCCAGGGTTCCACCCGAGAGTTCCCAGCTGCCGACGAAGTCGGCCTTGGGGTCTTTGCCGCCGCCGCTGCAGCCCGTCAGGGCAAAGGCGAGCGCAAGGACGCATGTCAGAAATGCGAGTACGGACTTTTTGAACGTTGTCTTCATGGTGTCCTCCTTTATCGAACGAAACCCATAGAAGCAAATGCGGGGGTGGCGGATCCCCCGCCAATTACCAGATAGAGGGGCTAGGGCCTGGGCGTTCCGCAGTTGCTGCAGAACTTGCCGCCGTTTTCGCTGCCGCAGTTGGGGCAGAACCACTTGGCCGGTGCCGGGGCGGGTGCGGGACTGCCGCACTCGGAGCAGAACTTGCCGGTGTTGGTGGCGCCGCAGCTGCAGGTCCATGTGCCGGCCGCGGGGGCAGCGGCAGGAGCCGGTGCGGGAGCGGGTGCCGGAGCCGGCTGCGGGGCGGCCTGCTGCTGTGCCTGGCCGGCGGCGAACAGCTGGCTGGCGTTCATGCCGCCCATGCCACCTGCCATGCCCATGCCCATAAAGCCCGCCATCGCGCCGTTGGGGTTGGCGGCTGCCGCGCGCATTGCGTCGCTCTGGGCGCTGGCAATGTTGGCTGCCGCCATAGTGGGATCGCGCATGACGGCGGCTTTCTGCAGGTCCTTAATCATCTGCTCGTCCTCTTGCGAGGCAGCGATGGAGTTGACGCCAAAGCTCACGATCTCGACACCGCGCAGGTCACGCCAGTCGGCAGAGAGGACCTCGTTGAGCGCGCGGGCGAGCTCGGTGGTGTGGCCGGGGATGGCGCTGTAGCGGATGCCCATCTCCGAGATCTTGGCAAAGGCGGGCTGCAGGGCGGTGAGCAGCTCGGACTTAAGCTGGCTGTCGATCTTGTCGCGCGTATAGCTATCGGTCACGTTGCCGCACACGTTGGTGTAGAACAGCAGCGGGTTGGTGATGCGATACGAATACTCGCCGTTGCAGCGCACGGAGATGTCGACGTCCAGGCCGATGTTGTTGTCGACCACGCGGAAGGGCACGGGCGAGGCGGTGCCGTACTTATTGCCGATAATCTCCTTGGTGTTAATGAAGTAGACGCGCTGGTCCTTGCCCGCGTCGCCGCCGAAGGTAAAGCGGCTGCCGATATTGGCGAAGGTCTCCTTGATGGAATCGCCCAGGTTGCCGCTAAAGACGCTCGGCTCGCTGCCGGTATCGAAGACGAACTCACCAGGCTCCAGCGCGACTTCGATGATCTTGCCGTTTTGCACCACGAGCATGCCCTGGCCGTCGTTGACGGCGATGACGGAGCCGTTGGAGATGACGTTGTCCTCGCCGCGCGTGTTGGAGCTGCGGCCACCGGTGCGTTTGCTGCCCTTGCAGGCCAAGACGTCAGCAGGCATCGATTCGCAATAGATAAATTCCTTCCACTGGTCGGCCATGACGCCGCCGGCAGCTCCCAATCCAGCTTTCAAGAGTCCCATGGTAATCTTCCTTTCTCGTCAAAGGCCGGGTGGTATTGGTTGGATTGCTTAGTCGTCCTTGTCGTCTTTCATGACAACGGTGGTCTCGGTGTGGCTGAAGGTGTCGTGCTTCTCGGTCAGGTCGAGCTCGCCGCAGTACTCGTCGGCGTGGGTGGCCTCGTTGGCCGTCTTGAGCTGGCCTACCAGTAGCACGTCTCCGATAATCACGATGATCAGCGGCGCCACGATGTTGATGAGGATGCCCTCGATATCAAAGGTGAGGTAATTCGGATCGAAGGCGTTCTCGCCCATAAAGAGAATCTGGGAGAGGATAAATCCGATCACAAAGAACAGCACCGAGGCAATAGCGAGCTTGGGCTTGGAGCAGGGGAGCTCGCCGACCAAGCGGCCGGTCTGGCCGTTCATGGCAAACAGGTAGCTCTTGCCGTTCCACGAGGTGGAGAGCATCCAGACGGGGAACAGGGCGTAGTCGCTGTCTTCCCAGGTGTAGTCGAGCTGCTTGCTTTCGACCGTGGCATCGTCGTATTCGTCGACGACGGTCTCGCGCAGGGCCGAGATCGTGCTTTCTTCCATACGGCGCTCGGCGCGCGCCTTGCAGGTCTCGCAGTCCTTGTCGTAACGGTTGGCGATGTAGCCGGGCATATATGCGACTGAGAACGGACGCAGTGCGTCGTAGTCAAACGGCTCGATGGCGTCCATGTGGCCGTCGGGCATCTTGGACGATCCATCGACGGGTACGCGCTTAAACGAGATATTGCCCTTGCGATAGGCATCGTAGTGGTCGGTGGTCGTGACGGTGCGGTCGGATTCCTCGGTCACGGTCTCGTTGGTCGCGTCAAAGTACACTTCGCCGTCAACGCGGGCACCGTAGAGCCAAAACGGCACGTAGACACCTTGGACCTCGTCGATGTGGTTGCCGGTGACAAAGCTCTTGGGCAGCAAGATCTTGCCCTTATAGTGTTCCTTGAGTGCGGCCGTGACATCGTCGCGCCCGAGCTTAAACGGAATCACCAGGTCGGGCGAGAAGTCGCCCGAGAGCTGGCCGGGCGCCACGGCGGAGTTGCCGCAGTACGGGCAGGTGGTGACGGCGACGGTGCCGTCGGACACGAGCTCGGCGCCGCACGACGAGCAGATGTAGCCGGCGTTTTGGGCGAGCTCCTGCACGGCATCGTCGGCAGCAGGTTTGGGAGCTGCGGCTGCGGCATCGGCTTTGGCATCTGCCTTGTCCTGGCGCTCGCGATAGAGTGCCTCGACTTCTTCGACTTTAAAACGCGAGTCACAGTAGTCGCAGACGAGCTTTTGCTCGGCACTGGCAAAGTGAAGGGGGCCGCCACACGCGGGGCACTGATAGTTAACGCTCTCGAAGGCCATGATCGGTCCTTTCCGTGCCGGAGGCTATGCGCCGATGGCGCCGCCGCAGTATTCGCAGCGCCCACTGGCATCGGGAATGGTGGTGGCTCCGCAGAAGGGGCAGGTCACCGCGGTCTTGGGGGCCTTGGCGGCCACGACGCTGTCGCGCGTCTCCTGGCGCAGCTGCACCAGCTCGTCGCGGACCTCGGTTGCCTGGCGCTTGGCCTCGCGGTATTCGATGGAGCCGCGCTGATCGATGGTGGAGTCGTTCACGCGCAGGTTGATCTCGGTAAAGTACGGCGTGTTGACGTGAATGGTCAGATTAAAGTCGTAATCCAGGTCGTAGCGCGGCGGATTGTAGCTCTCGCGCTCGCCGTCCTTGGTCTCGCGATAGATTTCGGTGCGATGCTCGTCGATATCCATATCGCAGCCGAGTACCTGCGAGAACTCGATGATGTCGGGATTGGCGTCGCGCCAGCGGCTCTGCGAGGTGATGATCAGCAGGCCCTCGTCCTCATCGAGCATGATGTTGGTGCGCCCGGCAGAAAGCGTGCGCGTGGGGTTGAACGACGCCAAGCGCTCGGCATTGGCCTCGCGGTAGGCGATCTGCTCGCGGATATCGTCCGCGGTGCTGGAGCGATAGCCGTGAAAGTAGGGGGAGAGCTTGCCGGCGCACTCTTTGCACAGGTAGCCTTCATTGATTTTTGTCTTACCTAGAAGTCCCAGCTCGGTACCGCAAATCGCGCACTCTTTCTTCTCGAACATCTTGTCAAAGAAGCCCATGGCTGCCTCCCATCAACTGGTAGCGTGTGTCACTTTTGATGATGGGGGAGTGCGCGATCCTTCGCGATACCCAGACGGCTCAAGGAGTCTCCACAACTGGGACACATGGCCCATTTTTGACTAGTCATTGGGGACGTTCTTAAACGACTAGTCGCGGGGGACACTCTTCGGCCACTCATTGGGGACGTACTTAAATGAGTGGTAGTTGGGGACACTCCTGGCCGAGCTAGAGATCGCGCGCGTCCCTTCTGGTCCATGCGGCTCAAAATCGCGGCGTGATGTGGACGGCTGGGGTCGAATTGGCAGCATTTCGAGCCTGGCTTCGATATTGAGACTGGTTCTTTATTAAAATAGATTTCCAGACAATTGAGCGGCTGGGGGTTAACCATGAGGGGCATGGGAGACACAATCGCATATTTGCGTCGGGGCATTCGGGAGATTATATGCCTGGTGCTGTTCTTCTTCACGTTTTTGGCGTGCGAGTATCTTTTTGATGTGCGCATCCTTGATTATCATTTTCATTGCAACAGCCTCAGGACTCAGCGCAACGCGTTGCGC
>URRN01000017.1 GCA_900550185.1 uncultured Collinsella sp.
GGCCGTTTGGGTCGGTAGGGACGGTTTCGGCTGCGCGCGACATGATGGTCTTGCGGAGACAGTCGGCGAAGACGCGTGAGCCGGCGCCGGCTACCAGCGCTCGGACGCCCTGGCGACGTTCCCATAGATTGTTGAGAATATGCTCGACCTGCACGAGTGGGTCGTCGAGTGGCGTGCCATCGTCGTCGAGGGCGTGGGTGCAGATGTCGCTCACGAGTTCGGACAGTAGGTCATCTTTGCTCTTGAAGAGGCCGTAGAATGTCGCGCGGCCTACGTGAGCGCGCGCGATGATGTCGCCGACGGTGATCTTGCCGTAGTCCTCCTCGCGAAGGAGCTCGGAAAACGCCGTGACAATAGCGGCGCGGCTTTTTGTCTTGCGGGCATCCATGGCTATGCATCCACGTGAACAAGCAGGCAACGGAGCGTGCCGGAGCAGCCCTCGTAGGGGCGCTTACCGGCGCCGTAGCCGACGGCCTCGATGCGGTAACGGGCCGGCAGGTGCTCGGACGTGCGCAGTGCGGCGACGATGGCGGCGCCCGTGGGCGTCACGAGCTCGCCGGCGACCGGTGCGGGCGTGAGGGCGATATTGCCCGCCTGGCACAGGTTGACGACAGCGGGGACGGGAATGGGCATGAGGCCGTGGGCACAGTGGATGGTGCCGTGACCCTCGGAGAGCGAATCGACCACGATGTCCTCAATTCCCAGGTCATCGAGGCAGATGGCGACAGAGCAGACGTCGACGATGGAGTCGACGGCGCCTACCTCGTGGAACATGACGGTCTCGGGCGTTTTGCCGTGGGCCTTTGCCTCGGCGGCGGCGAGCGCGGTAAAGATGGCGAGCGCGCGACGCTTGGCACCATCGCTTAGCTGCGAGCCATCGATGATGGCGGTGACATCCGCCAAAGAACGGTGGTGATGGTGGTGGGCGTGATGGTGGTCCTCGTGGCCATGACCGTGGGCCTCATGGTCATGCTCGTGGCAGTGCTCGTGTTCGTGCTTGCCATGATCGTGATGGTGGTGCTCTTGCTCGTGTGTGTGCTCGGCAGCTGCTTCGTCGCCGTAGAGCCAGGCCATGTCGTGGTCATGGTTCTCGAGCTCCTCTGCCAACTGAACGTCAAAGTCGCAGGCGTCGATGCCATGCTTGTTTACGCGTGTAACGGCAATCTCAAAGCCGCCGACCGGCAGCGTGGCGAGCTGCTCGCGCAGATGCTCCTCGCCAGCGCCCAGGTCGAGCAGGGCCGCGACGGTCATGTCGCCGCTGATGCCCGAGGTGCCGTCGATGATAAGCGTGTGCTGATGGTTGGACATGAAATGCTCCTTAGCGGGCGCAGGACGTGCCGGCGCTCAGATGATTAATAAGATTTGCCTGGTAGGCGGCGCCGAAGCCGTTGTCGATGTTGACGACCGAAACGCCGCTGGCGCAGGAGTTGAGCATGGCGAGCAGTGCGGCCACGCCGCCAAAACTCGCGCCATAGCCCACACTGGTGGGTACGGCGATGACCGGACAGCTCACAAGGCCTCCGATGACGCTCGCCAGGGCGCCTTCCATGCCGGCGATGGCGATGACCACCTGCGCCTGGGCAAGTTCCTCGGCATGCGCGAGCAGGCGGTGCAGGCCGGCGACACCCACGTCGTAAAGGCGATCGACCTCGTTGCCGTAGAACTCGGCCGTCAGTGCCGCCTCTTCGGCGACGGGCAGGTCGCTCGTGCCGGCGCAGGCGACGACGATGCATCCGTTGCCGGTGGGGGAGGGCTTGCCACCCACCAGGGCGAGCTGGGCGTCCGGGACATATCCCAGATCGATGTCGTTGCCGAGAAGCTCAGCGGTGCGCGCGGCTTTTTCGGCATCCAAGCGTGTGACCAGGATGCGCTCCTGGCCTGCATCGAGTAATGCTTTGATGATGGCAGCAATTTGTTCGGCGGTTTTACCGGCACCGTAGACAACCTCGCCGGCTCCCTGGCGCACTCCGCGCGAAAGATCGAGCTGCGCAAAGCCCAGATCGGCGGTTGGCGCCGTCTGGATGCGCGTAAGGGCATCGGCAGGGGTGACTGATCCGCCGGCAACATCGCTCAGCAGCTGCTCAAGATCTCGCTTATCCATATATGTTCCCTTCGACGGCGCAAAGTCTAGCACTCAAAAGGTATTTTTCCGAACACTAAGACAAAATTGTTCGGAAACTATAGGACAGACTGATTCAATTGTTGGGCGAACTTGCTAGTCGCGCAGGATGATGTCCATGGCGAGCATCAGGTTGCGCTCGTCGATGGCAAACGGGGCGGCCTCGCGCGTCTTGGGCTTGGCGCAAAACGCGATGCCCGTGCCCGCGGCCTGAATCATGGGGATGTCGTTGGCGCCGTCGCCGATTGCCACGGTGTGTGCCATATCGACGCCGCACTCAACCGCCCAATCCAGCAGCTGGATGAGCTTGGATTCCTTGGTCACGATGTCTGCCGCCAGCTTGCCGGTGAGCTTGCCGTCCACGACCTCCAGGCGGTTAGCCAGGCAAAAATCGATGCCCGCGGCGGCTACGATCTTGTCGGCGACCTCGTGGAAGCCACCGCTTACCACGCCAACCTTCCAGCCCTTGCTGTGTGCCGAGCGCACAAGCTTCAGCGCGCCGGGGGTAAACGTCACGCGCTCAAAGGTGCGCTCGAACACACTCTCGTCCAAGCCGGCAAGCAACCCCACGCGCTCCTCGAGCGCCTGCTTAAAGTCCAGTTCGCCGCGCATGGCGCGCTCAGTGATCTTCGCCACTTGCTCGCCTACGCCGGCCTCCTCGCCCAACAGGTCGATGACCTCCTGGTTGATGAGTGTGGAGTCGATATCCATAACGATGAGGCGTGCAGTCATGGCGGGCCTTTCCGAGTGCAGTTGTATTGGGGCACATTGTCGCACGTGGCGCGCCTTGGCGACGGCCGCGGTGCGTCAATTGTTTCGTCTCCGTCAAGTCTTTGGGCAGGAGCCACTTTTCCGCGGCACATCGACACAGGTGCGATAAGATAGAACGCCATGTCTGGCTGCGCGGTTTACGCAGGCTGGGCAAATCTGTACGACGCCGCCCGGAACGACACGGGGCGGCACAGATCCATAAAGGAGGATCACTGGTATGAGCCAGACCCGTCCCATCGACGAGCATTCCATGCACACCCGTACCTGCGGCGAGCTTCGCCGCGAGAACGTGGGCGAAGAGGTCACCCTCACCGGTTGGGTGAGTCGTCGCCGCGACCACGGCGGCCTTATCTTCTGCGACCTTCGTGACCGCGAGGGCATCACGCAGCTCACCTTCGACCCCGAGCACTCCGACGGCGACGCCTTTAAGATCGCCGAGACCATGCGTCCCGAGTGGCCCATCAAGATTCACGGCGTCGTGCGCTCCCGTGGCGAGGAGACCACCAACGCCAAGCTCGCGACCGGCGAGATCGAGGTCCTGACCGACCACGCCGAGGTGCTCAACACGTCCGTCACCCCGCCGTTCCAGATCGAGGACGGTATCGAGACCAGCGAGGACACCCGCCTGCGCTATCGCTATTTGGACCTCCGCCGTCCCGAGATGATGGCCAACCTCAAGCTGCGCTCCGACTTCACCTTTGCCGTTCGCGAGGCGCTGCACAACCGTGAATTCATGGAGGTCGAGACGCCCTCCCTGTTCAAGTCCACGCCCGAGGGCGCCCGCGACTTCATCGTCCCCAGCCGCATCCAGCCGGGTAACTTCTACGCCCTGCCGCAGTCCCCGCAGCTCCTGAAGCAGCTGCTCATGGTCGGTGGCGTTGAGCGCTACTACCAGGTCGCCAAGTGCTTCCGCGACGAGGACCTGCGTGCCGATCGTCAGCCCGAGTTCACCCAGGTCGATATCGAGATGTCCTTCGTGGACCAGAACGATGTCATGAGTGCACTCGAAGAGGTCCTGGCCGATGCCTTCGGCCGCATGGGCGTCGAGATGCCTACGCCGCTGCGCCGCATGGACTACTGGGAGGCCATGGACACCTATGGATCCGACAAGCCCGATACCCGCTACGGCATGCACCTCGTCGACCTGACCGACGTGTTCTCCAACTCCAAGTTCAAGGTCTTCGCGACCGCCGCGAACGAGGAGGGCTCCGTCGTCAAGGCCATCAACGCCAAGGGCGCCGGTGCCTGGGCCCGCGCCAAGATCGATAAGCTCGCCGGCGTGGCTTCCACGTTTGGCGCCAAGGGTCTGGCCTGGATCGCCTTCCGCGAGGACGGCTCCATCAACAGCCCCATCGTCAAGTTCTTCTCGGACGAGGAGATGGCCGCTCTGCGCGAGCGCATGGACGTCGAGCCCGGCGACCTTGTGATGTTCGCCGCCGGCCCGCGCCTGCTCTCTGATGAGATCCTGGGCGGTATGCGTTCGCACATGGCCAATGCGCTTGAGATCAAGCGCGAGGGTCACGACTTCCTGTGGGTCGTCAACTTCCCGCTGTTCCATTGGGACGAGGATCGCAAGGCTTACGCTGCCGAGCACCAGCCCTTTACCCTGCCGACCGAGACCGACATCGCCAAGATCGAGGCCGATCCCCTGGCAGCCGGTTCGTGCACCTACGACTTTGTCATGGACGGCTTTGAGGCCGGCGGTGGCGGTATGCGTATCCACAACGCCGAGATGCAGATGTCCATGCTCAAGCTCCTGGGCTTTACCGAGGAGCGCGCCGAGTCTCAGTTCGGCTTCCTCATGGAGGCCCTCAAGTTTGGTGCGCCCCCGATGGGCGGTTTCGCTCTGGGCCTGGACCGCGTGTGCATGCTGCTCACCGGCTCCGATTCCATCCGCGACGTCATGGCGTTCCCCAAGACGGCTAGCGGCTCCGACCTCATGTCGGGCGCCCCGAGTGCCGTTTCCGGCGCCCAGCTCAAGGACATTAGCCTGCGCCTGATGTAGGCAAGCGGCTACCTATTGCCTGTAACGAGGGAAGGACACGTGCCTTCCCTCGTTTTTTATGCGCCGAGGTTGTGGGGGCGTGGGGTGACCGGACGTCGCGGAAAGCCCGGCCCAGATTTCTTATAGCGAGTCTCTCTGAACGAGCTGCATGTGCATGACGGTGGTGGTGGGCGCGGCACCGTTAATCATATCGAGCGCAATGCCTGCAGCCATGCGGCCTTCCTCGCGAAGCGGCTGACGAATGGTCGTCAACGCGGGGACGCTGCGAGCTGCGACCTCGTGGTCATCGAAGCCTACGACCGAAACGTCTTTGGGTACGCTAATTCCCGCTTCGTTGAATGCGGCGATAACGCCGGTTGCGATACGGTCCGATCCGCATAGCACGCCGTCGGCATGTATTTCGCGCGCGAGCAGCCGCCGCGTGGCTTGGTAGCCGTCTCCGCTGCTCCATCCGGTATAGATGACATTTTCATCCGGAAGGCTTTCGCCCAAAATTGCACGGTAGCCGCGAAGGCGGTCGACGACGGCGGGGTTATCCTGCGGCCCCAGCACGGCAACGATGTCCTTGCGCCCGCGATCTTTCATGGCGAGCGCGGCGAAGCGGCCGCCCTCTTCGTCGTCGGAGTAGACCGTCGAGAACACATCGCGATAGGGGTGGCCCTCGAGCTGGCCGCACAACACGGTGGGTACGCCCAGCTCGCGCAGCACCTCGAGCAGCTCACTGCCCTTGTAGGGCGAGACGTCGATGACGGCGTCAAACGAGCGACGCTCAAAATGCTCGCGTGCGCGATTGCGCTCATGCGAGGAAGATGCCTGCAAGATCACGGGTAGGTAAGACGACTCAGAAAGTTCCTCGGTAATACCGCTTAAAAACTCACTGTAGGTGGGATCGCTAAACAGCTCGCTCAAAGGCTCGGTAACCAGTACGGCGATTATTTCCGTGCGTCCGACGGCGAGTGCCCGGCCGCGTGCGTTGGGTACAAAATTGACTTCCTTGGCAGCCGCGCGGACGCGTTTTTTGGTCTCCTCGCTAATGCGGGGCGAATCGTTGAGTGCTCGCGATGCTGTGGAGCGCGAAACACCGGCAGCTGCAGCAACCTCGGCAAGCGTGGGTGCGGTGCGTGCTGGTTGGGTCATGGCGTCTCCTGGAAAATGCGGTCGATGTTGTTACTGATACAGGCTGGTGCGGATACAGCTTACTATAGTGCGCCTGAACAGCGTTCATGATATCCGGTGACCGGTGTCGTGCTGCAATCAAACTGCGACTGAGTACGGCATGTGTGGGCGAGATATAGGTAGGCGCGACAGTTGCCTGTGAGTTCAAGAACGATGCCCTGTGCTGTGTACCTAAGCTTAGGGTGACATAAGTAGCATGGTTGTACAACCGGTTGCACCGTTAATCCGGCAAAATCGACCGTTCGGCGGACAACCGGTTGCACAGATTTTTGCACCGCCCGTAAGATAAGGACAACCGGTTGCACAAAGAAGCACTACGATGACGAAGGAGCATCACCATGGACGCCATTAACGATTGGGAAAACCAAGCGCTCACCCACAGGAACCGCCTGGCACCCCATGCGTACTTTATGGGTTATGAGACCGCCGATCTCGCCGCTACGTACAGCCGCGAGCTGTCGCGCGGATTTGTCCAGCTGTCCGGCTCGTGGCAGTTCCGCCTTTTTGAGGGCCCCGCGGCCGTCTCCAACGAAGCACTTTGCACGTACGAGCCCGAGTGGGATCACGTGGAGGTTCCGCACCTGTGGCAGGTGGACGGCTATGGCAACCTTGCCTACACCGACGAGGGTTTCCCGTTCCCGGTTGATCAGCCGTTCGTTCCCTCCGACGACCCCACGGGCGTCTACCAGCGCATCGTCAACCTTCCCGCCGTTCCTGCCGGCGCTCGCGAGATCATTCGCTTCGACGGCATCGAGAGCTATGGCGAGCTGTACGTCAACGGTCAGTATATCGGCATGACCAAGGGTTCGCGCCTGTCTGCCGAGTTCGACGTGACCGACGCGCTCGTCGAGGGCGACAACCTGTTTGCGGTCAAGGTCCTGCAGTACAGCGATGGCAGCTACATCGAGGATCAGGACATGTGGTGGGCCTCGGGCATCTTCCGCGATGTGTACCTTATGCAGCGTCCCGCCGCGCACCTGGTCGACTTTAGGTTCCGCACGCACCGCGAGGGCGATGCCGCTCTGATCACGCTCGATACGGTTGCCGAGGGCGCTTCCCGCGTTGTGTTTACGCTCAGCGATGGCGAGAACGTGGTGGCTACGGGTGAGTGCGTCGACGGCCATGCCGAGTGCAGCGTGACCGATGCCCACTTCTGGAATCCCGAGGACCCCTTCCTCTACGATCTTACGTTTGAGGTCTACGACGGCGACAAGGTGAGCGAGTACGTCCCGCATCGCCAGGGTCTTGCCGAGGTGACGGTCGAGGGCAATCATATCTACCTCAACGGCACTTACTTTAAGATGCATGGCGTCAACCGCCACGATCACGACGATCACAAGGGCCGCGCCGTGGGCCTCGATCGCATGCGCCGCGACCTGGAGCTCATGAAGCAGCACAACATCAACGCAGTGCGCACCTCTCACTATGCCAATGACCCGCGCTTCTACGAGCTGTGTGATGAGTATGGCATCATGCTGGTCGCCGAGACCGATATGGAGAGCCACGGCTTCGAGAATATCGGCAATATCGCCCTGGTCACCGACGACCCGGCATGGGAGCCGGCCTACGTCGACCGCATTGAGCGCCTGGTGATGCAGGAGCGCAATCACGCCTGCATCATTATGTGGTCGATGGGCAACGAGAGCGGCTATGGCTGTAACATCCGCGCGATGTACGCCAAGGCTCACGAGCTCGACGGTCGTCCGGTCCACTACGAGGAGGACCGCAACGCCGATACCGTCGACGTCATTTCCACGATGTACTCCCGTGTGTCGCAGATGAACGACTTTGGTGAGCATCCGTTCCCCAAGCCGCGCATCAACTGCGAGTATGGCCACTCCATGGGTAATGGCCCCGGAGGTCTGTCCGAGTACCAGGAGGTCTTCGATCGCTGGGATTGCATCCAAGGCCAGTTTATCTGGGAATGGTGCGACCACGGTTTGGCTGCTGTGACCGAGGACGGCGTTGCCTACGATATGTACGGTGGCGACAACGGCGATTACCCCAACAACAGCAACTTCTGCATCGATGGCATGGTGTTCCCTTGGCAGCAGCCGAGCCCGGGCCTCACTGAGTATGGTCAGGTCATCTGCCCGGTTCGCATGGCTTATGACGCCGAGGCGGGCGAGCTGACTGTCACCAACAAGCGTTGGTTTACCACCCTCGAGGATGTTTGCCTGTCGGCCGAGACCCTGGTGGACGGCGACGTGGTCTGCCGCAAGACGCTCATGCCCGGTGCGGTTGTCCCCGGCGAGTCCGTCCAGCTTCCGCTAGTGATTCACGAGGCCGCGGTAGGCGAGACCCTGCTGACCGTGCGCGCCTACACCATGGCCGCTCACGTCTGGTGCGAGCCGATGTTCCAGTTGGGTGCTAGCCAGTTTGCTATCGCCAACCATCCGGCGCCGGCCATCGCCGCCCCCGCTCGTTCTGAGCTTACGGTCGAGGAGACCGAGCAGGAGATTCGCATTCACTCCCTCAACGGCGAGCTGACCTTCAGCAAGGTCAACGGCACCGTGAGCAAGTGGAAGGCATCCGGGCGTGACGTCATGGCCTCTGGTCCCCAGGTTGGTTTTTGGCATCCGCTCGTCGACAACCACGCTCAGGAGTATGACTCCCTGTGGAAGGACAACTTCATCGATGTGATGCAGACGTCTACCCGCAAGGTTTCTTGGAAGCAGGATGGCAATGCGGTCGTCGTTACCGTGAGCCAGCGTATCGCTCCTCCCGTCCGCGCGTTCGGCATGCGCGTCGAGCTCGTCTACACCGTGCTTCCGAGCGGTCGTGTCGACCTCAAGGTTTCCGGCGAGCCCTACGGCGATTACTCGGATATCATCCCGCGCATCGGCATCTCCTTCGAGGTTCCCGGTTGCGATCGTGCCGTTGAGTGGTACGGCCACGGCCCGGGCGAGAACTATCCGGACTCGCTGCGCGCCAACCCGATCGGCCATTACCGCACTACGGTCGACGACATGTTCACGCCCTACGTTATGCCTCAGGACTGTGCCAACCGAGAGGGTACCCGCTGGGTTGCCCTGCGCTCTAGCCATGGCGACGGCGTGCTGGTGACTCGTCCGGCCGACGCCGCTTCCAACCCGTTCTCGTTCTCGGCATGGCCCTATAGCTGCGAGGCCATCGATAGCGCCAAGCACGTCTACGACCTTGTTCCGGGCGACACGGTCACGGTTAACATCAACGACCAGCTGCTCGGCCTTGGTTCGAACTCTTGGGGTTCCGAGGTGCTCGATTCCTACCGCACCCGTTTTGAGAGCTTCAGCTTTGAGGTGTCCCTGCGACCGCTGACGTCTGCCGATCTGGCTCAGGCGCTGGCACCCATTAAGGAGGCATAAGCCATGCATGTCTTTAACTCGCGTGCCGACTTCGATGCTCAGATGAAGTCCGTCAAGAAGTGGATGCGTACCGGCCAGGCGCTCGACGGCGTTTCTGAACTGCAGCACGATGTGGCGTACTCCATCGGCGACTCGTTGGTGTATTGGTGGGTGAACGCCCACGAGGCCGCTACCGCCGATCTGGTCGGTCACCGTCGCTATCATGCCGTGCCCGCCCCGCTCGACGGCGACCTGACTGTCGAGGTTGCCCCCAAGGCAGGCCTCACCTGCACCCGCGCTTACAGCGATATCGATGATCGCGAGCGCTTTGAGGGGGCGGGGGAGACCGTGACGATTCCCGCCGGCGGCGTTGCCGTCGTCGAGATCGACGAGGCGTTTCGCGTCCTCGCCGACACTACGGATCCCCGCGTCGTCGTGCTTCACGTGACGGTCGAAGGTTATTCCTTCCCCAACAAGTAGTATTCGTCCATTCGGACGTTTGCTTCGCGCCGTTAAGGGGGATGGCTTTGTTGACTCCCTTTTCCCCATTCCCCTTAGCAGGTGCGCCGTCCGTGTTTGCACTTGCAGCTCGGACGGTTTTAGATGACATTTAATAGATGATTGGGAGGGCTTATGAGCTCTGAAAAACGAGGAACGATTGGTTCGTTCGCTCTGCTGGGCATGACGGTCGCCGCCGTGTTCGGTATCAAGAACATCATCAACAACAACGCGGCCATCGGCTTGGCAGCTGCGCCGTCGTTCTTCTTTGCCACGCTTTTGTACTTTGTCCCCTATACCCTGGTTACCGCCGAGTTCGTCGGCCTCAACAAGGACTCCGAGTCTGGCGTGTACGCATGGGTTAAGACCTCGATGGGTGGTCGCTGGGCGTTCCTGACGGCATTTAGCTACTGGTTCGTTAACCTGTTCTTCTTTGCGTCCGTCCTGCCCAACGTCATCATCTACGCGAGCTACGTGTTCTTTGGTGCCAACGCCGAGCTTTCGCAGCTGTGGATCACCATTATCGAGATCGTCGTCTTTGCTATCGCCACGTGGGTTTCGACCAAGGGCGCTAAGTGGATCGGCTCCATTTCCTCCTTCGGTTCGACCGCGGCTCTCGGCCTGACCGCCGTGTTCATCCTGCTGTCCCTGGCTGCTGCCTTTGGCGGCGTTGAGTTCGCTACGGCTCCTACTCCCGCTAACATGGCTCCCGACATGAGCAACTTCGCAACTGCGTGGGGCTTCTTCGGTACGCTTGCCTGGATCATCCAGGGCGTTGGCGGCGCTGAGTCTGTCGGCGTGTTCCTTAACGACCTTAAGGGCGGCGTCAAGGCCTTCGTGCGCACCGTCGTTATCGCCGGCCTGACCATCGGCCTTCTGTATGCAGGCGCTTCGCTGCTGGTTAACCTGTTCATCCCCGAGGGCGGCGTTGCCATCTCCACCGGCATCTTCGACGTGTTCGGCGCTGTCTTTGCCCACTTTGGCATTCCCATGGAAGTGTCTACGCGCGTCATCGGCCTGATCCTTCTCGCCGCTACGCTGGGCTCCCTCATGATGTGGACCTCCGCTCCCATCAAGGTGTTCTTCACCGAGATCCCCAAGGGCGTCTTTGGTAGCAAGATCGTCGAGCTCAACGAGCATGGCATTCCTGCCCGCGCCGCTTGGCTGCAGTTCGCCATCGTCGTCCCCATCCTGATCATCCCGGCCCTGGGCTCTGGTAACCTCGACGACCTGCTCATGATCGTCACCAACATGACGGCTGCCACCGCTCTGCTCCCGCCGCTGCTGATTTTGCTTGCCTACTTTATGCTGCGCAAGAACTTCGACGCTGCTCCCCGTGGCTTCCGCATGGGCTCGCGCAGCTTTGGCCTGGTCGTTGCCGCCTTCCTGCTCGTGGTCTTCTGCTTTGTGCTTATCTGCGGCACCATTCCTCTCGATCAGCCGCTGTGGCTGACGCTGGTCTACAACGTTGGCGGTGTGGTTGTCTTCCTGGGCCTTGCCGTGATGTGGTACAACCGCTATATCAACCGTCTGCGCGAGACCGATCCCGAGGCTGCCGAGAGCGAGCTGCGCCCCTCCGTCCTCGACATGATGGAGTAGCGGCTAGGATTAATCTACGGCTGTGGAATAAATCGATTCCCTTTCCTAAGGAGGGGCCTTACGAGGCCCCTCCTTTTGTGTTTTGGGGCATGGTTTTGGACCCCGTGTTCAAAAAATGCCAAATATGAGTACTGCTGCAAAAAAGGTGCCATATTTTTCGGTCTGTTTTGAGCGAAAATGGGCTCACAATCAATTTATCTAACCTCCTTTAAAGGGCGTTTGACAGCTTTCACCTCTTCGAATCGCTCAAATTAGGCAATTTGCTCTCGATTTTGCTGCTACTAAATTGGTGGCAGTACTCATATTTGCCACTTTTTGCCCACGGGGTATCCGGAGGGGCACCTCGGCAGGCATCTAACGCTACAATAGCTACCACGTGGCTGGGTTTGCCGGCCGAATGTGCGATGCCGCGGGAGGGGACATGGTCGAGTTTACAAAGACGATTAAAGATCCGTTGGGATTACATGCCCGCCCGGTTGCGCTGCTCTATGACATCATTGCCAAGCATCGTAGCGACGTGTCAGTCAGCATCGGCGATCGCCACACGGATGGCCGCGATGTCATGGGACTCATGGCTCTCTACGGCGAGTGCGGCGAGGATGTTGTGTTCCGCGTTTCGGGCGTGGATGAGGCTTCCTGCGTTACGTCGATCAGAAATCTCTCGCTCTAGGCATGATAGGGCGCGGTAAAGGATGGTCCTTTGCCGCGCCTTTTTGTTTCGTATAGGAAACTTTTTCGAAATCTGAATGGGGACCCTTTCCAAAAAGTTAACCGCGTGCTAGTTTACTAAAGCGAACATAGACGTGGTTAACTTTTATCGCGTCGATGTTGAGGACGAACTGACGTTAGGAGCAACTCATGTCTTGCGGACCGCAGATGCCGGCCATGCCGCTTTCGATGGTAAAAGCGGGCGAAACCGTGCGCGTGTCTCGCGTAAAGGGCAATGAGGACATGAAGCACCACCTCAAGGACCTCGGCTTTGTCGAGGGCAACGAAATCCACGTGGTGAGCTCGAGTGGCGCCAATATCATCGTCACCGTGCTGGGCGCACGCTTTGGTATCGATTCCAAGGTTGCCATGCACATCATGACCGTCGGTTAGTCCGCAGCATTTCAAAAAAAACCGAAAGGGGGACAAGAGGATGAAGACGTTGGGTGACGTTAAGGTGGGCGAGAGCTCTACCATCGTCAAGCTTCACGGTGAGGGTGCGCTTCGCCGCCACCTTATGGACCTGGGGCTCATCAAGGGCACTTCGTTCAAGGTCGTGAAGGTTGCGCCGCTCGGTGATCCGGTCGAGATCAACGTGCGCGGCTACGAGCTTTCCATCCGCAAGGAGGAGGCGGCCGTCGTCGAGGTCCAGTAAGGGCTCGCGACGTATATTTCTGCAGATAAAGTTAGGTTTTTCTAACTTAATGCTGCAACTTTGAAGCACATTATCCAGCCTGCGCGGAGAAAGCAGCGCAGGCACACAAGGAAGAAGGATTGAATGGCGGATTCTCAGATCCATGTCGCGCTGGCGGGTAACCCCAACTGCGGCAAGACCACGCTTTTCAACCTGATCACCGGCGCCAACGGCTACGTTGGCAACTGGCCCGGCGTCACGGTTGAGAAAAAGGAGGCCAAGCTCCTAAGCGACAAGAACGTTACCATCACGGACCTCCCCGGCATCTACTCGCTTTCCCCCTACAGCCCCGAGGAGCAGTGCTCGCGCGATTACCTCATGAGCGGCGAGCCCGATGTGGTCGTCCAGGTTGTCGATGCCACCAACCTCGAGCGCAACCTATACCTGGCGCTTCAGGTCATCGAGACCGGCCTGCCTGTGGTCGTTGCCCTCAACATGGCTGACCTGGTCGAGAAGAATGGCGACAAGATCGACACGGACAAGCTCTCCAAGAAGCTCGGCTGCCCGGTTATGATGATCTCCGCTCTTAAGAACAAGGGTATCAAGGAGCTGTTCGAGCAGGTCAAGAAGTCCGCTGCTTCCAAGGGCCAGGTTCCGGAGCACAAGTTCGACTCCTCCATCGAGGACGTTCTGGACCACATCGAAAACAATCTGCCTGCGAGCGTTCCCGCTAACAAGCGTCGCTACTACGCTGTCAAGCTGTTTGAGCGCGACGCGGACGCCTGCAAGCTCATCAACCTCACCAAGGAGAAGGCCGCTCGCGTGGAGCAGCTGGTCGCCCAGTGCGAGCAGGACTGCGACGACGACGCCGAGTCCATCATCACCGGCGAGCGTTACGGCGTGATTGCCCACATCATTGACGAGTGCCTCACCAAGGCTCCGGCAAAGATGAGCACCTCCGAGAAGATCGACCGCGTGGTTACCAACCGTATCCTGGGCCTGCCGATCTTTGTGGTCATCATGTTCTGCGTGTACTACATCGCCGTTTCTACCTTGGGCGGCACGGTGACCGACTTCACCAACGACCAGCTCTTCGGTACCGACGGTTGGTATGTGCTCGGCCAGGGTCGCGACGCCTACGACGCGGCCGTCGAGGCTGCGGGCGACAATGCCGACTCGGTCGACCCGGCACAGTACGGCCCCTATGTTCCGGGTATCACCACCGTGGTGCACGACGCCCTTGTGGCGGGTGGCACCGAGGACGGCGGCCTGGTCGATTCGCTCGTCTGTGACGGTATCGTCGGCGGCCTGGGCGCCATCTTCGGCTTCGTCCCGCAGATGTTCCTGCTGTTCGTCATGCTGTCCTTCCTGGAGGACTGCGGCTATATGGCCCGCGTCGCCTTCATTATGGACCGCGTGTTCCGCCGCTTTGGCCTGTCCGGTAAGTCCTTTATCCCCATGCTCGTGTCCTCGGGCTGCGGCGTCCCCGGCGTCATGGCCACCAAGACCATCGAGAATGAGAAGGACCGCCGCATGACGGTCATGACCACCACGTTCATTCCCTGTGGCGCCAAGCTGCCGATCATTGCCCTGCTCATGGGTTCCATCATCGGCGATTCTTCCACCACCGCCGCGTGGATCAGCCCGCTCTTCTACTTCTTGGGCGTCTTTGCCGTCATCGCCTCGGGCCTCATGCTCAAGAAGACCAAGCTCTTCGCCGGTCGCCCGACGCCGTTCGTTATGGAGCTTCCCGCCTACCACTTCCCGGCGATCCGCTCTTGGGCGCTGCATGTGTGGGAGCGCTGCTGGGCCTTTATCAAGAAGGCCGGCACGGTCATCTTTGCCTCCACTGTCGTGGTTTGGTTCCTGTCCAACTTTGGTAGCTACAACGGTTCCTTTGGCTTCCTGCCTGCGATGGACGGCATCCCCGAGGAGTTCATGGACTACTCCGTGCTTGCCATGCTGGGCAACCTGGTCGCTTGGATCTTCGCCCCGCTCGGCTTTAGCACCTGGCAGGCCACCGCGCTGACCGTCTCTGGCCTCGTCGCTAAGGAGAACGTCGTCGCCACCGCCGGTTCGCTGCTGTCCGTGGCCGACGCCGCCGAGACCGACCCGAGCCTGTGGTCCGCGTTTGCCGGCATGTTCCCCACCATGGGCGCTTGCGTGGCATTCGGTGCCTTCAACCTGCTGTGCGCCCCGTGCTTTGCCGCCATGGGCACTATCCGCAACCAGATGGACTCGGGCAAATGGACTGCGATTGCCATCGGTTACGAGTGCGCCTTCGCTTGGGTTATCGGCCTGTTCATCAACCAGTTCTACAACTTGCTTGTTCTTGGACAGTTTGGTATCTGGACGATTGTGGCCATCGTGCTGCTGGTTGCGATGCTCTTCCAGATCTTCCGTCCCATGCCCAAGCATGCATGGACCGACGAGGACGAGACCAACACTGCTTCCGCCGCAGTTTCCGCTTAAGTCCGAATAAGGATTAACCCCTTTCCACGAGCCCGGGTGTCCCAGCGACACTCGGGCTTTTTGGTGGGGGAGATATGGCGTTTCCGCAGATAAAACCGACCAAAATAAACCGTCCCTATTTGGTAGGTGGAGAATGGGGTAAAGTAAGTGATGGTTAACTAGAGGAGGCTTGCTATGGCACCTATCGATGTTGTTGTACTGGCTGTTATCGGTATTGCGTTTGTCGCCGTGTGCGTGCGCATCTACCGCAAGGGCACCTGCGCCGACTGCGCTCAGGGTGGCGTTTGCACCGGGCATTGCTCCAACAAAAAGACGTGCGCCGCGCTTAAGGGCGTGGACAAAATCGCCGAAGACTTGGGCCGCGGTATCAAATAAGGTCCGGACATCCAAGCGCTCCGCGGGCATCCGTTCGCGGGGCGCTTTGTGCATTTGAGGGAGAGCACGGCGAGTCGAAGAGTATTTTTGGGGTATCGTTAACTGGACTATTAATTGGCAACTTATCTATAACGGAGTAACCGCATGAGCGCTCGCGTAACCATGAAGGACATAGCCGCCGAGCTTGGCGTTTCCATCAATACCGTGCACAAGGCTCTGACGGGAAAGGCCGGCGTGAGCGAATCCGTGCGCGCCAAGGTGAACGCTAAGGCCGAGGCCATGGGCTATCACCGCAACACAAGTGCCTCAAGCCTGCGCCGCAAGGATATCAATCTGGTGTTTTGCCTGCCCCGCGCATCGCGCGAGGGAGCGTACTTTTTCCGTTACCTGTGGGAAGGCTGCAATCGCTTTGAACAGGAGGTCATCGACCGGGGCATTACGGTTGAGCGCGTTGAATTTGGCGTGGGCGGCTACGCTGATGCACTCGAGCAAATCGACGAGCGTCTGCAGGTGGGCGAGAAGATTGATGGCTTGCTCGCCTATGCGCCGGGCGACGATCGTGCGACTGAGCTTTTGGGGCAGATCGCCGAGGCGGGCGTGACGATTGAGCTTGTCGACGGCGACCGTCCGCATTTGAATCGTTTGGGTGCGAGCTTGGCCGATTATTCGACGGCAGGCAGCCTTATGGCCGAGCAGGCGGCAAACCTGGTCCATGCTTCTGGGGCCGACGCCCGCGTGCTCCTTTTGACAGGCGACCCATATACCGATTCGCACTATCTAACCGCCCGCGCCTTCCACAATTACCTGCGCGAACGTGATATTCCATGGCAGGTTGAGGATCTTGCAGGTGCCCATGCGCAAGTCAAACAACTCGAGCATGAGCTCGAAAAGCGCTTGAGTGCGCCGGACGCCCCTGAACTTATCTGTAGCGTTTTTGCCGTTGGTTCCGAAGTGGTTGCCGACGCGCTCGTCTCGACCGGCAAGGCCGGTCAGGTCATGGTGATCGGCAACGACCTGTTTCCCGAAAGTGCTCTGGCCTTGCGCCGCGGTATCTTTACCAATATTGTCTATAAGGACCCGACGAGCCTGGCGTATCGCGGCGCTAAGACGCTGGGCGATTATCTGCTGTGGGGAAGGACCCCGACGGTGCCCGTCCAGAAGGGTGCCGTCGAGATGGTATTTGCCAGCAATGTCGACCGCTACTGCGAACTTGCGGGTATTTAGCCGATTGAGCAGGTACCCCCTCTTGCGACGTGCATTTTTGGGAGTATTCAGCATTGGCATGCCCTGAATGAGGTGCAGAACGACTGTTTTAAGTGCCCCCGATGGCGTAATTTGCCATCGGGGGCACTTTTTATGCCGATCGGGCGCTATCTGCGTTCCAAATAGGACGCTGAGGATGGCGCACGGCGCGCTCCAATGCTGAATACTCCCAAAAATGTACGTCGGGACATGACCCACCTGAGCAAAAGCGCTCAAGTTCGGTGTTCGGGGACGCCAACCAGTCCGCAATACATGCAAGTCACATCCCCAGCAACCGTTGAACGGGCAAAATCTACCGTTCACCCCGTGGTGGTTAGGTGAACGTTCACCTGTTGAGGTGCAATGGATTAGTATAGTGAACGTTCACCTAAAGGATAACGAGCGCGCCGTGCGCCCGCCTTGCCAGCAAAGGGGCTGTTTGATGAAAAACTTTATGGACGATCAGGATTTCCTGCTGAGCACCAAGACCGGCGAGGAGCTGTTCCACAACTTTGCCGAGGGCATGCCCATCGTCGACTATCACTGCCACATTTCTCCTAAGGAGATTTGGGAGGACAAGCGTTTCGAGAACATCACCGAGGTTTGGCTGGGCGGCGACCACTACAAGTGGCGCCTGATGCGTGCCAACGGCGTCGACGAGCGTTTTATCACTGGCGACGCCCCTGCTCGCGAGAAGTTCCAAAAGTGGGCCGAGACCCTGGGTCGCTGCGTTGGCAACCCCGTCTTTGAGTGGAGCCACCTGGAGCTTAAGCGCTACTTTGGCTACGAGGGCGTCCTCAACGGCAAGACTGCCCAGGAGGTCTGGGACCTTGCCAACGCCAAGCTCGCTGAGGCTAGCTTTACCTGCCGCAACCTGATCAAGCAGTCCAACGTCCGCATGATCTGCACTACCGACGACCCCGCCGACAGCTTTGAGTGGCACAAGAAGATTGCCGCCGACGACAGCTTTGACGTTCAGGTCGTTCCCGCCATGCGCCCCGATGCCGCTTTGCGCATCGAGCGCGGCCAGGAGTTTGCCGACTACTGCAAGCACCTTTCCGAGGTTGCCGGCGTTGAGGTCAGCGACTTCGAGGGCATGAAGGCTGCCATTTCCAAGCGCTACGACGTTGCTCACGAGCTGGGCTGCCGCGCCTCCGACCACGCACTCGACTACGTTATGTAC
>URRN01000018.1 GCA_900550185.1 uncultured Collinsella sp.
CTGCCGGCTTGCCCAAAATTTGGCCGTCAAAGGTGACAATAGTATCGGCCGCGACGGTCAGTTCGTTGGGCTCGGCATGCTCGGCGGCAACGGCGGCGGCTTTGGCACGCGCCAAGCGCTCGACGAGTGTAAGCGGAGCTTCGCCATCAAAAGGCGTTTCGTTGATATCTGCGGGAATCACGCGAATGTCATAGCCCGCCTCGCGCATCAACTCGATGCGGCGCGGTGATTGCGAAGCCAAAATCATAGCTGGATGCCCTCGGCGACCTTCTCGACGGCCTTGTCGCCGGCGAGCGTGCGCAGCAGCTCAAGCGCAAAGGGGAGCGACTGGGCCATGCCGCTGGCGGTGATGATGTTGCCGTCTTGCGTAACCTTCTCGCCGGTATAGGCGCCTTCGGGGAAGCTTTTCTCAAAGCCAGGGAAGCACGTGGCGTGGCGCCCCTCGAGTAGGTCGAGCTCGCCTAGGATAAACGGGGCGGCGCAGATGGCTGCGACGTGCTTGGTTGAGGCGAACTCGCAGACCACATCGCAAACGCGCTGGTCTGCGCGCAAGTTGGTGGCTCCAGGCAGGCCGCCGGGCAGCACGACGCAGTCGTACTCGTCAAAGTTGATTTCGTCAAAGAGTGCATCGCAGGTCACGGGAATCTGCAGCGAGCTCACAACCTCGCGCGTGGGCATGATCGAGACAAGGGTGGCGCGCACGCCGCCGCGACGCATGACATCGACCATAGTCAGGCATTCAATCGTTTCAAAGCCATCGGCGGCGAGAACGGCAACGCTGGGCATGAGGGTTCCTTTCATAGGCGGCATACAATTAGCCGTCTTATACCCCGAAGGCCCATGCTTGCCACGCTCAATCCCCAATGTTTTGCATGCGTGGGGAGACCAGTCTTTTTGGGACGGGGCAATGACTATGTGGCTAGTTGCGCTTAAGGTGGACGACGGTCTCGCAGTGGAAGGTTTGTGGGAACAGGTCGACTGGCGTGATCTTTACGGGGGAGAAGGTGCCTTCTTCGACAAAGCGTTTGAGATCGCGCGCCAGGGTGGCCGGGTCGCAGCTCACGTAGGCGACATCGCGAGCACTCGTGCTGGCGATAAGGTCAATCGCCTCGGGTGCCAAGCCTGCACGCGGCGGGTCGACCACCAAGACATCGGTGTCCTGGTCGGGGAACTCGCGCACCGCGTCTCCGCCAATGACGTCGACGTTATCGAGCTTGTTGATCTCCAGGTTACGGCGCAGGTCGCGCACGGCGGGGCCGTAGGCCTCGACGGCGGCGACAAAGTCGCAGCGGCGGGCGAGCGGCAGGGTAAAGGTGCCGGCACCGCAGTACAGGTCCACGGCAAGCTCGTCTTCCTGCGGATCGAGCGCCTCCATAACGAGCTCGATCAAAATCTCGGCGCCCTTGGTGTTGACTTGGAAAAACGATGGGGCGGACAGGCGCATCTGGCCGTCAGCGATGTTCTCGGTCCACGAGCCCTCACCGGCGAGCATCTCCACCTTAGAGACACGGCGGGCCTTCTTTTCGCCCTTGCTCATCACGCGCACGATGCTCGTGGGATGAGCGGCGTCCGCCAGCACGCGGGAGACCTGCGAGCGCGGAAAAGAGCCTGTCGGCGTCCAGAGTGCGACCTCGAGTGCCTTGGTGCGGCGCGATGCGCGAATGCCCACGCGTTCGAGCCCCAAGTCATGGCTGCCGCTTAGATAGTTAAGTGCGCCGACGACCGATTTGAGTGCCTTCGGGAAGCGCTTATCGAACAGCGGACACATATCGACGGTCACGATTTTGCTGGGGTCGACACCGTGCATGCCAAGGCGCACGCGACCGTTGACGACGGTCGGTTCGAGCTCGATTTTATTGCGGTAGCCCCAGTCGTCCTTGGTGTGGCAGATGGGCTGTACCAACTCATCGACCTGCTCAGGAGCGAACTTGCCGATGCGCTCGAGCGTGGAGCGCAGGTTTTGCTCCTTGGCGGCGAGCTGTGCCGTGCGTGAGAGATTGCCCCACGAGCAGCCGCCGCAGATGCCCACGAAGGGGCAGGGAGGCTGAATGCGATCGGGGCTTGGCTCCAGAATCTCGGTGGTGCGGGCGCGCATGAACGACTTGCCGTCCTGTACGACCTCGGCCTCGACGATGTCGCCTGCCACGGCGCCCTGCACAAAGACGGCCTTGCCGTTGTCGGCGTGCGCCAGCCCGTCGGCGCCGTAGGTCATCGATTCTATAGTGAGCTTCATATTCCTGCCTGTCATTCGCGTTGTTGTTCGCACCATGGTAGCAGGGAAAAGCGCCCCGCATCCGAGGCTTTCCTCAAATGCGGGGCGCTTCTACAAACTGCTTCTACAAACGACTATTTCGTCTTGCCGGTAATGAGCGTCTTAAGACCCAGGCCGATCAGGCCCAGGCCTATGCGCACGCGACCGGGGCGATGGCGCTCGATGGCCTTGGTCTTGCCGGCGGGCTTATCGCGACGGGTGCTCGTCTCGGATACGGGCTTGGTGACCTGCGGCTCGGGCTGAGGTGCAGGTGCAGGCTCGGGCTCAATGACAGTCGCCTGGACCTTCTGAACCTCGGGTGTGGTCGGCTGCGGCTTAGGAGCAGGGGTGGGCTTTGCCTCGGCGGCCTCGGCGTTGCGGTAGGCGCGCTCCAGCAGGGCTTCCTGCGAGTTGAAGGGCTTCTCGCCCTCCTTGCGCTCCACGGGAACCCAGGTACCGTCGCTCGTCAGGCTACGGGCCTTCACGTTGTCGCGCAGCTGCATGCCCATGTACTCGTGTACTAGGGCGCGGCAGGTGGGGTCGAGCACGGGGAAGGCGATCTCTACGCGGTGTTCGGTGTTGCGCGTCATCATGTCGGCAGAGCTCAGGTAGATCATATCCGAGTCCACGCCAAAGGCGTACACGCGCGCATGCTCCAAAAAGCGCCCGACGATAGAGCGGACATGCACGTTCTCGGTCTTGCCCGGAACGCCCGGCTTGAGGCACGAGATGCCGCGGATGATCATGTCCACGCGGACTCCAGCGCACGATGCCTCGGCGATCTTGTCGATGACCTCGCGGTCGGTGAGCGAGTTGAGCTTAAAGAACACGCGGGCGGGCTCGCCGGCAAGGGCGCGCTGGATCTCGCGGTCCAGGCCGCGCATGATGAGCGGCTTGAGGCCTACGGGCGCCACGCCCAGGAAGCGGTAATCGCCGCGCAGATTGCCCAGCGACAGGTTACGGAAGAACAGGTTGGCGTCCTCGCCGATGCCGGGATGGGCGGTCATGAGCATAAAGTCGCTGTAGAGCTTGGCCGTCTTCTCGTTAAAGTTGCCGGTGCCCAAAAGCGTCAGGCGCGTAAGCGCCATGCCCTCGCGATAGGTGAGCTGGCAGATCTTGGAGTGGCACTTAAAGCCCTCGGAGCCGTAGATAACGGTGCAGCCGGCCTCTTCCAGACGCTCGGCCCACTCGATGTTGTTCTGCTCGTCAAAGCGGGCGCGGAGCTCCATGAGTACCGTGACCTCTTTGCCGTTTTCGGCAGCATCGATGAGCGACTCGCACAGGCGGCTCTGTTTGGCCACGCGGTAGAGCGTGATGCGCAGCGAGATGCACTCGGGGTCGTAGGCTGCTTCGTGCACCAGGTCCAAGAACGGGTTCATGGCCTCGTAAGGGTAAAAGAGCAGCTTGTCGTGCTGCAACACCTGCTCGCGGATGGAGCGGGCCATATCGATGGTGGGGTTGGGCTGCGGCTTAAACGGCGTAAAGAGCAGCTCGTTGCGTAGGTGTTCGGGAATCTTGCCCTCAATGCCAAAGACGTAGCCCAGGTCAAGGGGGATATCGCAGGTAAAGACCGAACGGCGAGAAAGCTCGAGCGCTTTGCGGATGGTCTTGAGCGTTGGCTTCTCGAGCGAGCCCGATACGGCGAGCACCACCGGCTGCAGGCGCAGACGCTTCTTGAGGATGCGCTTCATGTGCTGGCGGTAATCCTCTTCCTCCTCGACGCCCTCGCCGTCCGGGTCGATATCGGCATTGCGAGTGACGCGGATCAGCGCGCGATCCAGCGGCTTATAGGAGCCAAAGCAGCTGTCCAGGCAGGCGAGGATGACGTCCTCGAGCAAGATGTAGGAGTAGGTGCCGGTGGGCGAGGGGATCTCGACCACGCGGTTCATCGAGGCGGGAATCTCGATAAGGCCCAGCAGGCTCTCCTCGTCGGTGGCGCCGTCCAGACCACAGGCCAGATAGAGCGCGCCGTTGCGCAGGTTGGGGAAGGGGTGGCGCGGATCGATGACCAGCGGCGAGATGACCGGCGACACGTAGGCCTGGAAGTAGCGGGTTACGAAGGTGCGCTCCTCGGGCGTAAGCGAATCGATGCGGGCGCGGTGAACGCCCAGGGTGTCGAGCTTGCCCTCGATGCTCTTAAAGATGGACTCCCAACGGGTAAGGAGCCCGGGCATTTCGGCCATGACAGCATCGACCTGTTCGGAGGCGGTCATATTGCTCTTGTTGTCGACAGGTTGTTTTTTGAGCTCCGCCAGATCGGACAGGCCGCCCACGCGCACCATGAGAAACTCGTCGAGGTTAGACTCGAAAATCGACACGAACTTTAGACGCTCGAACAGCGGAACGGTCTCATCGAAGGCTTCGTCAAGCACGCGGTTGTCAAAGCGCAGCCAGCTAAGCTCTCGGTTTTGCGTGTACGAGAAGTCGCGCGGCGGCTTGCGCAGCTTTGCGGCGGCTTGCTTCTTTTCGATTTTGCTCGGCATATGCATCTGTCCGTTCAGTCCCCACAAGGGACGGTAGCCTAACACTAATCACTATTGTCTCAATTTAGTCGACCTGTGGCACGGACGCATCGCGCGAACGGTATCTTTACCTACTTCTTACGCTGCCAAGGCATGCAACTAACTGCCCAACTCGTTTGGAAACAATCTATATCCATACTCAACTGGTGAAGATGTATGAATAAGAATGATTGCGAGCTGAATATAATCGAATCCAAATTGAATCATGGACAAACGACATATATATGCAGAAAACCGTTTTAGCTATGCAATTCCTAAACATGAAAATATTTGTGCAATCTAGCTTAATTCCTTAGAAAAAAGAACATTTACCTTTGAAAACCTGCTTTAGAGAACCGAAGTGCATCATGGGGGAATCATATGCGATATACCGTTCATCGCACTTTGCTGACCGTTCGGGGGCGAGGTGGAATTGCAGGTGGTTTTTGGATATAACTAGAGCTGTCAGCAAGCAGCGTCCCATACGGAGGGGCGCTGATACATTCGGCCAGTAAGGCCCGAAAGAAAGGTAGGAGGCCATGACGAAAGGTCTGCACGTGCCTTCCGAGATCGGCAAGCTCAGGAAGGTCTGCCTGCACCGTCCCGGCGACGAGCTCCTCAACCTGCCGCCCGACGAGCTCGAGCGACTCCTGTTCGACGACGTCCCGTTCCTGGAGGTCGCGCAGCAGGAGCACGACACCTTCGCCCAGATCCTGAGGGACCAGGGCGTGGAGGTCCTCTATCTCGAGAACCTCGTCGCTGAGGTGTTCGACCAGGTCCCCGGCGCCCGCGCCGAGTTCACCGACCAGTACATCGCCGAGGCCGGCATCCGCGGCCAGCACATGCCGCAGATCGTCCGCGAGAAGCTGGACTCCATCGAGGACAACCTCGAGTTCGTCAAGAAGACCATGGCCGGCATGACCAAGTCCGAGATAGACATGCCCCTCACGGCGTCCACGACCCTCGACTCCCTGGTCAACTCCGAGTCCGAGTCCGACCTGATCATCGACCCGATGCCCAACCTCTACTTCACCCGCGACCCGTTCGCGGTCGTCGGCGAGGGCGTCAACCTCAACCGCATGTACTCGGTCACCCGCAACCGCGAGACCCTGTACGGCAAGTACATCTTCAAGTACCACCCCGACTACAAGGACGTCTCGCTGTACTTCCGCCGCGACTGCCAGTTCCACACCGAGGGCGGCGACGTGCTGAACATCAACGAGAAGACCCTCGCCGTCGGCATCTCCCAGCGCACCCAGGCCGCCGCGATCGACGTCATGGCCCAGAACATCTTCTGGAACTCCGACTCCAAGGTCGAGCGCATCCTGGCCTTCGACATCCCGGTCTCGCGCGCCTTCATGCACCTCGACACGGTCTTCACCCAGATCGACGTCGATAAGTTCACGATCCACCCCGCCATCATGGGCACCCTGCGCGTCTACGAGCTGACCGCCGGCAAGAACCCGGGCGACGTGAACATCCGCCTGATCGAGGACACCCTCGAGCACGTCCTGGAGGACGCCACCGGCGTCGACCAGGTCAAGCTGATCCCCTGCGGCGGCGGCGACCCGATCGCGGCCTCCCGCGAGCAGTGGAACGACGGCTCCAACACCCTGTGCGTCGAGCCCGGCAAGATCTGCGTCTACGCCCGCAACACCGTCACCAACGACGTGCTGTACAAGGAGGGCCTGGACCTTCTCGTCGTGCCCTCCGCCGAGCTCTCCCGCGGCCGCGGCGGCCCGCGCTGCATGAGCATGCCCTTCTGGCGCGAGGACCTCTAGGGTCTTCAAGGACCCGTACAGGTCATAATACATACATCTAGCTGCCATTAGATGTCTCCCATTGGGGCGGTGCGGGTTTTCGCACCGCCCCAATCTTGTATGAGGAACGTCAACACGATTGGATGACTGCTTTTGTAAGGAGCTTGGCCATGGACATCAAGACGATTGGCGTTGAGGAATGGCTCAACGTTTGGGAGAAGAGCGCCACGTGGGACATCGCCCAGTCGACGATCTCGTCGCTCACCATGGGCGAGCTGCGCGCGCTCGATGAGCAGGGCGGCGCCACGTTCTACGAGCGCCTGGACCGCGAGAAGATGAACTACGGCTGGATCGAGGGCTCGCCGGAGTTTAAGGCCGAGGTTGCCAAGCTGTATCGTCGCGAGGTCAATCCCGATCACATTCTGCAGACCAATGGCTGCACGGGCGCTAACCTCAACGCCATCATGGCTGTGGTCGAACCCGGCGACCACGTTATCGCCGAGTGGCCCACCTATGCGCCGCTCTACGAGATTCCGCGCACGCTGGGCGCCGAGGTCGAGTATTGGGAGCTACGCGAAGAGCTCGGCTGGAAGCCCGATATCGAGGAACTCAAGCGCTTGGTGCGCCCCGACACCAAGCTCATCTGCATCAACAACGCATCGAACCCCATCGGTACGGTGCTCGATGCCGATATGCTCGGCCAGATTGCCGAGATCGCCCGTTCGGTGGGCGCCTACGTGCTGAGTGACGAGGTGTATCTGCCTCTCGAAAATACTGAGTCCTTTATGTCGATGGTCGACGTGTACGAGAGGGCCATTGTCACCAACTCGTTGTCGAAGACCTATTCGACGCCTGCGGCCCGCGTGGGCTGGGTCGTGGCCGACGAAGAGGTGTCCAACCGCATCCGTACCTATCGCGATTACACCATGATCTGCGGCGGAGTGTTCAACGATGACCTGGCGACCTATGTGCTTGAGCACAAGGATAAGATTCTCGAGCGCAATCGCAAGATCGTGTTTGGCAACCGCGATATCGCGCAGGCTTGGATCGATACGCAGCATCGCGTTTCCTGGACGGCCCCGCAGGGCGTGTCCACCTCGTTTATCCAGCTGGATATTCCCGAGGATGACGAGGAGTTCTGCAGGCGCCTGCTGTCCGAGAGGGGAGTGCTGCTGGTACCCGGTAGCCGTTTTGAGCTTCCCTGCGGCGCACGCCTGGGCTACTGCGCGAGCGAGGACGTTCTGCGCGAGGGCCTGAGGCTGTTGGGCGAGGCACTGGCGGAGTTTGATCGCTAGGATTCCGATGATCTTCGAGGGCCTTATCAAAATTGGTCGAAGATAATCGAAAACGGATCCGTTTCCCTAGGGGAAGCGGATCCGTTTTTCCATACCGAGAAGTCAAGTTGTTACAAATGGGGCCGTAAAGCGAGTCGGTATCCGCCGGGCCTTATACTGAGCTTCCGGTGAACGGTATCAAGCGTCTGGTAAACGGTAATTTGTTTACCAGAAATGAATAGGACAAACTTTTTTCTGAATAAAAATGAAAATGGTTGAGACGTGGTACGAATCGCTAATTCTATTCATAGCTTTATTGGAAATATACAATTTGAGGGTGGTTTAACAAAGTTTAGTTCCATTTGATTTCTGGATTGAAAACGCGTTTAAGCACGTAAATACGCTTTATTAAGATGAAGTGTGCCATGCGTGAAGTATATGTGTATGCCGTTCACCCCCTATAAAAAACCGTTCGGGGGCAAGGTGGAAGTATGAGCTGATTTTGGATATAAATATGTCGTCAGCAATAACGCCTCACACGGAGGGGCGCTAACGAATCGGCCCTGACAAGGGCCCGAAAGAAAGGTAGGAGGCCATGACGAAAGGTCTGCACGTGCCTTCCGAGATCGGCAAGCTCAGGAAGGTCTGCCTGCACCGTCCCGGCGACGAGCTCCTCAACCTGCCGCCCGACGAGCTCGAGCGACTCCTGTTCGACGACGTCCCGTTCCTGGAGGTCGCGCAGCAGGAGCACGACACCTTCGCCCAGATCCTGAGGGACCAGGGCGTGGAGGTCCTCTATCTCGAGAACCTCGTCGCTGAGGTGTTCGACCAGGTCCCCGGCGCCCGCGCCGAGTTCACCGACCAGTACATCGCCGAGGCCGGCATCCGCGGCCAGCACATGCCGCAGATCGTCCGCGAGAAGCTGGACTCCATCGAGGACAACCTCGAGTTCGTCAAGAAGACCATGGCCGGCATGACCAAGTCCGAGATAGACATGCCCCTCA
Organism: uncultured Collinsella sp.; assembly: GCA_900550185.1. GTDB lineage: Bacteria > Actinomycetota > Coriobacteriia > Coriobacteriales > Coriobacteriaceae > Collinsella. The sequence goes on from URRN01000018.1 coordinate 8,791, forward strand.
CGGCGTCCACGACCCTCGACTCCCTGGTCAACTCCGAGTCCGAGTCCGACCTGATCATCGACCCGATGCCCAACCTCTACTTCACCCGCGACCCGTTCGCGGTCGTCGGCGAGGGCGTCAACCTCAACCGCATGTACTCGGTCACCCGCAACCGCGAGACCCTGTACGGCAAGTACATCTTCAAGTACCACCCCGACTACAAGGACGTCTCGCTGTACTTCCGCCGCGACTGCCAGTTCCACACCGAGGGCGGCGACGTGCTGAACATCAACGAGAAGACCCTCGCCGTCGGCATCTCCCAGCGCACCCAGGCCGCCGCGATCGACGTCATGGCCCAGAACATCTTCTGGAACTCCGACTCCAAGGTCGAGCGCATCCTGGCCTTCGACATCCCGGTCTCGCGCGCCTTCATGCACCTCGACACGGTCTTCACCCAGATCGACGTCGATAAGTTCACGATCCACCCCGCCATCATGGGCACCCTGCGCGTCTACGAGCTGACCGCCGGCAAGAACCCGGGCGACGTGAACATCCGCCTGATCGAGGACACCCTCGAGCACGTCCTGGAGGACGCCACCGGCGTCGACCAGGTCAAGCTGATCCCCTGCGGCGGCGGCGACCCGATCGCGGCCTCCCGCGAGCAGTGGAACGACGGCTCCAACACCCTGTGCGTCGAGCCCGGCAAGATCTGCGTCTACGCCCGCAACACCGTCACCAACGACGTGCTGTACAAGGAGGGCCTGGACCTTCTCGTCGTGCCCTCCGCCGAGCTCTCCCGCGGCCGCGGCGGCCCGCGCTGCATGAGCATGCCCTTCTGGCGCGAGGACCTCTAAGTCTTTAACGTTCCGGTGCGGTCCCCCTACAACCGCACCGGTTTCGCCCGTCAAACGGGCAACACTATTACTTATGTAATTCATTTTTTCGAAAGGAAACGAACCATGGGTGTTAACCTCTCCGGCCGTAGCTTCCTCAAGCTCCTCGACCTCTCCACCGAGGAGATCGAGTACTTGCTCAAGCTTTCCAAGAACTTCAAGGACATGAAGCGCGCTGGCGTTCCGCACCGCTATCTCGAGGGCAAGAACATCGTTCTGCTCTTCCAGAAGACCTCCACTCGTACCCGCTGCGCCTTCGAGGTCGGCGGCATGGACCTGGGCATGGGCGTGACCTATCTCGATCCCGGTTCGTCGCAGATGGGCAAGAAGGAGTCCATCGAGGACACCGCCCGCGTTCTCGGCCGTATGTATGACGGCATCGAGTTCCGTGGCTTTGCCCAGGACGACGTCGAGGAGCTCGCTGCTAAGTCCGGCGTGCCCGTGTGGAACGGCCTGACCACTGAGTGGCATCCCACCCAGATGCTCGCCGATATCCTGACCGTCCAGGAGAACTTCAACTACGACATCAAGGGCAAGACCCTCGTCTTCATGGGCGACTGCAAGAACAATGTCGCTCGCTCCCTCATGGTTGTCTGCTCCAAGCTCGGCATGAACTTCGTGGCCTGCGGCCCCGAGGAGTGCATGCCCGCCGACGACGTCATCGAGGCCTGCAAGCCCATCGCCGAGGCCAACGGCTGCACCATCAAGCTGACCACCGACGTCAAGGACGGCGTCACCGGTGCCGACGTTATCTACACCGATGTGTGGGTCTCCATGGGCGAGCCCGACGAGGTCTGGGCCGAGCGCATCGCTCAGCTCACCCCGTATCGCGTTACCTCCGAGGTCATGGCTATGGCCAACCCGGGTGCCATCTTCCTGCACTGCCTGCCCAGCTTCCACGACACCAACACCACCATTGGCGCCGAGAAGTGCGAGCAGTTCGGCATCACCGAGCAGGAGGTCACCGACGAGGTCTTCGAGAGCCCCGCTTCCAAGGTCTTCGACGAGGCCGAGAACCGCATGCACACCATCAAGGCTGTCATGTACGCCACGCTCAAGTAAGAGCATCTAGCATCTCGCTCGGGGTGTATTGCTGCACACCCCGAGCGGTTTTATCTGGTAATAATCTCGCATCAAGCGGCAGGCACGGCACGGAAGAGCCGCTTCTGGCGAGATCAGTAAATGATTTATGAAGGGGGGATGAGAACTATGACTGAGACCGCTAAGAAAAAGCGCGGTATGCCTTCATCGTTCACCATTCTTCTTGCTCTGCTGGCAATTGTCGCAGTGATTACCGTTATCGTCTCCGGCACGTCCGGCGGCGCGGTTACTGCCGCCCGTCTGAGCGATTTCTGCACCGCCCCGATTAAGGGCTTCGCTGACGCTCTGCCCGTCTGCCTCTTCGTTATGATCCTGGGCGGCTTCCTCGGTATGATGACCGAGACCGGCGCCCTGGACAACGGCATCGCCGTTCTGGTGCAGAAGCTTAAGGGCAACGAGATTATGCTCATTCCCGTGCTGATGCTCATCTTCTCCCTCGGTGGTACCACCTATGGTATGTGCGAGGAGACCGTTCCCTTCTACGCCCTGCTCGCCGCTACCATGATGGCTGCTGGCTTCGACCCCATGGTCGGTGCCGCTACCGTCCTGCTCGGCGCTGGCTGCGGCTGCCTGGGCTCCACGGTTAACCCGTTCGCCGTCGGCGCTGCCGTCGACGCTCTGACCGGCGTTGGCATTGAGGTCAACCAGTCCATCATCATCGGCCTCGGTGCCGTCCTGTGGATTGTCACTACCGCTATGTCCATCTTCTTCGTGATGAGCTACGCCAAGAAGGTCAAGGCTGACAAGGGTTCCACCATCCTGTCGATGCAGGAGCTCAAGGACGCCGAAGAGGCTCACGGCAAGGCTGCTTCCGAGGTCCACAAGGAGGTCAAGCTCACCGGTCGTCAGAAGGGTGTTCTGATTGCCTTCGCCTTCACCTTCGTCGTCATGATCGTCGGCTTCATTCCGCTGGCCGACCTCAACGAGGGCGTCGCTAACTTCTTCGACGCTGGCGCTGTCTACGACGCCGACGGTAACGCCGTCGTCCAGGGCTGGTCTGCCCTGATCACCGGCCTGCCCATTGGCCAGTGGTACTTCGACGAGGCTTCCACCTGGTTCTTCCTTATGGCCGTCCTGATCGGTATCATCGGTGGCCTGTCCGAGAAGCAGATCGTCAACACCTTCATTACCGGCGCTGCCGACATGATGTCCGTTGTCCTCGTCATCGCTCTCGCCCGTGGTATCTCCGTCCTCATGGCTAACACCGGCCTCGACGTCTTCGTCCTCGACGCTGCCGCCAATGCTCTGGCTGGCCTGTCCGGCGTGATCTTCGCTCCCATGAGCTTCCTGGTCTACTTCGGCCTGTCCTTCCTGATCCCCTCGACCTCCGGTATGGCTACCGTCTCCATGCCCATCATGGGACCGCTGGCTGTTAAGCTCGGCTTCTCGCCCGAGGTCATGGTCATGATCTTCTCTGCCGCCATCGGTGTCGTGAACCTGTTCACCCCGACCTCCGGCGCCATCATGGGCGGTCTCGCCCTGGCCAAGATCGAGTGGACGACCTGGCTCAAGTTTGCCCTTAAGCTCATCGTCGCGCTCTCTGTCGTCTGCGCCATCATCCTGACCGTCGCCTGCGTGTTGATCTAAGTACCCAACGGGTACCCCACGGAAACCTTGACGATCCTGTAGAGGATCACCTGGTCATCGTCTGTCCGGTGGGGTAAACCCACCGGTAGACTCCTACCTTTAGCCCCCTTCCGTTCCGTGCGCGGGAGGGGGCGCTCTTGTGTTCCGGCGTTTTACCAAACGCCGGAACCACTCGACGCTACAAGCCCGCCAGAGCGGCAATCTGACGTTCAATCGTCGGGCATGGCCAAAAGGCATATGCCCTCCTCTTTCACGTTACCTTGCTCGCTCTGGCGGGCTTTCGCTGGCTTATGCTCAACCTGCGACGTTTCCATTATTGATACAAAGGCCAGGTTTGTTTGAACCAAAAAGGGGAAGTTGCGGTGGAATAGTTCCTGTTTGGCCGTCTTGAGGGGTTAAACGGGAACTATTTCACCGCAACTTATCGATGGCGTGTTTGGTTGGTGCCAGTTGATTGCTTGGGCGTTGGGGAGGGTCTGCTCCGTTATAATCGCCTAGAACATTAATTGGAAACGGGACGGGAGCCATACATGCGCCAGGGTTTCGACAACGCGAAGTATATCGAGCTGCAGGCTGCTCACATTAAGGAGCGCATCTCGCAGTTTGGTGGCAAGCTCTATTTGGAGTTTGGCGGTAAGCTGTTCGATGACTATCATGCGAGCCGCGTGCTGCCGGGTTTTGAACCGGACAGCAAGTTCCGCATGCTCAAGAGCATCGCCGACGATGTCGAGGTTATCATCGCGATCAACGCGAACCACATCGAGAAAAACAAGGCTCGTGGTGACCTTGGCATTACCTATGACGAGGATGTGCTGCGCCTGGTTGACCTGTTCCGCGGCAACGGCTTTGCCGTCGCGGCCGTGGTCATCACCCAGTACGCCGGCCAGCCCGCCGCCGATGTGTTCCGCAATCGCCTGAACGCGCTCGGCATTCCCGCCAAGCTGCACTATCCCATCGAGGGGTATCCGCACGATGTCGATCTGATCGTTTCTGACGAAGGCTACGGCAAGAACGAGTTTGTCGAGACCACGCGTCCACTCGTTGTCGTGACGGCACCCGGCCCCGGCTCGGGCAAGCTCGCCACTTGCCTCTCGCAGCTGTATCACGAGCATAAGCACGGTACCGCCGCCGGCTATGCCAAGTTCGAGACCTTCCCGGTCTGGAATCTTCCTCTGACGCATCCGGTCAATATTGCCTACGAGGCCGCCACGGCTGACCTCGACGACGCCAATATCATCGATTCGTTCCACCTTGAGGCCTACAACAAGACCACGGTCAACTACAACCGCGACGTCGAGGCCTTCCCGGTAGTCCGTGCCCTGATGGAAAAGATCTTGGGCAAGAGCCCCTACCAGAGCCCTACGGACATGGGCGTCAATATGGTCGGCTTTGCCATCACCGATGACGATGCCTGCCGCGACGCTTCCAAGATGGAGATCGTCCGCCGCTACTTTACCGCGGTCGAAAATGTGCGCCGTACCGGCGTGGGCGATGAGCAAGTCGACCGTCTCAAGATTATTATGAAGAAAGCCGGCATCGATAAGAACTACTCACCGGCGCGCTCGGCGGCCCTCACCAGGGAGCAGCTGACGGGTGGTCCCGTGGGTGCCATGGTCATGCCCGATGGCTCCGTGGTGACCGGTAAGACCTCCACGCGCCTGGGCGCCGCAAGTTCGCTCATTATGAACGCCCTCAAGCATGTCTCGGGCGTCGACCTTGAGCTCGAGGTCATTAGCGATGAGGCGATCGAGCCCATCAGCAAGCTCAAGACGCATTTCCTGGGAAGCAAAAACCCGCGCCTCCACACCGACGAGACGCTTATGGCGCTGTCGATCACCTCGGCCACGAGTGAGACGGCCGCTCGCGTCCTTTCGGGCCTGGAGCAGCTGCGCGGTTGCGATGCCTTCTTTAGCGTGATCATCTCGCCGACGGACGAGACGGTACTGCGCAAACTGGGTATCAACGTGTGCTGCGAGCCCAAGTTTGAGCGCCGCGGTTTCTTCCATCGCTAAGTTTGAAGCACCGCGGTAATTGCATTGCATTTTGGCCGTATCGGGTTAGCGCCCGGTACGGCTTTTTGATCAATAAAGCGCCTATTTCGGCGAAAAATAGCTGTTTACCTGCCTAGAAACAATTTGAGCGGTATACAATAACCGTAACTGTTTCATCCTTAGCGGGATGCCACATGATGGATATTACCTGCCATCGTGAGGTGTGTCGGTCGCGCACGGCGTGTTAGATGCTCGTGCTCGGTTTGAGGAGGCTGCTATGGCGGGCAAGGGTCGTGCGAGTGTCAACGATATGAAGCGTGTCGAGGTGCTGGTGTTGATGGAGATTGACCAGCAAACCGAAGACAATGGCGGGCCGTATGGTTTCTCGCGCAAAACGCTTGCCGAGCGCGTGGGGGTTTCGCCGTATCGTGCCCGCGCCGCAATCGATCGCTTGGATTCCGAAGGCATGATTGATGTCGTCTCGCGTTATAGCGACGACGGCGGTCAGCTTGCAAATGGCATTTGCCTCACCGAACGTGGCGAGTGGTATCTTGAGGGCGTTCGTACCGGCATGCTCGTTCAAGAAATGCTTGAGGACGAGGTTGCTGATCGATAGCAGCATGTAACCCTTGCCATAGCGACGCCGCCTGGGAAACCGGGCGGCGTTTTGTTTCAAGATTGAGAAATGCAATCGCACGCGAGAAAAATTGCGAACGGTCCGCGGCGCGAGTATTACAATGAAGACCCGTAAGATGTGGATAAACAACTTCTACGGGAAGCGCAGGTAACTCAATATGACCAAGCATGTGTTCGTAACCGGTGGCGTGGTTTCGTCCCTGGGCAAGGGTATCACCGCGGCCTCGCTGGGCCGTCTGCTCAAGTCGCGTGGCTACAAAGTAACGATGCAGAAGGCCGACCCGTATCTGAACGTCGACCCCGGTACCATGAGCCCGTTCCAGCATGGTGAGGTCTTCGTTACCGAGGATGGTTACGAGTCCGACCTGGACCTGGGTCATTACGAGCGCTTTATTGATGAGAACCTGACCCGCGATTCCAACTTTACGACCGGTGCCATCTACAAAAGCCTAATCGCCCGTGAGCGTCGCGGCGACTTTTTGGGCGGTACCGTGCAGGTGATTCCCCACGTCACCAATGCCATTAAGGACAAGTTCCGCCGCATCGAGGAGCAGACCGGCTCCGATGTAGTCATCACCGAGCTGGGCGGCACGATCGGCGACATCGAGTCGCAGCCGTTTGTTGAGGCCATCCGCCAGTACCGCAAGGAGGCCGGCCCCGAGAACGTCTGCTACATCCACGTGTCACTCGTTCCTTATATCGCCGCCGCCCACGAGGTCAAGACCAAGCCCACGCAGCATTCCGTCAAGGAGCTCCGCAGCTTTGGTATCCAGCCCGATATCATCGTGCTGCGCTCCGACCACCATATCGATGACGCTATCCGCGGAAAGATCGCAAGCTTCTGCGACGTCGACACCGATTGCGTCTTTACCAACGAGGACTGCGCGAGCATTTACGATGTTCCGCAGCTGCTTGCCGAGCAGGACTTTGACCTGCGCATTTGCGAGCGCCTGGGTCTGGACCCGCGTGAGCGCGACATGAGCGAGTGGAACGAGTTCCTGCGCAAACAGAATCACGCCAACCATCACGCCGACAAGGTGAAGATCGCCGTCGTGGGCAAGTACACGCAGCTGCCCGATGCGTACCTGTCGGTTATCGAGGCCCTGCACCATGCGGGCGTCTTCTACGATCGCCATGTGGACGTCCAGCTGGTCGACGGCGAGAGCCTCGACGAGCAGAATGTCTCCGAGGTTCTGGGCGACGCCTCGGGCATCCTGGTCCCCGGCGGCTTTGGCAAGCGCGCCCTGGAGGGCAAGATCCTCGCGGCCGAGTTTGCCCGTGAGCACAAGATTCCGTATCTGGGCATTTGCCTGGGTATGCAGGTGGCCGTGTGCGAGTTCGCCCGCAACGTCGTCGGCCTTGCCGGCGCCAGCTCCTCCGAGTTCGATCCGGACGGCCCGTTTAGCGTCATCGATCTGATGAGCTCGCAGGAGGACGTGACCGAGAAGGGCGGCACCATGCGCCTGGGCGCCTATCCGTGCAAGCTCGCCGCCGATACCCTTGCTCGCGAGGCATATGGCGAGGAACTCGTCTACGAGCGTCACCGTCACCGCTTTGAGTTCAACAACGCCTTCCGCGACCAGCTCGAGGACGCCGGTTTGGTTATCTCGGGTCTGTCGCCTGACGAGCGCCTGGTCGAGATGGTCGAGCTGCCGCGCGACGTGCATCCGTGGTATGTGGCAACCCAGGCTCATCCCGAGTTCAAGAGCCGCCCGACCAACCCGCAGCCGCTGTTCCGCGAGTTCGTACGCGCTTCGATCGGCCAGCACGAGGGTGTCGACCGTCTGCAGGTGACGCCCATGAACCTCGCTACGGACTAAGGGTGCCGGCGAATAAGGAACATACCGAAGCTACTCCCTCGTCGCTCGCCGTGGCGGCGGGGGAGTATCTCGATTACCTCGCGGTCGAGCGGGGTTTGGCGCGCAACACGATTGCGGCCTATCGTCGTGACCTGACGACGTACTGCGCCTATCTGGAGCGGGCGGGTATTGCGTCTTTTGAAGAGGTGACTCGTCAGGTCGTGGAGGGCTTTGTCGCCGACCGTCGCGATGGGGGCTATTCCGATGCCTCGGTGGAGCGTGCGCTTGCAGCCGTGAAGGGCCTGCATGCCTTTTTGGTGCGCGATGGGGCTGTAGCCCAAAATCCAACGGCGGCGTTGCGCCTGCCTAAAAAGGCTGAGCGTTTGCCGGAGTATCTATCGGTGGAGGATGTCTCGGCTCTGCTCGATCAAGACTTCCCCGAGGGCGAGATGGGCTTGCGCGACCATGCCATCTTGGAAGTGCTCTACGGATGCGGTTTGCGTGTGAGCGAGTTGGTGGGGCTCGATGTGGGCGATATCCATATTGACGATGGCTTTGTACTCGTTCGCGGTAAGGGCTCAAAGGAACGCCTGTCCCCGCTGGTGGGAAGCGCGGCGCGAGCTCTGATGCTCTATGTAACTGAGGGACGTTCTCGCTTGGCGGCCCATGCCCGCGGAACCGAGACCTCGGCGGTCTTTTTAAATAAGAACGGACGTCGCCTGTCGCGCCAGGCCGTGCATGCGATATGCGAGCGGTATGGGCGTCAGGTGGGGCTGGTGGGGCTCCATCCCCATACCTTGCGCCACTCCTTTGCCACCCACATGCTCGCGGGCGGTGCCGACCTGCGTGTGCTGCAGGAGATTTTGGGCCATGCCGATATTTCGACCACGCAGGTCTACACGCATGTCGACCGCACGCAACTGACCGAGGTCTATCTGGCGGCGCATCCGCTGGCACATCGCTAGCACCTCGCTGACCTGCATATTTATAAATATTAAAGGGGACGGGCCCCAGATTGCCGAGACGCACTTTTGCGCGCATGGGCAATCTGGGGCCCGTCCCATTTTTCGCCAGACACCGACGCGGTGGTGGGCCGTGTGTGTCGTGGGTGGGGGAGTTTGGGGGCGATGTGAACGGCGTGTAAAGGGACGTAAAAATCGCCTCAAGGTCAACTTGAAGGTTGAGGTTCGCGGGCGTGGTTCTACAGGTGGCATCCCGCCTTTGCTGTAAACACAACATATTGTGTTTTCGAACATATGCTCGGGGGTGTTTTACAACATATTGGGGGTGGAATGGTGGGGCGG
>URRN01000019.1 GCA_900550185.1 uncultured Collinsella sp.
TAGAGTCCCAGGACCGCCACACCCACGAGGTTTGGACCGGTGTGGACAAGAAGCGCGGGGCTGATGTCGGAGCGGACGACCTCCACCGCGTTGGCCACGCGCTCGCACAGGGCCTGCTCCATACGGTCGTAGAGGTCGGCGTGGGCCGAGGTGCGGCTCGCGGCAAAGCGCACCTTGGGGTGCTTCTCGACGATGGCGGCGATGAGCTTGACCTCGGTGCGATGCGGTACTTGCACAGCCATTTCGTGTGCGCGAGGCTGTTGGCTTTCTGGGCCACAGCAATCACCTTCCCCCTAGTATGATGACCTGAACAATCCTCATGCTAGGGGGAAGGTTTTTGTCGCGTAGCGGAAATTGGCCTCCACCCGCTGAGCGGGTGGCTTTCTATGCCGCGCGTGCCGCGCGGCACGGACTAAAGTCCATGAATAAAAACGAGGAAGGCCACGTCCGGCCTCCCTCGCAAAGGGTCTCTGATTACTCCCACTCATTGGGGACAGACTTAAATGAGTGCTCTTGAAATGCCGGCGCCTGGGGACGTTCTTTTTCTGTCTGCAGTTTGGAACGTTCCTTTTCTGTCGGCAGTTTGGGACGGTCCTTAGAGCTGCAGCGCGCCATGAGCGAAGGCGAAGCGGATCATCCTGTCTTTTGAGTTCTAAGCATAAGCCCCTGTCTCTGAGCAATGACCGGTTCGCATTTGTGCGTATTTGCGTGCGTGGGATTGCGTGAATATGCGTATAGATGCGCCGTTTACGGGACAAAAATGACCGTTTAGCGGTGAGATACGCAAAAACGCGCACAGACGCGCGTGTTTTTGCGAATATAGAGCTATCCGAAATGCAAGACGTTCTATGACACAGGAGGCACATATGGTAGATTCCAAGCAGGCTCCACTCGACTCCGCGGCAGCCGCAAAAGCAGCGTTCGCTTCGGTCCAGGACAAGCCATTCCCCGATGATATCTTTACGGCTCCCGAGCTTCGTTGGGCTGTGATCGGGTGCGGCGTTATCGCCAACCAGATGGCCCAGTCTCTCGCTCTTGCCGGCCGCAAGCTTGCGGGCGTCGCCAACCGTACGCTGTCCAAGGCTCAGGCTTTTGCTGAGCAGTATGGCATCGAGAAGGTCTATGAATCGGTTGAGGACCTCTACGCCGATCCGGGCATCGACGCCGTCTATATCACCACGCCGCACAACACGCATATCACCTATCTGCGTGACGCGCTGGCCGCCGGCAAGCACGTGCTCTGCGAGAAAGCCATTACCCTCAATTCCGCTGAGCTCGACGAGGCGCGTGCCATCGCCGACGAGCACAACGTCGTCCTCATGGACGCCACCACGGTGCTTCATATGCCCTTGTATCAAGAGCTGCGCCGTCGCATGGATGCCGGCGAGTTTGGTCGCATGAACCTCGCCCAGCTCAACTTTGGTAGCTACAAGGAGTACGGCGATCTGACCAATCGCTTCTACAACCGCAACCTTGCTGGCGGTGCCATGCTCGACATTGGCGTGTATGCCCTGTCCGTCATGCGTCTCTTTATGGCAAGCCAGCCCATTGAGGTCGTTTCGTTGGGCAACACCTGTGAAACCGGTGTTGACGTTGCGGGCGGCATCGTCTGCCGTAATGCCGAGCAGCAGCTGGGTGTTGTGAGCCTCACGCTCCACTCCAAGCAACCCAAGCGCTCGATTATTAGCTTCGATAAGTGCTATATCGAGGTCAACGAGTATCCGCGCGCCGATCACGCGACTATCGTGTGGACTGCGGACGGCCACCGCGAGGAGGTCCACGCCGGCACCGAGGCTTACGCCCTTTGCTATGAGATGGCCGATCTTGAGAAGGCCGTTGCCGGCGACGACTCTAAGCGTGAGCTTCTGGGCTATGCTTCTGATGTTATGGAGCTGATGACCAAGCTACGCGCCGACTGGGGAGTCGTGTACCCCGAGGAGGAGTAAGCGATGCTAGCGGAAGATAGGCTCAACGCGATCGTGTCGATGGTTCAGCAGACCGGCTCGGTTACCGTGCCGGAGCTTGCCGAAGCCCTGGGCGTGACGGCGTCTACCATTCGGCGCGACCTGCAGACGCTCGACCGAGCACACCGTATCGCCAAGGTGCACGGAGGCGCGACAAGTCTGGAGCGCGCGCACGTGACGCGCGACCTAACGCTTAATGAGCGCAGCGACCTCCATAACGACGACAAGGAGCGTATCTGCGCCCGTGCGGCGGCACTTGTGGAGCCCGAGAGCTTTGTATACATCGACTCGGGTTCGACGACGCTCAGGCTCATCGAGCATCTTCCACACCTTGAAGATGTCACCTATGTGACCGATTCCGTGCTCCATGCTCAACGCCTTGCTTTGCGCGGCATGCGTACCGTGGTGCTGGGTGGCGAGCTCAAACCCGAGACCGAGGCGCTCGTTGGCCCCGATGCCTTGGCAACCTTAGACCGCTACAACTTCAACTGTGGCTTTTGGGGCTCTAACGGCATTGCCGCCGAGCAGGGCTTCACGGCGCCCGATATCGAGGAGGCGCAAGTAAAGCGTATCTCGATGCGCCATACGGCCAAGCGCTTCGTAATCTCGGACGCCAGTAAATTTGGCATGGTGGCGCCCGTCAAGTTCGCGGACTTCCGCGACGCAACGATTATTACCGCAGGTGAGGTCCCCGCCAAGTACCGGGCAATGGACAACGTCATCACGGTCTAACAGTAGGGTACGGGCTAAGGCCTAAACCGCCACAAAGGTGCCTGTCCCCATTTTGGTGGTTAGTAACGAAAACTGAGTAGTTTTCTCAATAGAAAAGCGGCAACGTCCATCACGGGCGTTGCCGCTTTCGTTGTCTGCCGGTTTGTCTAAGTCTGTAACAACTGGACCGTTAAAAGTGGGCTAGGTGTTACAGATTGAGATACTTCTGAACCGCGCCATTCCTTTTTCTCAATCTGTAACATCTGGGACTGATTTTGCCGAGTTGTTGTTACAGATTGAGATTTTCCCTTGAGGAGGATTCGAATGTCTCGATCTGTAACAGATAGACCAGAAAATGGGTTCTAACTGTTACAGATCGAGACGTTTTGGGGCCGCGGCCGAGCCATTGCGGCAAAACCACCACAAAGGTGCCTGTCCCCATTGTGGTGGTTTAGGGCTCCCAGGGGCAGGGGGCTTCGATGTGGATGTGCTCACCGGTTACGGGATGCGTAAAGGACACACTGTGGGCGTGGAGCATCAGGCCGCAGGGGCGCGGCGTGCCGTACAGGTCGTCGCCCACCAGCGGATGGCGCTCGCTGGCCAGATGGACGCGAATCTGATGCTTGCGGCCGGTGAGCAGCTCGACATCGATATACGAACGCGTGGGCAGGCCTCGGCGGCTCTTAAGGCGCTTGAGCACCTTTACGCGCGTCTGAGACGGCTTGCCGCTGGCACCGACGCGCATCTTGCGACTGTCGTGGCGGTCGCGGGCGACGGGCTTGTCGATGAGCTTTTCGTTCCAGTCGATTTTGCCCTCGGCAAGCGCCAGATAGTGCTTTTCGAAGGCGTGATCGATGACCATCTGATCAAAAGCAGGCTGCGTCTGTTTGTCGAGCGAAAACAGCACCACGCCGGTGGTGTCGCGGTCCAGGCGGTTGAGCGGCTGCATGTCGGTCGCGGCAAAGCCGTCGCCCATCGCCAGCAGCAGGTCGCTGGCGTAGTCGGTAAGTGTGCGCTCGCCGGTGCCGTCACCGTGGACGATCATGCCGGCGGGCTTGTCGATGGCCATGAGCCAGGCGTCGCAGTAGAGGACTTGAGGTTCTTCGTTCACGTGTAAGCCTTTCGGTTAGCTGATTCCCACAAACATGCAGCCCGAGGTGGCGCCGCGCAGGCGGGCGGCCGGCTTGCGGCCGGCTTGAGCCGCCTCGACAGCGCGACGGACGCGAGCGACGGCACGGCCAATCTCATCGGCCTCGAGCAAAGTTCCGTCGACCATGAAACGACGCACGCCGGCATCGAGCAGCTGAGGGACCTGCGGCGTGAGGTCGATGGGGTAGGCATCGTACAGGCGAGAGCGGCCGTGGATGTCGGTTCGGACGGGCATGACCTTTCCGTCGATATTCTTGAGCGAGAGCTTGCGGGCGCGCAGGCGGCAGTTGACGCAATCGTGGATGCAGCCGTTGGCAACCTGCAGAATGCAGTGCTCGCTTGTCATGACGCGCGGGCGGCCAAAGACGGTGATGCCCAGAGCCGCGGGCGCGGCGGTGCCGAGCGAGATAATCTCGTCGAGCGTGATCTCGGGCGAGAGCCAAAACGCACCGGCTCCGCGCTCGGCAAGCGCCTCCATGCAGGGCGTGTTGTGCACCGGCAGGCAAGAGCGAATCTCGGCCGTGGCGCCAACCTGGGCGGCCAGGGCAAGCTCAGAGATGTTGCCAATAGCGACCGTGGCGCCGGCAACAACCCATGGGTCAACGCGGACGTGGTCAACGGCGCGGCAGACCTCATCGAGCACGGGTACGATGCCCTGCTCAAACGTATCGGCGGGGGAGAGCTTGGCCGCATCGAGCGCGTCGGTGGTCATGTAGATGCGCGTTGCACCCTCCGCCCGCGCTGCCTCGGCGGCCTCGAGCGAGGTGACGGTGGCGCAGATCTGCGGCTCGTCGCGGTAGTGCTCGGGCGCGGGGCGGGAATCACTGGTGACAATCGCCGGCAGCTCGAGCGTTTTCGCGCGCTCCGCGTACGGCGCCAGAATGGCCTCTTCCAGCGCCTTGCAAGCGGCGGCGCGCACCTTATGTACGGCGGAGAAACCCATGCCACAGCCCTCATCGAGCGCCACCTCAAAGCTCGCAGCCTCAAAGGGAGAGGAACCCATGCGGCCGACGTGCTCAACCAGATCGGACGCCTCGACCGCACGGGTCTTGGCGGCTTCGACGGTAAAGCCCGTGGCCGTGGCCGTAAGCGAAGGGTCGTCGCAGCAGGTGAGCGTAACGGTAAACGGCTCGCCCAGACGCGCCACGACGGACACATCAACAGCTCGGCGGCGCAGCACATCGCGCTTGAGCGCGGCGCCGGCGGCGTCGATGGCACGCTGACTGCGAATCACGCGGACGCGGCAGCCCTCGGGCATGCTGCGGGGTACGCGACATTCGATGACTTCACCGGCTGCGGCATCATCGGCGGCAATGGTGGTCAGGAACTGGTCAAACTCGTTATCGTGGCGAAGCTCCAGCAGGTCGCCCTTGCCCACGGGCTCAAACAGCTCAATGCGGGCGATGGCGGCACGGCGACGGCGGTCGTCGGGCTTGAGGCCGCGCACATCGCGGTTGGCCGGGCGGCTGCCCAGCACCGTGCCCACGATCTGGCCGCGGTTGTTGGAACGCTCATAGCTCATCATCTCGTCGCCCGAGGTGCCGTCCTGATAGGCGTGCGTAAAGTCGCGGTTAAAGCAGCGCTTGAGCTGGCGCTGGCGGGCGTCTTTCTCGTCCTTGGCAACGGTGGTTCCGGCCAGCATGTCATCAATCTGATGACGATACACGTCGACGATGGAATACACGTAATCGGGCGCCTTCATGCGGCCCTCGAGCTTGAGCGACGCGGCGCCGGCGTCATACAGGCGGCGAACAAGTTGTGAAGTGTTGGTGTCACGCGGGCATAGCGCACGCTCGCGACCGGCAGGGGAGAGCGCGCGACCGTTCTCGTCGATCAGCTCGTAAGGCAGGCGACAGGGCTGGGCGCACATGCCACGGTTGGCCGATCGTCCCGCCATGGCAAAGCTCGAAAGCAGGCACAGGCCCGAGTAACAAAAGCAGATGGCGCCATGGCTAAAGACCTCAAGGTCCACATCGGGCGCGGCATCGTGAATGGCGGCAATCTCGTCGATGGAAAGCTCGCGCGAGAGGGTCACGCGGTCGGCGCCCTGCTCGCGGCACCAAAGGGTTCCGCGGTCGTCGTGGATGTTCGCCTGGGTCGAGATATGCGTCTCGATGCCGGGCATCGTGCGCTTGACCTCAAAGAACAGGCCCCAGTCCTGGATGATAAAGGCGTCGGCGCCCAGCGTGGAGCAGCGATGGATGAGTTGCAGCGCATCGCTCATCTCGGACTGCTTGATGACGATGTTGACCGTGACGTAGACGCGCGACCCGGCTAGATGTGCGGCTCGGCAGGCTTGCTCAAAGGCCTCGTCGGTAAAGTTGGTGGCCTTGCGACGAGCGTTGAAGCTGCCCATGCCGCAGTAGATGGCGTCTGCCCCGGCAGCAAGCGCGGCGGCAAAGGGCTCCGGGCCTCCGGCGGGTGCCAAGAGCTCGGGTCTGCGGTTGGTGGTTCTACTGGCGGTTGCGGTCATATCCTGCCTTTCAAAATGCTCAGATACTCAAAAGTATAGTGGTGCCGTCGCGGCAGGCGATGCCCGTGCTCTAAGCGGGATAAAGTCTTCAGCAGCTTGGACTGGCTGCTTCACATGAGAACCGTTCAGCGGTCCGGGGAAACCGTTGGGCGATAAAATATTCTCGCAACGTGATAATAATCTTGCATCGCGCGGAAACCTTGAGTACTATCCCAATCAAGCGCGGTGTTCAGACCGAACTGTGCCTCCCGGTGTGAACGCCGCGCTCCCGTTCCCTTTTACTTGTAAGGAGAAAAACATGAGCAAGACCGTCGTGTCTTCCGATAACGCACCTGCAGCCATCGGCCCGTATTCCCCCGGCATCCAGACCGGCAACATGGTGTTCCTGTCCGGCCAGCTGGGCATCGACCCCGCAACCGGCAAGATGCCCGAGGGCGTCGAGGCCCAGGCTAAGCAGTCCCTTGCTAACGTCGAGGCCCTGCTGACCGCTGCCGGCGCCACCTTTGCCGATGTCGTTAAGACCACGGTCTATCTGGCCGACATTGCCGACTTCGCTGCCGTGAACGAGATCTACGCCTCCAAGTTCGAGGCTCCGTTCCCCGCGCGCAGCGCTTTCCAGGTTGCCGCCCTTCCGGCCGGCGGTCTGGTCGAGATTGAGGTCGTCGCCGCTCTCTAAGGGGTTGGCAACAACTAAACATGACATGCAAAAAGACCCTGCAGTGCGTGTGAACTGCAGGGTCTTTTGTCAAGCGATGCGACAAAAATGATCCGTTTCCCTTCGTCCCCAAGGGATCACGTTTAGCCCTCCTTGCGAACTTTTTGCAGGTAGCGGTAGACGCTGGGCTCCGAGATGCCCAGCGCGGTGGCGGCGCAGGCCACGGCGCCCTTGAGCATAAACACGCCGTTGCCGTTGAGGTGGCGAATGACGTCCACGCGGTCGCTCTGGCCAAGCGACGCTACATCCAGCCCGCGCGCGCTCAGCAACTCGGCAATGCTGCGGTCGATGAGCTCCTGTGTGGACTCCGAAAGGCTTTCGACCTCGATAGGGGCGGGCTCCGTGCGCGTCGGCGCCGCGTCGAAGCAGGCCATGAGCTGCTGTGCCATGGCGTTGATGGAGCGCACGGTCGAGAGATCGGTGTTGACGCAGAGCATGCCGACGATCTCTTTATCCTCGCGGATAAAGTACGTCGCTGACTCCAGCGTCTTGCCACCGGCACCGCGCCCCTCATAGCCCGTAATAAACGGCAGGTCGCGATACTTTGGGTCGTGCATGATCTTGAGCGCCAGATCGGTGGCGGGACCGCCGACCTTACGGCCGCTCACGATGCCGTTGCGAATATCGACGATGGCGTGGTCGGGATCCGAGAAATCGTGCAGCACGATCTCGCTGTTTTTGCCGAGTATCTGCTCCAGGAAATCGACCATCGGCAAAAAACGACGTACGGTCTCGTTCACGGGCAACTCCTTTGGGTGAAAGCGGAAGTTTCATAACAATTTTTTCTCATGGTAACACGCTGCTCATCATCTCGTATATCCGCAGGTACATGACGTAATGCAGACGAACGGTATGATTTTGGCGGTAAACGGTTGACCAAAAGAAAAGTTAGATGCTATTTTGACCAGACACTTTCCTGACCTGCGGAAATGCATTATCTCAGCTGAAGAATAGTCTGATAACAAAAAATTATTATTGAGAATGAGAATCATCTCTAATACGATATGCAACGAAGGCACAACCTCAACCCCGCACTGCGTCACAATAGAGCGTTAGATGCGAAAACAACTATTTCGAGGATTGGTGGTCAAATGACCCAGGAGACGGTTACGAACGGCACTGAAGCCCTGTTCACTCGTGAAGGCATGCCTCCCGTTAAGGAAATGATCCCGTGTGCCCTTCAGCACGTACTGGCATCGTTTGCCGGCATCATCACCCCGGCTGTCATCATGGCCGGCGTCTACGGCTTTAATAGCCAGCAGAGCACCGACATCATCCAGGTCGCGCTCATTCTTTCGGCAATCGACACGGCCCTTCAGGCCTTCGCTCCCTTCCGTCGCATCGGCGGCGGCCTGCCCATCGTCATGGGCGTTTCGTTCGCGTTCCTCCCGGCCCTGCAGGCCATGGGCGCCTCGGGCTTTAGCTTTGGCGCGCTGTTGGGCGGCGAGATTGTCGGCGGTGCCGTCGCGGTCCTCTTTGGTCTGGCCTACAGCAAGATTAAGTGGCTGTTCCCACCCGTCGTGACCGGTACGGTCATCTTCTCCATCGGCGTTTCGCTGTATCCCACGGCCGTCAAGTATATGGCCGGCGGTATGGGTACGCCACTGTGGGGCACCCCGCAGGCCTGGTGCGTCGCTCTTATCACCTTCGCCGTGGTCTTTGCGCTCGCCAACTTTGGCAAGGGCACGCTCAAGCTGGGATCCGTGTTCTTTGGCATGATCGTTGGCATGATCGTCTCCATCCCCTTTGGCATGATCGACTTCTCAAGCGTCGCCACCGCTCAGGTCTTCGCCCTTCCCAAGCTCATGCCCTATGCGCTCGAGTTTGATCCCGAGGTCTGCATTACCCTCGCCGTCGTGTTCCCCATGGTTGCCATCCAGGTTATCGGCGACGTCTCCGCCGCCTGCCTGGGCTCCATCGACCGTATGCCCACCGAGCGCGAGCTCTCCGGCGCTATCGTGTCCCAGGGCCTCACCTCTATGGTCGGCGGCCTGCTGGGCGGTCTTCCCACCAGCGCCCTTGGCCAGAACGTGGGCATCATCTGCTCCAACAAGGTCGTCAACAAGTGGGTCTTTGTGATCATCGCGGCCGTCTTTGCCATCGCCGGTCTGTTCCCGCAGCTCTCTGCCGTGCTCTCCGCCATCCCGCAGCCTGTTATCGGCGGCGCGACCGTCGGCGTCTTTGGCACCATCACCATGAACGGTGTGCGCATGTTCACCCGCGAGGGCCTCACGCAGCGCACCACCACCATCGTCGGCACCTCCGTTGTCTTTGGCTTGGGTATCTGGATGGCCAGCGGTTGCCTTGCCGGCGAGGGCATGCCCACCTGGGTGTCCACCGTCATCGGCTCCAACGCCGTAACCCCCACCGCCATCATGGCCATCGTGCTCAACCTGATCCTTCCGCAGACGCCGGTCGTGGCTCAGCACATCGATGCTGCCAAGGACGCTGCCGTGGATCTGGTCTTGCCCGAGAGCAAGAAGTAACCAATTCGGTGCTATTCGCCGGCGGACGCATCGCCTCGTCCGCCGGCGCCATGCGGCGCCAAGCCGCACTTCAAAGGGCTCGTCCCTTTGGTGAAGCGTTGGCGGGAGAGGGCCCGTTTCCGGTGTAGGCCGGCGCTTCGCACTTCCGCCATGTCAGAGGTGTCAAACCCCGCCCCTGATGTTGAAGGGAGCATTTATGCTTCTGGTCGCTAACGGTTCCGTCTTTACCCGCAACGCTCAGACTCCGTTCATTCCCAACGGTGCGGTCGCCATTGACGGAGATACGATCGTCGAAGTGGGCCCCGAGTGCGAGCTCAAGGCCAAGTACCCGGATGCCGAGTACGTCGACGCCCAGGGCAACCTCATCATGCCCGGACTCATTAACTGCCACACCCACATCTACTCGGGTCTGGCTCGCGGCCTTGCCATTAAGGGATGCAACCCCACCAACTTTTTGGAGAATCTTGAGCAGCAGTGGTGGAAGATCGACGACAACCTGACGCTCGACGGCACCAAGGCCAGCGCCTATGCCACGATTCTGGACTCCATCCGCGATGGCGTCACCACGATCTTCGATCACCACGCGAGCTTCTGCGAGATTCCGGGCAGCCTCTTTGCCATTAAGGATGCCGCGCAGGAGCTGGGCATGCGTTCGTGCCTGTGCTACGAGGTCTCCGACCGCCGCGGTCAGGAAAAATGCGACCAGGCCATTGCCGAGAACGCCGAGTTTGCCCAGTGGGCCGCCAAGGAGCGTCGCGATAACGACAACCACATGATCGCCGCCATGTTTGGCGGTCACGCCACCTTTACGCTTTCGGACGAGACCATGGACAAGATGGCCGAGGCCAACAACGGCCTGACCGGTTTCCACATCCATGTGTGCGAGGGCATGAATGACGTGTGGGACTCCCGCCTCAACCGCGGCGGCATCAGCCCCGTCGAGCGCTTGCTGCAGCATAACCTTCTGGGTCCCGACACCATGCTCGGCCACTGCATCCACGTGACGCCTGCCGAGATGGATATCGTCAAGGAGTCTGGCACCTGGCTCGTCAACAACCCCGAATCCAATATGGGCAACGCCGTGGGCTGTGCCCCCGTGCTCGAGTTCTTCCGCCGCGGCATTCCCGTGTGCATGGGCACCGACGCCTACACTCACGATATGCTCGAGAGCCTCAAGGTCTTCCTGATCATTCAGCGCCACAACGCCGCCATGCCCAACGTGGGCTGGTGCGAGGCCATGACGATGCTCTTTGAGAACAACGCCAAGATGGCGAGCAAGTACTTCGATCGCAAGCTCGGCGTGCTCGAGGCCGGCGCTGCCGCCGACGTCATCGTTATGGACTACAAGCCCTTTACGCCGCTGAGCGAGGAGAACATCGACGGCCACATGCTCTTTGGCATGATGGGTAAAAACTGCCGTACCACCATCATCAATGGCCGCGTCCTGTACAAGGATCGCGAGTTTGTCGGTATCGATGAGGACAAGATCAACGCGTGGACCATGGCTGAGTCCAAAAAGCTCTGGAGCACGCTCAACGATCGCGCCTACTAGTTACAAGTAGATTCACGCGCGCCGGATGTTTCGCCGCATCCGACGCGCGTATAGGCGACCTCCGCGGGGTCGCTGGCGCTGTGCTAGCGCTACACCGTATTTGCGCCCGCCGCGCGGTCTCGCCGGGCGTTACAGAGAGGAACTCACTATGAGCGACATCATGAGGCCGATCCCGTTTTCGCAGCTGATGAACTGGATCATCGAGGAGCACAAGACTCAGGGCGCCGTCTTTGGCGTGCGCAAGATGGTCACGACCAACCAGGAGGGCGCGCTTCCCATTTTTGACGAGCGCATCGAGACCCCGTTTGGCCCGGCTGCCGGCCCCAACACGCAGCTTGCCCAGAACATCGTGGCATCCTACGTGGCCGGTTCCCGCTTCTTTGAGCTCAAGACCGTTCAGGTTATGGACGGCGAGGAGCTCTCCAAGTGTGTGAACAAGCCCTGCATCGTGGCGCAGGACGAGTGCTACAACTGCGAGTGGTCGACCGAGCTCGAGGTTCCGCAGGCCTTTGCCGAGTACGTGAAGGCATGGTTTGCCTGCCACCTGATCGCTCGCGAGTACGGTCTGGGCAGCCCGGACGGCTTTGTCTTCAACATGTCCGTGGGCTATGACCTCGAGGGCATCAAGAGCCCCAAGGTCGACGCCTACATCGAGGGCATGAAGGACGCCAGCGGCTCCGACGTCTGGAACGAGTGCCGCGCATGGGCACTCGCCAACCTGGACAAGTTTGAGCATGTCGACGCTGCGTTTGTCGAGTCCATCCCGGCGCGCGTCTCCAACTCCATCACCGAGTCTACCCTGCACGGCTGCCCGCCGGCCGAGATCGAGCGCATCGCGACCTATCTGATCACCGAGAAGGGCCTCAACACCTACATCAAGTGCAACCCCACGCTGCTGGGCTATGAGTTTGCACGTCAGCGCCTCAACGAGCTGGGCTTTGACTACATCGTCTTCGATGACACGCACTTCCGCGAGGACCTGCAGTGGGCCGATGCCGTGCCCATGTTCGAGCGCCTGATTGCCCTGTGCGCCGAGCGCGGCCTGGAGTTCGGCGTCAAGCTGACCAACACGTTCCCCGTCGACGTGACGAGAAACGAGCTGCCCTCCACCGAGATGTACATGTCCGGCCGTTCGCTGTTCTCGCTGACCATCGAGGCCGCCCGCCGCATTACCGAGCAGTTCGATGGCAAACTGCGCATCAGCTACTCCGGCGGTGCCACGGTCTACAACATCCGCGCCCTGTACGATGCCGGCATTTGGCCCGTTACCCTGGCGACCGACGTGCTCAAGCCCGGTGGCTACGAGCGCTTTAGCCAGATGGCCGGCGAGTTTACCGATCTGGACGGCAAGCCGTTCGCGGGCGTCTCTCTCGAGGCCGTGACCGCGATCCAGACCGACTCACTCACCAACCCGCTCTACAAGAAGCCGCTGCGCCCGCTGCCCGACCGCAAGGTCGCCGGCAAGAGCCCGCTTTCCGACTGCTTTACCACGCCGTGCCGCACGAGCTGCCCCATCCAGCAGGATATTCCCGCCTATCTGGCGGCTGTTGACGAGGGCCGCTACGAGGACGCGCTCAACATCATCATCGAGCGCAACGCCCTGCCGTTCATTACCGGTACCATCTGCCCGCATCCCTGCGGCCGTGCCTGCGAGCGTGCATTCTACGAGCCCGAGGGCGCCCAGATTCGCGCCAGCAAGCTCAAGGCCGCCCGCGAGGCCATGACCGCCGTGCTGCCCAAGCTGCGCGCCCAGGCCATTGCCAACGACGCCGAGCGCAACGTTGCCGTTATCGGCGGCGGCCCGGCCGGTCTGGCGACGGCGTTCTTCCTGACGCGCGCCGGCGTGCCCGTCACTATCTTCGAGGCCCGCGACTCTCTCGGCGGCGTGGTCCGTCACGTGATCCCCGAGTTCCGTATCGCGAGCGACGATATCTCCCACGATGCCGAGCTCTGTCTGGCCTTTGGCGCCAAGGTGCAGCTCAACGCCCGCGTGGAGTCCATTGACGAGCTCAAGGCCCAGGGCTTTACCGACGTAGTCGTGGCCACTGGTGCCTGGATGCCCGGCTCTGCGGGCCTGGGCGAGGGTGCCGAGCTCGACGTGCTGGAGTTCCTCGAGGCCGCCAAGAAGGGCGAGAAGCTCGAGCTGGGCGAGGACGTCGTGGTCATCGGCGCCGGCAACACCGCCATGGACGCGGCCCGCGTGGCCAAGCGCCTTGCTGGCGTGAAGAACGTGCGCCTGGTGTATCGCCGCACCAAGAAGCAGATGCCCGCCGACGAGGAAGAGCTCGATCTTGCTCTTGCCGACGGCGTTGAGTTCTGCGAGCTGCTGGCGCCCAAGGCACTCAACGGCGCCGTGCTGACCTGCGATGTTATGGAGCTCGGCGAGCCGGATGCAAGCGGCCGTCGCAGCCCCGTCGCCACGGGCGAGACCGTGGAACTTCCCGCCACCACGGTGATCTGCGCCGTGGGCGAGGGCATCGACGCCAGCCTGTACGATGCCGCGGGCGTCGAGCACGACCGTCGCGGTCGCCTTGCCGCCACTTCCACCGGTGTCGAGGGCGTCTGGGCTGCGGGCGACTGCCGTCGCGGTCCTGCCACCGTGGTTGAGGCTATTGCCGACGCCGCCGAGGTCGCCCGTGCCATCGCCGGCGTGGACTTTAACAAGTACGCCGATTGCAACGAGCAGGCTGGCCGCGAGGGCACCTGCTACGAGCGCAAGGGGTCGCTGTGCCGCGACAAGCGCAACTGCACCAAGACCCGCTGCCTGGGCTGCGGCTCGGTGTGCGAGGTCTGCTGCGACGTGTGCCCCAACCGCGCCAACGTGGCAATTAAGGTGCCGGGCCTGGCCAAGCATCAGGTCGTCCACATCGACGGCATGTGCAACGAGTGCGGCAACTGCGCCGTGTTCTGCCCCTACCAGGAGGGTCGTCCCTACAAGGACAAGCTCACCCTGTTCTGGAGCGATCAGGACATGGAGAACTCCGAGAACGAGGGCTTCCTGGCCGTGGACGAGGACCACTTTAAGGTCCGCGTCGCCGGCACGGTCCGCACCGTCTCGGTCGATGCCGTCAACACCGGTCTGCCCGAGGCCGTCCGCCTGACCATCAAGGCCGTGCGCGACAGCTATCCGTATCTCCTTAAGAAATAGGCGAGTCTCTTATGGCCAAATCCATTCAACATAACGTGGCCTACGTTGCCTGCGGAAGCGGTTGCGCCTCCGCAGGCGGCGACGCCCGCTGCAGCGAAGGCTGCATTGGCTGTGGCGCCTGTGTCACGGCCTGTCCCCACGGCGCCATTGCACTGATTGATGGCATCGCCCGCGTGGACCGCTCCAAGTGCACGGGCTGTGGCCTGTGCGGCATGGCGTGCCCGCAGCGCGTGATTGCCTTCGTTCCCGGCTACCAGAACATCCTGGTGCGCTGCAACAACACCGATAAGGGCGCCATTGCCCGCAAGATCTGCGACACGAGCTGCATCGGTTGCGGAATGTGCGCTAAAAAGTGCCCCGCCGGCGCTATCCGCATCGAGGACAACTGCGCCCATATCGATGGCGCGGATTGCCTGTCGTGCGGCATGTGTGCGGTTGTGTGCCCGCATGGCGCCATCCACGACCGCACCGGCATCGCCGCCGGCGTGTAGAAGGGAATCACCATGGCACAGGAATTCACTTTTACCGTTAACGGCGTCGAGCACACGACGACCCAAAACAAACCGCTGCTGCGCTACCTGCGCGACGACCTGCACATCCATTCCGCCAAGGACGGCTGCTCCGAGGGTGCTTGCGGCACCTGCACCATTCATGTGGACGGTGCGGCCGTCAAGGCCTGCGTGCTGACCACCGCCCTTGCCGCCGGCCGCAACATCGTGACTGTCGAGGGCCTGCCCGAGGACGTGCGCGAGGCCTTTGTGTACGCCTTTGGCGCCGTGGGCGCCGTGCAGTGCGGCTTTTGCATCCCCGGCATGGTCATGGCGGGTGCAGCGCTCATCGCCGAGGACCCCGAGCCCACCGAGGAGCAGATCAAGTACGCCATCCGCGGC
This sequence comes from uncultured Collinsella sp., assembly GCA_900550185.1. Lineage (GTDB taxonomy): Bacteria > Actinomycetota > Coriobacteriia > Coriobacteriales > Coriobacteriaceae > Collinsella. Next base: position 15,089 of record URRN01000019.1, read on the forward strand.
AACGTCTGCCGCTGCACCGGCTACAAGAAGATTATTGAGGGCATTTCGCTGGCCGCTGCGGTGCTCCGCGGCGAAAAGCAGATCGACGAGGACCTGGAGCGCGGCGACGACTACGGCGTGGGCAAGCGCGCCTTCCGTATCGACGTGCGCAAGAAGGTGCTCGGCGAGGGCAAGTATCCCGACGACATCGACGAGCTCGATCAGCCGGGTCTGACCTATGCCAGTGCCGTGCGCTCCAAGTATCCGCGCGCCCGCGTGCTCTCCATCGATACCTCCAAGGCCGAGGCCCTGCCCGGTGTGGTGGGCATCCTGCGCGCCGAGGATGTGCCGGTCAACCAGGTCGGCCACCTTATCCAGGATTGGGACGTCATGATCGCCCAGGGCGATATCACCCGCTGCGTGGGCGATGCCATTGTGCTGGTGGTTGCCGAGGACGAGGCGACGCTCGAGAAGGCCAAGAAGCTCGTAAAGATCGATTACGAGCCGCTGGAGCCCGTGCGTAACATTGTCGAGGCCAGGGCTGCCGACGCCCCGCGCCTGCACGACAGTTTCTTTGCCTTTGGCAACACGGTGGAGCTCAAGGACAACGTGTGCCAGAGCCGTCACGTGACGCGCGGCGACGCCGCCAAGGCGCTGGCAGAGAGCGCGTTCACCGTGACGCAGCGCTTTACCACGCCCTTTACCGAGCATGCCTTCTTGGAGCCCGAGTGCGCCGTCGCCTTCCCGTACAAGAACGGCGTCAAGGTGCAGTCGACCGACCAGGGCGCCTACGATACGCGCAAAGAGTGTGCCCACATGTTTGGCTGGGACAACGAGCCCGAGCGCGTGGTCGTCGAGACCATGCTCGTGGGCGGCGGCTTTGGCGGCAAGGAGGACGTGTCCATCCAGCACCTGGCCGCGCTCGCCGCATATAAGTTCCAGCGTCCCGTGAAGTGTAAGCTCACGCGTGCCGAGTCGCTCGCGTTCCATCCCAAGCGTCACGCCATGGACGGCACCTTTACACTGGGCTGCGACGCCGAGGGCAACTTTACCGGCCTGGATTGCGAGATCAACTTTGATACCGGCGCCTACGCGTCGCTGTGCGGCCCGGTGCTCGAGCGCGCCTGTACGCATGCCGTCGGCCCCTACAAGTACCAGAACACCGACATTCGCGGCTTTGGCTACTACACCAACAACCCGCCCGCCGGCGCGTACCGAGGCTTTGGCGTTTGCCAGTCCGAGTTTGCGCTCGAGAGCCTGATCGACCTGCTGGCAGAGAAGGTTGGCCTGGATCCGTGGGAGATTCGTTACCGAAACGCCATCGAGCCGGGCGAAGTTTTGCCCAACGGCCAGATTGCCGACTGCTCCACGGCGCTTAAGGAGACGCTGCTCGAGGTCAAGGATGCCTACTATGCGCATCCCGGACACGCCGGTATTGCCTGCGCCATGAAGAACGCCGGCGTGGGCGTGGGTCTACCCGATGCCGGTCGCTGCAAGATTCGCGTCGAGGATGGCCGCGCCGTGGTCTATGCCGCCACGTCCGACATCGGCCAGGGCTGCAACACCGTCTTTTTGCAGGACGTTGCCGAGGCGTGCGGTCTGCCGCTGAGCTGCATCGCCAACGGCGAGTGCTCTACCGAGAACGCTCCCGACTCCGGCACCACGTCTGGCTCGCGTCAGACGGTCGTGACCGGCGAGGCCGTGCGCGGCGCCGCCTTCCTGCTGCGCGATGCCATGCTTGGCGTCGAGGCCGGCAAGCCTGCGCCCGATGCTCCTGTGAACGCCCATGGTGATGGCGTCAAGATCGAGTACGACGACGGTCGCGCCTATCAGCTGCGCACACAGGAGCTCGTCGCCGGCCAGGGTATGCATCCTCAGGATCCCGCGACCGCCATCAAGGCGCTCGAGGGATGCGAGTTTGGCTACGTGTACCTGGAGCCGACCGACAAGCTGGGCGCCGACGTTCCCAACCCCAAGAGCCACATCTGCTACGGTTTTGCCACGCATGTGGTCATTCTGGACGATGACGGCCGCGTGAGCGAGGTCTATGCTGCGCACGATTCCGGCAAGGTGGTCAACCCCATCTCCATCCAGGGCCAGATCGAAGGCGGCGTGCTCATGGGTATGGGCTATGCGCTTACCGAGGACTGGCCGCTTAAGGACTGCGTACCCCAGGCAAGGTACGGTACGCTCGGACTGTTCCGTGCACCCGAGATTCCGGATATCCACGCTATCTACGTGGAGAAGGACGAGCTGCTGCCCGTGGCATACGGCGGCAAGGGCATCGGCGAGATCGCCACGATCCCCACGGCGCCCGCCGTGCAGAACGCCTACCGCGCGTTTGACGGCAAGCTGCGTCCGGATCTGCCCATGGTGGATACGCCGTACAGCCGCGCCCGTCACCGCGGGTAGGGTAGAGCGCGGGCGGCATTACTGACGGGCTGTCCGCGCTCACCATCAACTGCATATGCTGCGCCTTTGGCCCCGGCTCCATCGCGAGCCGGGGCCTTTTGTTTGGAGCGCCTCCGCATGTGGAAGCTGCGTCCCGGAATCCAGCCTCGGAACGGGATGAACTTTCCCAACGGGGCCGCATGCGGAAACTGCGTCCCGGATTTGGCGCTCAGAATGGGATGCGCTTTCCCTTTGGAGCCCTCGGCGGAAATTACATCCCAGAATTGGCACTCAGAACGGGATGTGCTTTCCTTTTTGGGCCCTCGGCGGAAACTACGTCCCGGAATCCAGTCCCGGAGTGGGATGCGCTATCCGGATCGGCCCTCGACCGGAAGCTGTGTCCCGGAATCATGCCTCAGAATGGGATGCGTTTTCCGCTGGCCGGTCGTTTGGAAAGCGCATCCCAGTTTGAGTGTTTATTCTGGGATGCGGTTTCCGCTGAAGGACTCAACCGGAAAGCGTGTCCC
>URRN01000020.1 GCA_900550185.1 uncultured Collinsella sp.
TGTTTTGATACTGCAGGGCCAGCAGGTACTCCAGTCGGCAGCGCTTGACCGGGTCGTCGCCGACATCCTCGAGCATGCGCTCCAGCTCGGGAATGTCGTTGTGGCGCTTGAGGATCATCGTGTCGTACATCAGCTGGCATTCGTGTGCGACCGCCTCGGCCTGACCGCCCTCAAAGCCCTTGATCTCGTGCAGAAGCTCCTTGGACTTTTTGCGGTCCTCCTGGCCAACGTAGTAGTTAAAGGCTTTGATCACCAGGTCGACGCGCTGCATCTTGGGGAGGTTGAGTCCCAGCAGCAGGTCGAACATCTCGCTGGCACGCTCGTGGTCCTCGCGCAGCAGATAGGAGTTCAGACGCAGGTAGTCGCGGTTGTAGCGCGGGTACAGCATGCTGGTGAGTTTGCCGTCGAGCAAACGATCGAACTCGTCCCACTGCTTGGCGGCCATCAATTGCTGCAGGCGTTTAAACGTGGTGCGTTTTTTGACGCTAAAGAACACCGACACGGCGATGCAGATGATAACGACGGCGGTCCAGAGGGTGCGGGAATCGGGCATATTAGGGTCCTTAGTCGCTCATAAAGCGAGCGGTATGACAACACGTACTAGATGTATTATACGCAGCGCGCAAGCAAACTGGCATAAAAGCTCATCGAGGCCGAGTGCCATCGCTCGCTGCGGTACACTTACCTAAAGTAAACCATGAAGGGAGACATTACCTATGAAGAAGATCGTTTTGGCTTGCGGTGCTGGCGCTGCTACTTCCACGCTCGTTGCCCAGAAGGTCGCTACCCTGCTCGACGCCAACGGTTATGCCGACAAGTACGAGATCGCGTATGAGTGCTGGGAGGAGATGGATGGCAGCGACCCTGCGGAGCTCACGCCCGTTGCCTTCTGGTATTCCGACCCTGCCAAGTATCCGACGGGCGCGAGGAGGATCGAACACTTCGAAGAGGGCAAGTTCTACATGTACTCCGTTGAGCTGAGGCTCAAGGGCGACAATACCGTGGCCGATGACTGCATGATGTACGTCAACGGTCATTGGGCGCACCACATCAAGACCGTCGACGGCGTCTTCGCACCAAACGCCGACAATATGCTGTGCGAGCAGCCGATCGACGAATGGCGGGCCATCGACGTTATCGAGATCAACGGCGCCACGACCACCTTCAAGGCAGGCGATAAGCCGATCTTTACGGCGAATGTTCCGACGGGTTCCAACTCCCTTCCTCAGTGTGAGTTCTGGACGGGCAGCGATGGCAGCGAAGTGAACTCTCAGAAGTTCTGGGATCAGAACATCACGAATCACATCGACGTCTTTAAGCCCGGCGTGACCTATCGCTACGGTATTTACCTCAAGTCCGCGCGCGGCTTCTACTTTACGCCCGACACCAAGCTGGTGATCAACGGCCAGGAGTGCGGCTACCAGGTCGCGGATAGCGTATCCGATGAGGACAGCGGCTGGATCTACACCCTGTGGCTCAACACCGATCTGACCTTTACGCCCGAAGCCACGCCCGCTCCCGATCCGCAGCCTACGCCGGATCCCAAGCCGACGCCGCAGCCTGGGGTGAAGCCCGCGGCCAAGCCGGCCACGACAACCGCCACGATCAAGACGGTTGAGAAAACCACGCAGGCCAAGAAGGGCGATGCTGTCCTGGCTACCACGGGGGATACCACCGCGATGACGGTCGCCGCCCTAGGCATCGCCGGCGCAACCGTAGCCGCCGTCGGCATCGCCGCGACCAAGCGCCGCAAGCGTTAGGTTTTGGTGGCGGCGCCTATCCTCGGCTTTTACAAAATCTCAATCTGTAACACCAAGCCAGATATTTGGGCTTCAGGTGTTACAGATTGAGATGAACTGTTCGGCTGCCAACCTAACGTCTCGATCCGTAACACCAAGCGGGGAATTTGACCTCTAACTGTTACAGATTGAGACTAACTGGCCGGCCAAGTCCAGAACCGCCACAAAGGTGCCTGTCCCCTTTGTGGCGGTTTGCGCGGGTAGAACGGTAGGTTCGTATATATGAACCTACCGTTCGCTTTGTTTTTGGACAACGATTACGCTGGATGACTTTTGGTTTGCAGGAAAGGAACGACCATGAGGTGGACTACTGTTCGAGCGCTTTGCCGCCGCCTGACCATTGTCGCGGTGACCCTCACCATGGTGAGGGGCTCGTTGCCTGTGGGCGCGTTTGCTGAGGTGCTCACCACCGATAGCACCTTTGTGCAGACGGATGTCGACCAAGTAGACGCCGCCGACCCCGCCGACGCCGCGCCCGATGCCGATGCCGCCGATCACGCGCCCGATGCCGGCGCTGCCGACCCCACAGCGCCCGATACCGGTGACACCCCTACGCCCCCGGCCTCCGAGATTGCATCGGCGGCGGGCCTGACGGGCGCCGGACAGACCGAGAGCACACCTGCGGGTACGCTTGCCACCGATCTTGTCGAGGGTAAGGAGCTCGCCGAGCAGCAAAAGCAAGAGGAGGCTTCCGGCACCGAGGCGACCTGGAACGAAGAACTTGAACTCTGGGCAACCTCGAAGGGCGCCACGGGCGTAAAGGACGAATACGACGATGGCTACGTGGCCGGCGAGCAGACCCCCGCGCAGTACTACTTCTCGATTGATGGCCTCACCAATGAAATTTCTATCGAGTATGGCGACGCGGGCATTACCACGTTGGAGGTGCCCTCGACCATCGACGACAAAAATGTCGTAAGCCTTACGGGTATGGGAAGCGCTGCGCTCACATCGATCACCTTCGCTTCGAATTCGCATGTCCGCTCGGTTGGCGGCTTGGGCGGCAGCAGCATCAAAGAGATCGCACTGCCCGATTCGGTCGAGGAGCTCGGGAGCTATGCATTCTACAAAAGCAAGACGCTCCAAACGGTAACCTGGCCCAACAACGCGGCTTTTACCACGATTCCCGAGCAGGCCTTTGAGGGCTGCGAACAACTTGACGACAATGTGGTGGCAACGCTGCCGCCTTCGGTTAAGACTATCGACTATCGTGCCTTCGCCAATTGCGGCGTGCCGCAGTTCTATGTCTCGGACACAACGGTACTCACCTTTACGCAGATCGATGTGCCGGGCACGGTGGAGCGGATTGAGCGCTATGCCTTTGACGGGTGCTCGCATGTGTCGTCGGTGACGATCGGCGACGGCGTTAAATATATCGGAGCGCACGCGTTCGCCTCTCTTGATCCTGCGATTGCCGGCAAAGAGATTGTGCTACCCAAAAGCGTGGAAATGATAGAGTGGGGAGCTTTTGAGAACACGAGATACGGAAACGAGACGAACCATAATGCCGTTGCCCTGCGCGTGATGAACCCCGATCTTCGGTTTGGTGAGGCGGGCTATCCGGGCGACTATAATGAGCGCGTGACAATCGATGGCGTAACGTATGCGATTCCCTTTAGTGAAGGCCAGACCATCTATGCCTATGCGACCGATTCGGCTGGCAACCCCTCGATGGTCAAAAAGCTTGCCGATGCCGTGGCCGATCGCAAGGACTCCGTCGATTCCTCGAAGCCTGCTTACACGTTTGAGTGGATGGGCGAGGCGGCCCAGGTGACGGGCAAACTTCCCCAGAGCGCGACGGCTACACTCGTGCAGGCGGGGCAGTCCACGCCGCTGGCGGTTGGCGATGACGGCAGCTTTACAGCGGACGCTCTCTCCAAGACAGCAGCCACCCTGCGCATTTCGCTCAGCGGTTACTATGACATGGTGCTGGCGCGCCCGGGCGACCAGATGACGGGCACATGGAATATCGGAGAGATTAAGGCGGAGGACTTTACCAAGATTCCGGCCTCGCGCGCGATTGAGCTCAACGTGGGCTATCTTGAACCGATTGTGGGCCAGGATAAGACCGAACGCATTGAGCTCGATAGTCTCGATAAGATCGATCTGACGGTGAAGAGCGGCGGCAAGACGCTTAAGCCTGCCAAGGGTGACAAAGAAAACGACTTCCGTATCCAGGGCACAGCACTTGTGGTGTCGCAGGCCATTGCCGACGCGGACCAGGATCTGGAGATAACGCTCGAGCCCAAAGACAGCCTCAGGCTGGGTGGGGCGACGGCGACGGTGAAGCCTTCGGCCGGCAAGGTCGATATCGACTTGAAGCCCTGGGGTACGGCGACGGTCACGACCAAGGGCGACTACCAGGGCGCCAACCGCGTGCTGGTGTTCCGTACGTCCGACGGCAAGCTAGTTGCCGACGGTGTCACCTATTTGATGGGTTACGAAGACGATGGCACCACGCCTATCATGAAGGCCGAGACGCCGCGCCTTAAGGCCGGTTCGTACACCATCGTTGCCTTTAACAAGACGAGCTACGACATCCAAGCGACGAGCTATTCCACGTTTAGCCGCCTAGGGCTGACCGTGGGTAAGCATATCGCGCAAAAGCAGGTGAAGATTGAGGACGGCAAACAGCTCGACGTGACGCTCGACGTCCCCACGTTTGACGTGGAGACGTATCGTGTCGAGCGTGGGCTGACGGCGGGCTCGGTTATCGCTGATTCGTCCGCGGTCGTTGGCGTGGAGACCGAGCTGCGCATTCATTACGAGCTCAAGGACAGCCAGGCTGCCAAGATTGAGATTCCGCTGGCAAAGGATGCCGTCGAGGATGTGTCCGCAGGCGCTCGCGAAGCCGGCGCCAGCTCCGATGCCATGTGGACTGACACGACGTGGGAGGGTGACAACCTCGTTCTCAATATGAAGAAGGGCATGGGCGCCGATGTGTTTGTGCGTTTTAAGCCTAAGGCCGCAGGCATCTATGCCATCTCGCCGCTTATTGCGCTGGGCGAGGTGACATTGCCGCTGGGAAGCACCACACTCGAGGTTAGCGGATCGCGCATCGAGGTCGACAACACCGACGTTCACAGCCTGCTGGGCAATGTGGCCTACGTTTATGCGGCGCCGGGCAAGAGCGTGCAGCTCACCGTGGGGACGGGCTCGTCGGCTGCAAAGTACACCGGCAAGACCAATAAACTCGGCCGTGCCAAGATTGAATACGAGCTGCCGCAGGATACGCTTGCCGCCGAGCGCGTGACGCTCGAGGCGCGCGTGGGCTCGACCGATGTTGCCGCCGCTGCTGCCGAGGTAACGGCTCGCAATTATGTGCGCTATGTTCCGGGTGCTTCGGTCTGGAACTTTGATGTGACGTATCGTGGCGGTACGCAAAACCTGGTCAAGGACGGCAAGGACACCGGCAAGAGCCTGTGGACCTTCCATCATCTGCCACAAAAGAAGAACGCCTACTGGACCTTTGACATCACGCTTGAGGTGGGAAACGAAGAGGCCGCCGACACGCTCGACCTGTACGTGGACTGCGTGGATGGCAAGACGGTGACGATTCCTCTGACTCAAAAGTCGCGCGAGGGCACCCGTGTGCGCTATGTGGCGGAGTATGTGGACGAGGGTTACCTTAAGCTGCTCGACGAGTTTAACAAGGCGAATGACTCGACCTATGTGAACTGCGGAAACTTTGAGCAGATCTTTATGCCGCAGACCTACCGCATCTCCAATGCTCAGCTTATGACCATGCTGAGTTTTGACGCCAACGCTTCGGCCAAAAAGCATTCCGCCGCGGCCGAGGAGCGCCAGCAGGAGTTCTCGAATGCCGTGCAGCAGTGGCACGAGTATATGATGGATAACTCTTTTAACGATGTCGACGAGGCCTTTAACGATGCGATTGACCAGATGGTCGCCGATGCGCTTGCCGAGGAGGACGAGGACGGCAAGGACGAGGGCGGCAACGCGCGTAAGGCTCGCCGCGCCCCTGCCGCCAGCGACGGTAAGGGTGATGATGCTGGCAACGACGAGGCGGCGCAGTTTGCCGCCGAGCTTAAGGCTGCGGTTGGCGGCTCGTCGGCGCTGCTGACCAAGCAGGGCGACAGCTATGGCGTCAACGTGGACAAGATGATCTTTGAGGACGCGTACGGCACCGGTGAGGATTGGTACCAGGAACTCGCGTCGGCTCAGGGTGCAAGCGCTGCGGATGCGGCGGCCATCAAGGAACTTGTCGACCATGCGTCGCGAGCGGAGTTTATTGCCCAGCAGGCCGAGGATCTGGTGGGCCAGTCGATGGGTATCGGCCAGCTCAACCAATACGGAAGCTGGAATGACGCAACCGCTGCGGCGCTCAACAAGTGTGCGGGCATTAAGGCCAGCGAGTACAACGGCCAGTCGACGAGCGGGTTTAACGATTTGGGCCAGGCGCTCGGCAGCTCGCTGAGCTACAAGGCGGCTGACGACGATACCGTCAAGGGCTTTAAGGTCGCCGCGCCCGATGGCGACGAGACCGCTTACATTGAGTCGGAGTTTATCGAGAACTCCAATAACAACAAGAACCAGGCGCTGCTGTTTAACTCAATCGCCATGCAATGCGACATTTTGGACAATCTGTACGATAACTGGAACGTAGTCCACAGCCTCAATAACTCTACGATTCGCGGTTGGCTTATGGCTTGGAAGCGCAACGGTGACGTCAGCGCCCACATGAAGCTCATCCGCACGATCCGTTCGCTCAAAAGCTACAAGATCGAGTGTGAGATGTTCGGCCAGGTCTTTAAGACCGATGCGTGGAAGGCGGCCGGCCAGGCGTTTCCCGCGGCGACCCAGGGCATCGGCATCTTTACCGGCATTTACGGCGTGAACGATGCCAGCAAGAACTGGGAGAACGTGAACGTCCGTATGCAGAAGGTGAAGGGCGAGCGCGAGGGCTATGAGCTTCAGCATACGCGCTTGCTTGCCAAGCCCGAGAAGACCGAGGACGACTGGAAGTGCATTTACGCGCTGCGCGACGCCATGGAGAAGGCGCGTGCGTTTGAGGATCTGCTGTATCGCCAGCTCTGCCACGATAGCACCGATGTGGCGGTGGGCTCCATTATGACAATCGCCGGCGTGCTGACGGCCGGTTCGGCGGGTACCGTGGTGGGCGCTGCCTATGACGCGGCTTCGACGAGTGTGGGCTCGGAGCGCGCGATTAAGCTGACCAATGCCGAATGCGCCTACGATGTCGCCTGTGAGCAGGTGGAGCGCGCGTGCCAGAATCGTATTACGGTCAACTGGGGTGAGCTGACCGATGCCGAGGTCTACAAGGCCAACAAGGACGGCTTGATCTCGGACGAGAAGATGCAGTCGATCTTCGAGGCGCGTTATCGCAATGTGGCTGCCAAGGCTGCACCCGACCCTGCGGGCGTGGTGTACGAGGGCCTGTTGTCCAATACGGTCGAGGGCGCAACGGTTGAGCTGTGGAGCGCCGACGATGCCGCCGGTACCAATGCAGTGCGTTGGGATGCCGAGGAGTATGAGCAGGACAATCCGCTTGCAACGGGTGCGGACGGTGCATACAACTGGAATACGCCGACCGGATGGTATCAGGTGCGCGTGACCAAGGACGGGTATGAGGAGGCGCGTTCGGCTTGGCTGCGCGTGCCGCCGATTCAGACCGAGGTGAACATTGGCTTGGTGTCGACGGCGGCGCCCGAGGTGGCTTCGGCCCATGCCTATACCGATTGCGTCGAGGTTGAGTTTACGCAGTATATGGATGCGAGCGACGATGCCCTTGTCGCATTGTGCGCGCAGGGCTTGGGCGACGTGACGTATACGTGGCTCGACAAGCAGGACGATCCCAATGGCAAGCCGTTGTCGCGCGTGCTGCGCATTCGCTATGCCGATGCGCGTGAGGCGGGCTCGACGGTGTCGTTTGAGCTCGACGGTGCTCGCAACTACGCCGGCAAGGCCATGGCGCGCTGGGCAAGTGGCGAGCTTGTCGTGGGCGTTCGTGCCGACAAGCTCAAGCTCAACGTGGAACAAGCTGTGACCATGCTTGAGGGCGGCGACTTTGAGCTGGTGGCACACGTGACCGATAAGGCGGGCAAGCCGTTTGCGGGCGCCAAGGCTAGTGTTGGGCTGGAGTCTACGGCTATCTGCTCCGTTGATGCTGCTCAGGCTGTGACGAGCGAGGATGGCGCGGCGACGTTTGTGCTGCATGGTGCTCTGCCCGGTTTGACGACGTTGACGGCGGCGGTGGACGGCACGGCGCTGTCCAAGCAGGTCGACGTGCGCGTGTCTGCCGAGGCAGTGCGACCGGTGCGACCGGTGGCGACGATTGGTGCGACGACGTTTGGTGCATGGTCGCCCAAGGAGAACTACATTACGGTGCCCAAGGGCACGAAGCTGGAGCTTTCGGCCGAGGATGGCACGACCATTTGGTATACCACCAACGACACCTGCCCCTGCCGTGACGAAGGCCGCGTAAAGTACACCGAGCCTATTGCGCTCGATAGCAATATGTATGTGCGCATTGCGGCGCAGCGTCCCGGCATGTCGTATAGCGAGTATTCGGAGCGCTTGAACATTACGATTACGGTGACCGATGAGGCGACGCCCGATCCCGAGCCGGAGCCCGGGCCCAAGCCGGAACCCAAGCCGGAACCCAAGCCGACGCCTGGCGGCGGCGAGCAGGGTGGCGGTGCGGATGGCTCTGGCGGTACCGGGGTTCCTGCGGATGGTTCGACTTCGACGACGACAACGGTGGCGACGGACAAGTCCAAGGATAAGGGCAAGAACGGTAAGAAGTTCGATAACGCGGTGCTCGTCAACACGGGAGACGCCACTGCGATGACGGTCGCCGCCCTAGGTATCGCCGGCGCAACCGTTGCCGCCGCCGGTGTTGCCGCGACCAAGCGCCGCAAGCGCTAGGTTTTGGTGGCAGCGCCCATCCTCGGCTTCGGCAAAATCTAAATCTGTAACACCAAGCCAGTAAAAATGGCTCTAGGTGTTACAGATTGAGATGAACTGTTCGGCCGCCAACCTAACGTCTCGATCTGTAACACGTAGCGGGGAATTTGGTCTCTAACTGTTACAGATCGAGACAAAACGATCGGGCAAGTCCCCAACCACCACAAAGGTGCCTGTCCCCATCGTGGTGGTTTGGGCGGTCGGCATAGAAAAAGTCCCCGCCGGGCGTGTGCTCGACGGGGACTTTGCCGTTTGATGGCTAGCGCTGTGGGTGATTACTCGCCCAGCAGGCTCTTGGTGATGGAAGCAGCGGCCTTCTTGCCGGCGCCCATCGCCAGAATGACCGTAGCGGCACCGGTGACGATGTCGCCGCCGGCCCAGATGCGGGGATCGGTGGTCTGGCCGGTCTCCTCGTCGGCGACGATGTAGCCCCACTTGTTGAGCTCCATCTTGCCGCCGATCTTCTTTGCGAAGGGGTTGGCGTTGGTACCGATAGCCGAGATTGCGACGTCGCAGGGAATCTCCTCGATGGCGCCCTCGATGGGCACCGGGCGACGACGGCCGGACTCGTCGGGCTCGCCGAGCTCCATCTTCTGGACCTTGACGGCGCACACGGAGCCGTCCTCGCCAGCGACAAACTCGAGCGGGGAGACGAGCGGCAGAACCTCGACGCCCTCGGCCTTAGCATGGTGCAGCTCGGCGCGACGGCAGGGCATCTCGTCCTCGGTACGGCGGTAAGCGATGATGGCGTGCTCGGCGCCCAGACGCTTGGCGGTACGGACGGCGTCCATAGCCACGTTGCCGCCACCAAAGACGACGACGTTCTTGCCGTGCTTGGTGGGGGTGTCGTACTCGGGGAACTTGTTGGCCTTCATCAGGTTCACGCGGGTGAGGTACTCGTTGGCGAAGAAGACGTTGGGCAGGTTCTCGCCGGGGACGTTGAGGAACTTGGGCAGGCCAGCGCCGGTCGCCACGTAGATGGCGTCGAAGCCCTGCTCGAACAGCTCCTCGGCCGTGGCCATGTTGCCCACGACGGAGTTGTACTCAAACTTGACGCCCATGTCCTCCAAGCCGTCGATCTCGCGCTTGACGACTGCCTTGGGCAGGCGGAACTCGGGGATGCCGTAGACCAGCACGCCGCCGCCGGTGAAGAAGGCCTCGAAGACGGTAACGTCAAAGCCGTTACGGGCGAGCTCGCCGGCGCAGGTGATGCCGGACGGGCCAGAGCCCACGACGGCGACCTTCTTGCCGTTCTTGGGAGCCATCTTGGGCGTGGAGGCGAGCTCGGGGCGGTCACCCAGGAAGCGCTCGAGCTGGCCGATGGCCACGGGCTCGGACTTCTTACCACGGATGCACTTGCCCTCGCACTGGTTCTCCTGCGGGCAGACGCGGCCGCAGATGGCGGGAAGCATGGAGTCCTCGCGAATGGTATCGAGAGCGCCGCCGAAGTCCTTCGCGCGGATCTGCTCGATAAAGCGGGGGATGTTGATGTTGACGGGGCAGCCCTCAACACAGAACGGCTTCTTGCAGTTGAGGCAGCGCTCGGCCTCGGCCAGCGCCATCTCCTCGGTGAAGCCCTTGTCGACGGGGCGGAAGTCGCAGGCGCGCTCGGCAGCCGGCTCCTCGTTATCGGGGGTGCGGGGCGACTTCATATCGGCAACGAAACGACCGTTAACTAGTGGCATGCGCAGCTCTTTTCCTCATAGGCCTTGAGGGACTCGCCCTCTTCGGAACGGTAAGCGGCCTGGCGGGCACGAAGGTCATCCCAGTCGACCAGGGTGGCATCGAAGTCGGGGCCGTCGACGCAAGCGAACTTGGTCACGCCGCCCACCTCGACGCGGCAGCAGCCGCACATACCGGTGCCGTCAACCATGATGGGGTTGAGGGACGCGGTGATGGGGGTGTCGTATTTCTGGGCGGTGAGGGTCGAGAACTTCATCATCGGAACGGGGCCGACGCAGAAGACCTGGCTCACGGCCTTGTCCTGCAGCAGGCGCTCCAGCGGAGCGGTGACAACGCCCTGCTCGCCGTAGGAGCCGTCGTCAGTGGTGATGTGGATGTGGTCCTCGTCGAGGAGCTCGCGGAACTGGTCCTCCATAAGCAGGAGGTCCTTGGTGCGGGCGCCCATGATGGCGTGCACCTCGTGGCCGGTCTCGACCAGGTGCTTGGCGACCGGGAAGGCAATTGCCAGGCCGACGCCGCCGCCAATGACGGCGCAGGGGCCTTCGGCCATCTCGGTGGGAACGCCCAACGGGCCCACGACGTCGCGCAGCGACTCGCCGGCCTCGTAGGTGGAAAGCATCTCGGTGGTCTTGCCGATCACCATGAAGATGAACTCGACCCAGCCCTCGTCACCGTTCCAGCCGGCCAGGGTAAACGGGACGCGCTCGCCCGTCTCGTTGGCGCGAACCATGAGGAACTGTCCAGCGTGCGCATGCTTGGCGATTGCGGGCGCCTCGATGCGGAACTTGAACACCTTCTCCGAGAACTGCGTCTTCTCCAGGATCTTATACATAGAACCCCTCTCTTGTTAGGGCGGCCGAACCGTGCCTCCACGGAAATGGACGGCAGCCCGAGTAAAACCGTACGCGCACAGGCGTTGTGCAGACATACGGTGCAAATTATACCCTCATGGACATGCCGTTTACGTGTGTCTTCGGCGGTTGGGAGCGGGGTTTATCCACTTCGGCCTACCAAAGGGGGAGAGGTTTATTTTGGTCGGTTTTATCAGGTAAAACGGCAAATGGGGCCGGCCTCGGGTTGTGATGAGGCCGGCCCCATTTGGGGTGCTATGCATGTATGTCGGCGCGCGGTTGATTGCGATGCCGCAACTGGGGCGTTTCCGCAGGTAAAACCTGCCGAAATAAACCTGTTCCTAAATGATAGGTTTTAGTGCTTGCCGTTGGCGGAGGCGGCGCCGTTGACATGGTCGCGGGCATAGACCACGCCGTGCACGATCGCCAGGCCGGCGGCGTCGGCCGCGCGGGCGCAGGTGTCCTGGAAATCCTCGGCCTCGCGGGCGCGCAGCTGCTTAAGAACGTAGTCGGCGACGGCCATCTTGCCGGGAGGGTTGCCGATGCCGGTGCGGATGCGGCTGAAGTCGCGGCTGCCCATCTTGTCGATGATGGAGCGCAGGCCGTTGTGACCGGCATGGCCTCCGCCCACCTTAACGCGTACGTCGCCGGCGGGAATGTCGAGCTCGTCATGAATCACGAGCAGCTCCTCGGCCTTGATCTTGTACTCGCGGCAGAGCTTGGAGATGGGGCCGCCCGAGGTATTCATGTACGACTGCGGCTTGACCAGTACAATCTGGCGCTTACCGCCCTCTTCCTCGGGATCGTTGATGTTGATGAGCGCGACCTCGGCGCCGGCCTGGTTTTTCCAGTACGTGACGCCGGCCTGACGGGCCAGCTCGTCGATTGCTTTGAAACCAGCGTTGTGACGGGTCTCGGCATATTCCTCGCCAGGGTTGCCAAGTCCGGCAACCATGCGAATCTTAAGCGGCTGTGCAGCTGCCATGTTCATCCTTTCGTTGATTTGTTGCCTGCTATGGTGAGCGACCCTGTTGCCGCTGTCAAATGGAGGGCAATTGAGGTTATTTGAGGGCGTTTGGACGGCCGTCGAAATCGAGGTGGACAGTTAGTTCGGATACGTATAAGTTCTGAGAACTCGAATTGCTCGATTCAATGCCGATACGTTGTTTTGGAGCTTTAGTTAGTCCATATGACGCTGTTTTGAAGTCTACCCTGCCTTCAAATCGGGCGAATGGTATAGAGATAACTGCAAAACAGCCTAATTCAATGTGTCCATTTATACGTATTTGAACTAACTGTCCAGTCCTGTTCGGCGGCGTGCGGGTGATTCTCCGTTTAGACCGGCGCAAGGCCGATTCCGGCCCGCAGAGCGTTGAGCCAAGCGGCCTGACGCTTGCGATAGCCCTTGATACGGTATCGGAATCGGACTCCCGCGAGTCGATGCATCGTTTGGGCGAAGGCTTCGAGTGCAACAAGGTCTTTCATTTGGTCGCGATTGATAACCAGGACGTGGATGCCCATTGCCTTGAGGCCATTATTTCGATTGCCATCGTGGATGCGAGCGTTTTGAAGCTCATGCCCAATTCCGTTGTATTCGTTGTCGACTCCGGCTGCCGGGCAATATAGGTCGCAGATGGCATAGGGGATGCCCGAGGACATGTTGACCGCAAGAGTGTCGAAGTCGATTCGATAGTTGAGTAGCAGGCCTCCCATGGGCAGACTGCAACATCCGAATCCTCCAAAGCGCATGGGCGCTCCGAGAACGGCAAACATTAGGGATTCGGCTGGGGATGCAGATTCGGGTCGGGCAAGTTTGACTGCCGTGCGAAACGAGGTGTATGAGCTACTTTTGGCGAAGTGTGCGACCGCCTCGAGATCTTCGATGGTCGTGGCGGGCTCGCATTTGTAGTGTGCCTGTTCGTAGCGGGTTTCGTTCTGCTGTTCGGTCGCCGACTGGTCGCCCCGGCAATCGAGGTCGTCCATCGCTTCGTAGTCATCGCCCTTGGGCCAGATGTCGTCATAGGCAATGGGGTATGTTGCCCCGGGAGGAAGGGAGTAGGTTCCGAGCAGCTCCATAAGGAGCATCAAGGTTTTGGCGACTGATTCATTTTTGGAACAAAGCATGGCTGTCATGGCAGGAGACGTTGCGTAGATGTCGGCCTCGACGTGCATAATTGCACCTTCAGGAAGAGGAGTGGAGAGAATATGCTGAAGAAGTCGCTTGTCGGGGCGCCTGTTGTCTTCGTTTGAAACGAGAAGATCGAGCAGTTCGGAATCATCTTCATTCCAGGCGTCGAGTATCGAAAGTGCGCCAAAGTCTATCGCGTCATTGTTGGGAATGCAGCCAGCCAAGGCCTGTGCTTGCTGTTCGCTATCAACGGAGTCCCAGGGTAGGGCAGAGTACGCCCGTCGTGCGCGACGAATTGCGCGGAGGGCGGAGAGATGTGAAATCACGGTCGTCATAGCTATAACGTACTAAGTTGGCGGCAGAATGCGACCGCCATACCGTTCTTTTCGCTCAGCGGGGCGCTGCGCGCCATGAACGGCTGGGTGTTATGAAATCGGTGGAATCGGTTGAGGGGATTGCAGGAAATTGAGCTCTGCCGCGAAGGTTGACGATAGCTACTGGACAGTTAGTTCAGATACGTATAAGACGGCGGGCGTTCGAGGCGTTTCTAAGGGCTTTCGAGGGCGATTTGAGGGTAAATATGCGGCGGTCGTACTCGAAAGCGATGAGCTTTGGGCAGTATGGCGTTCGCCGGGGAGCTCAGAAGGCTCAGAACGGCCTTTGGAGCTTTAAAAAAATACGTATCTGAACTAATTGTCCAGGGAAGGTTGTCGAGGGGTAGAAAAAGGGTCGGAAGCGAGCTTCCGACCCTTTAAAAACACCAAAGATGATGAGATGCACGCTGGATTACAGCGCGAAGTCGCCGCCGACGAGCGTGGAGACGGGCTCCTCGTGGTAAACGGCGGAGATGGCCTGAGCGAACTCCTCGGCGACCGAGATGGTCTTGATCTTGCCGCCGACCTCGACGGGAATGGCGTCGGTGACGAGGCACTCGACGATCGGGGCGTCGTTCAGACGCTCGATGGCCGGACCGGAGAAGATGCCGTGGGTGGCGCAGACGTAGATGTCGCCGGCGCCCATAGCCTTGAGCTCCTTGACGTTGGCGCACAGGGTGCCTGCGGTGTCGATCATGTCGTCGTTGATGATGCAGGTCTTGCCCTTGATGTCACCGATGATGCCCATGACCTCGGCGGCGTTGTGGCGCGGACGGCCCTTGTGGGCGATGGCCAGGTCGCAGCCGAGCATGTCGGACAGCTTCTTGGCGGCCTTGGCACGACCCACGTCGGGGGAGACGACAACCAGGTTGTCGGTGTCGAAGTGCATGTCGTTGTAGTACTGGCCGAACAGCGGCAGTGCGGACAGGTGGTTAACCGGGATATCGAAGAAGCCCTGGATCTGGCCCTGGTGCAGGTCGAGGGTGATGATACGGTTGACACCGGCGCGCTCGAGCAGGTTGGCGACGAGGCGGGCGGTGATGGGCTCGCGCGGGCCGGCCTTGCGGTCCTGGCGGGCATAGCCGTAGTGGGTGATGACGGCGGTGATGGAGCGGGCGGATGCGCGCTTGGCAGCGTCGGTGGCGATGAGCAGCTCCATGAGCATGTCGTTGACGTTGCCGCCGGCCACGGACTGAATCAGGAAGACGTCGGCGCCGCGGACGGTCTCGTCGTAGCGGGCGTAAATCTCACCGTTGGCGAACTGCTTTAGCGTAAGGCCCGAAAGCTCGACCCCAAGGTACTCAGCAATCTTCTGAGCGAGGGGACGGTTGGAGGAACCGGAATACACGCGGATGGACTTGCGCATATTCTCCGACTTCTCGGGATCATTAATCGGCATTACCCTTCTCCTTTATATCGAATGCCATATAGATGCCTTGTTGCATTGTAACCGCGCGACGGGGCTTATCGGGTCTTGATAACGTCTTTACCGTCAACGGACACGAACCGACCACTCATCCGGTTGCGCAGGTCACGATAGAAAAAGGAGCCGCCCCCATGGAGCAGCTCCTTTTGTGCTTGGTAAAACGTTATACCTCGTCGTCCTCGTGCAGGCGGCGGCGGTAATCGGCGGCCCAGCCCTCAATATTTACCTGACGGGCGCGGCCCAGACCAAGTGCGTCGGCCGGGACCGGCTCGGTGATGACGGAGCCGGCGGCCACGAGTGCACCGTCGCCGATCTGGGCGGGCGCGACCATCATGGTGTCGGAGCCAATGAAGGCGTCCTTGCCGATGACGGTCTTGTGCTTGTGCACGCCATCGTAGTTGCAGGTGATGGAGCCCGCGCCCACGTTGACGCCGGAGCCCATGGTGGTGTCGCCGATGTAGGACAGGTGCGGCACCTTGGAGCCCTCGCCGATCGTGGACTTCTTGATCTCCACGTGCGTGCCGGCCTTGGAGCCGTCGAGCATGTGGGTGCCCGGGCGCAGGTAGGCGCGCGGGCCGCAGTCGACGCCGTTCTCGATGACGGCCTCGATGGCGATGGTCTCATCGATGATGCAGCCGCTGCCGACGGTGGTGTCGGTGAGGCGGCTGTTGGGGCCGAGCTGGCACTCCTCGCCCACGGTGACGTGGCCGATCAGGTGCGTCTGCGGCCACACGATGGTGTCGCGGCCGATGGTGGCGTCGGGGCCGATCCAGGCCTGCGTGGGGTCGATGAACGTGACGCCTTCTGCCATCCAGTGCTCGTTGATGCGGTCGCGCGCGATGGCGGTGAGCTGCGCGAGCTGGATGCGGCTGTTGACGCCCAGGCCGTCGCGGTAGTCGTCGCAGTGGAAGATGGAGACTGCCTGGCCGTGACCCTTGAGGATTTCGAGCATGTCGGGCAGGTAGTACTCGGACTGCGCGTTGTCGTTGCCGATCTCGTCGATGTGGGCGGCGAGCCGCGCGCCGTCGAAGGCGTAGCAGCCGGCGTTGCACTCGAGCAGCGTGGCGGCCTGCTCGGGCGTGCAGTCCTTCTGCTCGATGATGCGCTCGATCTGACCATCGGCGCCCAGCTTGATGCGGCCGTAGCCAAAAGGATCGGGCGGGGTCATGGTCATGACGGTGCAGGCGAGCTCGCCGGTGGCGACGGTCTGCGCGAACTTGGCGACGGTGTCGGCGGTGATGAGCGGCAGGTCGCCGTTGAGCACCACGACGGGGCCTTGCGTGATGCCACAGGCCTCGAGTGCGACCTTCACGGCGTGACCGGTGCCCAGACGCTCGGTCTGCTCGACGCACTCGACCTTGGTGGCGCTGTTGGCGTAGGCGCCGTCGATGAGGGCGCGCATCTCGTCGGCGTGGCTGCCGATGACAACCACGACGCGGCTGCAGCCGGCCTTGATGGTAGCGTCGACGATCCACTGGACCATGGGCTTACCCAGGATCTTGTGCGAAACCTTGCAGTGGTTCGACTTCATGCGGGTGCCCTCGCCGGCAGCGAGGATAATTGCGGTTGCGTCCATGTGATCTCCTGTTACGTTATAGAGACGTGTGTTTGGAAACGATACACGGTGCAATATGATACCGCAGGCATATGACGAGCGCGTAACGATTGGTTTGCGGCGGTTGAGGCTTGCACCGCCGGCGTGGCGTTTGCACTGCGTGCGTGCGGCGTTGGCGGTGCTGCGGAGCTGTTGTTTGAGCGAGGGAACGGGGGTGCCCGTGGACAACATACGAGAGGAGTTTGGCGGCGAGCCCGTCGCGGCATTCTCGATGTCGCATCCGGCTGTGCCGGCACTCTATATAGCGCTGACGCTGGGGCTCACTATGTTCTCGATGCAGCCGGTACTGATTGCGCTGTCACTTGCGGGCGGGCTGGCGTATGGATTTGCGACGCGTGGGGCTGCCCGCACGCTGGGCGCGCTCCGCTGGCAGCTGCCGGTGATTTTGATCGTCGCGGTGCTCAATCCGCTGTTTAGCGCCTCGGGCTCGACGGAGCTGTTCCGTATTGGCATGCGCGCGGTGTATCTGGAGAGCATGGTATACGGCCTGTGCATGGGCGGGCTGTTTGTGGCGAGCATACTGTGGTTTGAGGCGGCGGCATCGATGCTCGAATACGACAAGGTACTCGCGCTGCTGGGCAATGCCGCGCCGGTGATTGCGCTCATGATCTCGATGTGCATGCGGCTTATCCCGCAGTTTTTGCGCCGCGGCCGCACGGTACTGGCGGTGCAAGATGCGATTGACGTGCCGGGCCGCGCGCCGGCCGACCCCGTGCGCTCGCGCCTGCGGGCATCGAGCGTGTTGATGGGCTGGGGCATGGAAGATTCGCTGGAGCGTGCGGACGCGATGCGCTCGCGCGGGTGGGGTGCCGCGACGCGTCGTACGACGTATGCGCGGTATCGACTGGGGCGCAGCGACATTGCCGCGCTGGTTGGGCTTGCGTTGTTTGGCGTGGCCACGGCGGCAGTGGCGTGGACCGCGACGACGCAGTATTCGTTTTATCCGCAGCTCTCGGTGCCGGCGCCGTGGCCGGGCTATGTCGTGTACGC